>JAFIGF010000125.1 GCA_020831535.1 Opitutales bacterium | reverse complement strand
CCCCCCCCCCGCCCCCCGGCCGCCGCCGTTGTTTGTCCAGGAGAAAGGGAAGAGGTATGAAACTCAGAGTTCCGGCCCGGATCAACCCGTATTGCCTCTTTTTGCCACCGCCCCCTTGTTGGAGGAAGAGGTCGAGACCATCAAAGGCTATAAAGATGATAGGGAAAGGCCGTTAGCGGATAACTTTCGGATTGATTGGAATAAGCCGATCATGCAAGTGGTCCGTCATGTGGACTAGTCGGTATTGACCTCCCGCAAGGCGATTATTTCTTTACCACCATTCCGGCTATACGGTTGAGTGGTGCTTACGTATGGGGGCAAAAGCGATCTTTGGGGGAAGCAACGGTTTGCCCCAAACGGGGATTTCCTGCTGGTCAAAGCAAGAAAGATTATTTATCTTATTCCCTATGAGCTATTCGGCATCCCCTGACAGTTTAAAATCCTTTGTTTTGGCCACCTATCGGCGTCACGCGGATAGTGGCTTGGTCCCGTTCGCGAAGCCATCGATTACCGTTTCCAGGGAAACGGGTTCGGATGGCGAGGCCATTTGTCAGCTCCTGGGGGAGCGTTTGACTGAAGCGATGCCCGGAGCATGGTCGGTATGGGACCGAAATTTACTGCATTTGGTGCTGAAGGAAATGCAGCTTTCGGAGAAGGTTGCGGAGTTTTTGCCGGAGGCTGGCCGTTCCGGGGTGGAGGCTTTTGTGCGGGAATTGCTGGGGGTGCATCCCTCCATGTGGACCATGGTGGAAAAGACCAACGAAACCATCGAGCGTTTGGCCCGGGTGGGGAATGTCATTATTGTCGGTCGCGGAGCCCATTTGGTGGCGGCGCGGCACCGCAAGACGTTTTCCGTTCGCATTGTCTGCCCTTTGGAGGAACGGGTGCGGCGGCTGGCGGCACGCCGTGAGGAATTGGATCGTGATGGGGCACGGGAGGTGATTCAAAAGGAAGACCGGGACAAGGAAGAGTATCTGGCGAAGCATTTTCACCGCGATATCAACGACCCGCACGATTATGATTTGGTCGTGAATACCCGTCATTTGAAACCTCGTGAGGCCGTTGCTTTGATTGAGAAGGCTTTTGTTGAGTTTCTCAAGGGCCAGGAGGATTAAACTTTTCGGAGGGCATGGGATTTTCTCGAAGAAATGGCAGCTCCTTGTTTAAGTGACCGGCGCTGGCAGGCGTTGGCTTTGATATTTTTTCTCCTGTTGGTGGTACAGTCCTGGCAATGGGTGGTTCGTCCTCCGGCAGTGGTTCCGGAGAATCTGGTTTGGCGGGAGGCGGAACGACTGGGAAAACGCTACGATATTGATCCGGGGTTTATCTATGCCATAGCCTTTGCGGAAAGCAGTTTTGATGCTCATGCCCGCAACCAAACGGCGCGAGGAATGATGCAGCTTACCCCACCCGCCTGGGAGGAAGTGTCGGAGCAACCTTTTTGGCGGGCTTGGAACTGGCGGGTGAACCTTCGAGTGGGGGTTGAGTACTTGGATTTTTGCCGACAATTGCTGGTTGAGGCCGACTCTTTCTCCTATCCCTTGTTAGCGGCGTCCTATCGTTTTGGGCCTTATGCGGTGCGGCGGGCGGAGTATCGTATGGCTAATCTTCCGGAGACCCGGAATCGAATTTATCAAAGTTTATTTGCCGGGGAACTTCGGCCTCTCCCCCGGCCGGGGGATTGACTTATGCATTCGGTTGTTGCCAAAACGAATGATTCTTTGTCAAAATAAACGTTTCTTTCCTCTCAAACTTATTTGAAAATTCCCCTTATGGCTAAAGTACGATCTACCCTTATGCGCTCGAATCGCCGTCTTGGTGCGGCTTTGGTGGAAAACAACCTTGTCGATATCACCGAATTGGAGAGTGCCAATGAGAAACTTCTGGACTTGGTGGCTGAGGGGATTAATCGACGCTGTTCCATTCTTTCGTTGTTGGTATGGGAAATGTCGGCCCTGGAGGAACGAAAGCTCATTGAGTTTCAAAATGATGAATTGAAAGTACCCCCCCTGGACTTGACGCGGGTGGAGATTGACGATGAGTTGTATAAAGCTTTCGATCCGAAAATACTCTGGGCAACCTGGACCCTTCCTTTCAATAAAGTGGATGGATTTTACTGCATGGCCTCCTGTTATTACTTGAGTCCGGCTGCGCGTGAATTTTGGGAGCAGGAGCTAGACGGGAAATTGCTTTGGTACGTTTCGCCGATGATGACTTTGGCGGACAAGATTGAGGAGATTGAAAAAAACTTTGAGGAAAACAATACGGCAGAAGACTAACCCCTTTAACTTTACTTATTATGCCAGTTGGAAGAGTAAGCGCATCTATACTTCACGAATTGCAGAGTGCCGGGGCATTGTCACCGGACAAAATTGAAGAGATTCACCAGCGGCCGGAGGAGCTTAATGGAGAACAGTTGGACAACCTTCTCCGCAGTGAATACGGGGTTAAGGACTTTCAATTATTAACGGCTAAGGCGCATATGGTGGACATGATGCCCCTGCCCGTGGATAACTTCAGAGTCACTTCGGATCTTTTTGAAATACTACCCCGGAAATATTGTCAGGAAAACAATATCCTGCCCTTGGGCGTTGTGGGGGA
Organism: Opitutales bacterium; assembly: GCA_020831535.1. GTDB lineage: Bacteria > Verrucomicrobiota > Verrucomicrobiia > Opitutales > T3Sed10-336 > JAIUMY01. Next base: position 18,414 of record JAFIGF010000125.1, on the reverse strand, counting down.
TTACATTTTAGTGGCTTTTGCCAACCCTTTTGAGGTCGGGTTGAACGATGCCATTGAGGAAAAATCAGGTCTAAAGCTGGTGCGCTACCTATCTCCTCCCGAGGCTATTCATGTCTTGGTCGCCAAGGACGAGGATTCTGAAAAAGTTCATTTTGATGATGTTATAGAAGAAATTGACGATGAGTATGCCGATGAGGAGATAGAGGAGGATCTCGACAGTGATGATGTCGACGAAGAGTCTGGTCCGATCATCCGTCTGGCCAATCGTATCATTGAGGATGCGTACTACTTGGGCACCAGTGATATTCACGTTGAGCCAGGGGAAAAAGAGTTGATGGTTCGTTACCGGGTTGACGGAAATCTGCAGGAGAAGCTTCGTCTACCCATGAAAGTGGCCGGAGCCTTGATTGCCCGTTACAAAATCATGTGTAATTTAGATATTGCCGAGCGTCGTTTACCTCAGGATGGGCGTATTATTTTCAAAAATTACACCAAGAGAAAAATGAATATCGACCTTCGGGTATCAACCGCCCCCCTGAATTTTGGGGAAGGGGTGGTTATGCGTATTCTGGACAAGGAGAAATCAACTCTGCCTCTGCCTGCTCTTGGTTTTTCCGAGGCCAACCTGAAAAAGTACAGGGAGGTCATTCTTCAACCCTATGGCATGATTCTGCACTGTGGACCTACGGGTTCGGGTAAGTCGATGACTCTCTATTCCGCGCTCAACGAAATCAATTCCCCTGAAATCAATATCCGTACTGCGGAGGACCCGATTGAGTATACGCTCGGAGGCATTAACCAAATGCAGATGAACCGGCAAATTGGGTTGACCTTTGCTAATGCGTTGCGTGCGTACCTGCGACAAGACCCCGACATTATTCTGGTCGGGGAGATTCGTGACCGGGAAACGGCCAACATTGCGGTGGAGGCAGCGCTCACAGGGCACTTGTTGTTGAGTACTCTCCATACCAACGATGCGCCGGGAACGATTGCCCGTCTAACCGACATGGGCATCGAACCGTTCATGATTTCCTCTTCCTTGTTGTGCGTTTGTGCGCAAAGGTTGATGCGCCGGGTTTGTAAAAAGTGCCGAATCTCGATGCAGGCCGAAGGCAGGGCTAAAGAACTTCTGGAGGATTCTATTGGCTGGTCCGGATCGATATTCCGACCGCGGAAGAAGGGCTGTGACAATTGTAATGGAACGGGTTATAAAGGTCGGGTCGGAATTCATGAGTTGATGACGGTGTCCAATGAGTTGGTGGAAGGCATCAACAAAGGATTGGAGACTGCGGAATTAAAGAAAATTGCCATGACCGATGGGATGATGACCCTTCACCAGGACAGTATGCTCAAGGTTAAAGAAGGGATTACCACCATTGAAGAGTCCTTGGCCACGGTTCCTCCCGACTTATAAAATGGAAAAAAGCTTTGCTCGCTTGTTTTTGCCCGGTAGTTTGTTGGTATGGAAATTCCACCTCTTTCCCGTAAGCCTTTAGTTGCCGTTGTTGATTACGGTATGGGCAATCTGCGCAGTGTGGTCAAAGCGCTGGAAGTTTGCGGGGCCAGTGTTAAACTAATTGAGACTCCGCAGGAAGTAGGGGATTCCGAGGCTTTGGTCTTCCCCGGGCAGGGCGCGATTGGTGGCTGCATGCAGCAATTGCGGCGAAACGGCTTTGCGGATCTGCTCTCCGGGTGGATTCGCGAGGATCGTCCCTATTTTGGGATTTGTTTGGGGATGCAGGCCCTGTTCAGTCGCAGTGAGGAGAGTTCCGAGTCCGGTTTGGCCGTATTTCCCGGGGAGGTGCGGCGTTTCCCCTCTGCTGGAGGCCTGAAAATCCCCCACATGGGCTGGAACGAGGCTCGCTGGCAAGATCCTGAGGACCCCTTGTTGGAGGGAATTGCCAAGCCCGCCGCGCATTTCTATTTTGTCCATAGCTACCGGGTGGAGAGTACGGAAAGAGACCTTATTTGGTCGACGACCGACTACGGAGGTGCTTTTGTCAGTGGCGTGCGTCGGGGAAATTGTCTGGCGACCCAATTTCATCCTGAAAAAAGTCAGTTTTACGGTTTGCGTCTTTACCGGAATTTTCTTGAATTAGTTTGCTCCTCTACCTTGTGAAGCGCAAATTCCCTATTTCTCTCTCTTAATCTACTAATCTCGAAACTTAAACTGTTTGTCCATGGCTAAAGAAGCAAAAATCATCATTGAAGGAAAAGAATACACCTATCCGGTTATCGAAGGAACAGAGGGTGAAAAAGCCATCGATATGCGGACTCTTCGCTCCGACAGCGGATACATTACCTTTGATGAGGGATACGGGAATACCGGCTCCTGTCAGAGTGAGATCAGCTTCATTAATGGGGAGGAAGGCATTCTTCGCCACCGTGGCTATGCCATTGAGGATCTGGCGGAAAATAGCGACTTTATTGAGGTTGCCTATTTGGTGATATACGGTGCATTGCCGACTGCTTCAGAGCGGACCGCCTTTTCCGAAAGAATTCGTAGCAGTGCGATGATTCATATGAGTATGAATCATCTCTTTGAAGGGGTTCCGAATGACGCGCCGCCCATGGCCATTTTGTCTTCGATGCTGAATTCCTTGGGTTGTTACTACAAGGAGTATGCGACCAACAACCATCAACATGACCTGGAGCATTTCGATGATGCGGTGGCGATCACCATTTCCAAAGTGCGTACCATTGCCGCCATGACCTATCGTATGAGCAATGGGTTGCCATTTGTTTATCCCAAGATGGGGCTGCGCTATGTGGAGAATTTTCTCCATATGATGTTTTCCAATCCCTATGATGAATACATTCCGCAACCGGAAGTTGCCAAAGCGTTGAATGTCTTGTTGCTTTTGCATGCCGACCACGAGCAGAATTGCAGTACTTCCACGGTGCGTATGGTGGCCTCCAGTGGCGCGAATCTTTTTCCCTCGGTAGCTTCTGCGGTTTGTGCGTTGTGGGGTCCTCTGCACGGAGGGGCCAATATGGCTGTTATCAAGATGCTGGAAAGCATTGCTGCAGCCGGGGATGATGGCAGTCAATTTATTGAAGATGCCAAGAGTGGGCGCAGTGGCAAACGCCTGATGGGCTTTGGTCACCGCGTTTATCGGAATTACGATCCCCGGGCCAAGATTTTAGGCAAGTACTGTGACAAATTGTTGGATGCTATCGGGATTGATGACCAACTGCTGACCATTGCCCGTAACCTTGAGCAAGCGGCTTTGAAGGATGACTACTTTGTCGAACGGAAACTCTATCCGAATGTGGATTTTTACAGTGGTATCATCATGCGGGCGATTGGTATTCCCTTGAACATGTTCACGGTGATGTTCGCCATTGGGCGAATGCCCGGATGGATCGCCAACTGGCGTGAGGTTGCCTCCCACGAAAAAGGTCGTATCTACCGTCCCCGGCAGATCTATCAAGGTCCCAAGGCCCCAAGGGAGTATGTAAAAATGGAAGATCGGCCCGAAAAATAACCTCTGCCTCCCACCTCTTTACTCACTATTTTTATGTCCGAAGACAAGCTCGAGCAGATTTTCCAAATGCAGGACCAACTCAATCGTCGGATTGGGGTGGACCTGAATAACCTTTCCCCGGAGGAACAGACCAAGTGGGTTTTAAACTACACCCGGGCCTTAACCCAGGAAACCTCGGAATTAGTCGACTCGGTGCCGTGGAAATGGTGGGCCAAGTATCAGGAATTTGACCTCCAGAATGCCCGGGTCGAGGTGGTGGATCTTTTCCATTTCCTCGTTTCCTTGGCCCAGGTTCTGGGGATGACTGCGGAGGATGTTTTTCAGGCCTATGTAAAGAAAAACGAGGTGAATCATCGCCGTCAGGATTCTGGCTACAGCGCCAAGGATACGGAGGATTCCAAACATATTTAGGATGAGGGGTACGGGGAGTGGGTCCTCGTCCGATAAGAAAGGGATTGAAGGAAAAGAGATAGGATATCCGTGGTCGATTTTCTAAGCAATTTTTGTAAAAAGGCCTATTGGGTCCCTTTGCTCGGTCTGGTTACGGCCTTGCTGAAGATTTCCCTTTTTCCCACCGTTGATTTTGGTGAGGCGGTTTTCATTTTTCTGGTACCTTTGACATTGTGGCTTTGTTTTGCCCCGCCTTGGCGGTTGGTTCTGTGGGTTGGCGGGGGAACCAGTTTCCTCACTTGGTTGGTGCTGCTGGTTTGGTTGCGGCATGTGACTTGGCCAGGTTGGATGGTTGTTAGCATCGTCACGGGGCTTTTCTTTCTCGCCTGGATTTTGCTGGCACGCTGGCTTTTGCCGGGGTTGCGGGAGCGTCGGGTTGGGGGGCGAATCCTGCTTCTGTTGGCGCTGGCAGGGGGATGGATGATCCTGGAGTGGTCCCGAACCTTTGTGCTCACCGGTTTTCCGTGGCTGCCTCTCTCTTCGGCCCTTTGGGAAAGGCCACTTTTGCTTCAGCCAGCGGCGTGGATCGGGGCCCATGGGGTCTCTTTTATTCTAGTCTTCTTTAATCTTGGGGTGACGGCCTACTTGTTTCGTTTATGGACCCGGTACCGGGAAGGGTGGCGGCGCTTGGCCCCGGAATTCTACTTGGCCGTGCTCCTTCTCCTGACTTCTGGCTTTGGGGTGTATCGATTCATTCAGCCGCAAACGCAGGAATGGGAACCGTTGTTTCGTGCCGGCTTTGTACAACCCTATATCCCCCAAGATGAGAAATGGGATGAGGCTCTGTTTCAACAGAATCTGAATATCTTGAGAGAACAGACCTTGTTGGTTAATTTGCTCGAACCGGACCTTCTCTTATGGCCGGAAGCCGTTTTGCAGGTCCCTTTTCCGATAACCAGTGAAAATAGAGATGACGGGTCTTCCCGCATGGGGGATTTTGTCGATCAATTGGTTCAGGAGGGTGGAACGCCTATTGTCGGAGGGGCCGTTGGTCTGGAAAATGCCCGGGGGGAAAGGGAGGAGCAAATATGGCGAAATTCAGTATTTTTTCAGAATTTTGGGGAGGGCGAGCGACAATGGTATAACAAACGAAAGCTGGTGCCTTTTGGAGAGTACATACCTCTTTCCTGGTTATGGCCCTGGATGGATAAATTTGTGCCGATTGGGGACGGGTTTATCCCAGGCACTACGGCGGAGCCATTGACCTTTGTTTTGGGCGAAAAGGAGATCCCTTTTGGTATTTTGATTTGCTATGAGGATATTTTTCCCCGTTTGGCCCGGCGGAGCACACAGGCGGGGGCGGAGATTCTGTTTGTCGCTACCAACAATGCTTGGTACGGGGAAGAAGCCGGAGCCTACCAACATGCCGCCCATTCTGTTTTGCGGGCGGTGGAAAATCGTCGTCCGGTTCTGCGGGTAGGGAATGGTGGCTGGAGTGGTTGGATTGATGAGTTTGGCAACCAGCGAATGGTGGTCACCAATGAAAAGGGGACCGTTTACTTTCGTGGGGGAACCGTGGAGACTATTGAAAGGGCGGTGTATTGGGAGGAACGGGAGAGCCTTTATACCCGCTGGGGTGAATGGTTTCTCCTTGTGGCCTTGCTTTTTGTGATTGGTGGGGTGATTTTACAGGTATTCGTAAACCCTCTTACGGTTGAAAAAAGACAGGATTGATATGAAAAAACTGACCATGCGAGACCGCGCCTTTGCGAAGAAATTCGCGGGGGCATTGGATACCGTTCATGAAGGCAACCAGCCCGTTGAAGCGGTTGCGGAGATTTTGCGGGAAATCCGCGCCAAAGGGGATAAGGCCGTGGCGCAGTTCGGGAAAAAATTTGATGGCGCCGCGCTTTCCCCCAAGGAGTTTTTGATTCCGGAGGAGGTGATTGATCGGGCCCGTGGGAATCTTCCTCTTCGCGTACGCCGGGTTCTCGGTGAGAGCCGACGCTGTGTGGAGGCCTTTCACCGGGCTTCCCTGCCCAAAAACTGGAGCCAGCGGAACCCCCATGGGGCCATTGTCGGGGAGCGGTTCTATCCGCTTGAACGCGTTGGGCTTTACATTCCCGGAGGCAATGTGCCTTTAGTCTCGACGGTCTTGATGACCGCGACTTTGGCAAAATTGGCCAAGGTCCGCGAAATCGCGGTCTTCACCCCGCCGGGGCCCGGGGGCATGCCTAACGAATCCTTGCTGGGGGCGCTGGGACTTTTGGGAATCAAGGAGGTGTATCGGGTTGGCGGAGTGCAGGCCATTGGGGCGATGGCCTATGGAACGGAGTCCATCAAACCCGTCCGCAAAATCTTTGGCCCCGGAAACGCTTTTGTGGTGGAAGCCAAGCGCCAATTGTTTGGAACGGTCGGCATCGACCTCCTGCCGGGACCCAGTGAGGTCATGGTGATCGCCGATGAAAAAGCGGATCCGGCCTGGGTGGCCGCCGACCTTTTGTCCCAGGCAGAGCATGGCAAGGGAGGCATTATTTTCCTGGCATGCCAAAGCGCGGCATTCCGTAACCAGGTGCAGAAAGCCATTCGACGGCAACTGCCGGACCGGCAGCATCGCGAAACGATTGAATCGGTTTTGGAGAATGGCTTTTTTGGTATCATTGCTCCGGAGAAAGAAGATATGGCTCAATTGGCTAATCGCATTGCGCCCGAGCATATGGAACTACAGGTCGAACGGAACTTGGCGGTGTATTTGGAGAAAAACATCACTACCGCCGGGGCTATTCTGTCTGGTCCCTGGACCCCCACGGCGGTTGGGGATTTTACCGCTGGACCCAGCCATGTATTACCCACTGGTTCGGCGGGAGTCTTTAGCAGTGGTTTGCGCATGGAGGATTTCTACCGCCGCAGCAGTTATGTGCGTTACGATAGAAAATCTCTTCAGAAAGCCGCCCCGGTAACCGCTGGTTTCAGTGAAATCGAGAATCTCGATGCGCACGGCGACTCGGTGCAAATTCGGTGCCCTGAGTGACCCCATGTCTCACCGTTGAATCGACTGGTTTTTTTGTAGCCGAAATCGTGAGATTTTGGACCGGGTGGGGGCGAGAGTTCCGCATCGCCCAAAGTCTCACGACTTCGGCTACGGCGTTTCGCCTCCCTGGAGGGACGGGTTCCACCCCGTCCGTCTAGTGACCCTGAGTTTATCGAAGGGCGCGATGCCGTTGCGGGAAAGCTTGCCGGAGGTTGCCTATTCCCAGCGAACGGGGGTGAAGCCGTTTTCCTCCAGCAGTTCCACCACGCTGTTTTCCCCGACGAGGTGACCGGCGCCAACCACCACCATAACGGTCTCATCGCCCTCCAAATAGGTTTTGATGTCCGCTATCCAATTGCGGTTTCTTTCGTCGAGAAGCGATTCCTTGAGCGCGGGAAATTCGGCCAATCCCTCATTCAAAAAGCTCACCAGTTCCTCCGTTTGACCGGTGCGCCAATAGGTGAGCATGTTTTGCAGCTCCTCGTTGAGGGTATCGATGTCGATGAGACAGGCTTGAAGAAAACGGTCTTGTTCCTCCATCGACAGGTCGCTGAAAAGACTTAACTGAAACTCCAGCGTTTCCAGAGCTCCTATGCTTTTGCCTTCCCGCGAGGCCCGTTGAAAATAATGCATATCAACCCCCGCCATGGGACTGAGTCCCAAATACATGAGCTCCATGGTGGTGATCGTAGTGGCGACAAACCAGGGTTGTTGTTGGGCGAAGCCGGAAAGCGAGAGCTCCCGGCTTTGCAGGTACGTTTCGAAATTTTCCAGGGTTTCCGACTGGAGAACGTCTTCCAAGGTCGTGCCTTCGGGAAGACGGGAGGATTGTTGCAGAATAGCTTGTTTCTCTGGAGAAAATACATCGCATATTCAGTTCGAAAACGACCTTTTCCGAGGCCTCGTAGGCTGATTCATATGGAGCGGGGAGCGGATAATTGTCGAAAGATAAAATATGGACGGATCCGACTAGATACACGGTGGCCGTGGGGGATTCCACTTTCCATACCATGCCCCGGTCTTCGGGCTCCGCCGATAGGAAGCTTTGACCCAGGAAAACGAGGGCGAAAATGGTGGAGAAGAGGTTGGCAATTTTCATCGGGGGAAGGGGATGGAGAGGAGTTAGAGGATGCCCGCATCGCGGAAACTGTAATAGCCGATACCGCGCGGGTCGTAGGATTCATTTCCGACCACCACATGGTCCAAAAGTTCAATATCGACAACTTTGGCGGATTCCCGGAGCTGGCGCGTCACCCGGATGTCGGCGGAGCTGGGCGAAGGGTCACCGCTCGGGTGGTTGTGGACGGCAATCAGGGCCACCGCCCCATGGCGAATCGCCTCCCGGAAAACCTCGCGCGGATGCACCAGGCTGGCCACCGCTGTTCCGGAAGTGATTTCACTCATCCGGATGAGGGTGTTTTTGCGAGTCAGGCAAAGAATCCAGAACTTTTCCACCGACATGGAAGTGCTTATGGGAAAAAAATAGCGATACACTTTTTCGGGATCGTCAAAAACTGGTCGTTCTCCGCTTTTCTGGATCATGGTGCGCCGCGTTATTTCTGAAACGGCGGCCATTTGCAGCGATTTGACTTTGCCGATGCCTTTGATTCTTTGGAAGTCCTCTGGCTGGAAACTGGCGATATTGGCCAGGGATCCGGCCTCTTGCAAAATCTGCCCCGCCACTTCAAGAACGTTGAAGCCCTTGCTGCCGCTGCGCAGGATCATCGCCAAAAGCTCGCGGTCCTGCAGCGCGGCCGGTCCCAATCGTTCCATGCGTTCCTGGGGTCGTTCGTTGACCTGCAATTCCTGCAGTCGGGTGGGACGATAGGGGATGCTTTGGTTGGTCTCTTCCGACATCGGGGAAAGCGTTGGGCATTCTTCAGCTGACCTGGATGCTGGTCAGCAAAATAGTCTCCTCATCAACTTCGATGACAATGGAGTATTCTCCCTCCTCGCGGAAGGTCAGTCGCTGGATTTCGTTGATGAGGTTGATTCGTTGAATGGGGCTGGTTGATTCGAACTCCCGTTGTACCAGTGGCCGGGTTTCTTCCATTCCGCGTCCCATGGAGATTCTCAGCTGATGCTTCCCAGGGGCCACATCGGTTAGCGAGAGAAACCAGAACATCCTGGGGTGAGTGACGGGAAACTTCCGGGCCTTGATGTTGGAGAAAATGCCGAGAAGGGTGTGCTTTCCTGTAGAGGGGTCGATGTGGACGCCGTCACAACAGATCCAGGCGAGTAATTGTGGTTTGCCTTGCATACAAAAAAGCTGTGATAAGGACGTGAGGAGGGCAATTCTTTTGTTGATTTTTGCTTGTATTTACGGTACTAAACATTACGTGGAAACTTGGGAACGATATAAGGGATTTTTTGAAAATCAGCCTGAATGGTTTTTCTATTTGGTTACTTTCATTATTTGCTTTGGCTTTCTTACGGCCGTTTATCGTTTGTACCAATTCAGTCAGTATTTGGTTTGGGGGATTGTTTTAACCGTACTTATGGTTTGGGCAGTTTATAATATGGGTGATACCTTTGGCTGGAGTTACTACGACAACTGACGCATCCGGGCAAAGAGGAATTGCTGCGCCAAGCCCGCCCCTGACCCAAAATGGACCCGCCCGAAGGTTTCCAACTGGCCAAGCTTCCAATCGTGTAACCCGTACAGGCGTTGCAGGGTCTTCGCGATCCAGGTATCGACGGGAAAGGCCTCCCATTTCTGAAACCCGAAAAGCAAAGTGCAGTCGGCCACTTTGGTGCCTACCCCGGGGAGCTTCAGCAAAGCCGTTCGGGCTTCGGGATAGGGGAGGCTTGCGATGGCCGACAAATAAGCGGGATTCTCTTTAAGAAAGTCCGCCGTCCCCGCTATATGCCGGGCGCGAAAGCCGATGCCCGTATCGCGCAAGTCCGGCAGCGGGATCCCGGCAAGAACCTCCCATCGGGGCAACTGATTCCACCCATCGGCCAACGGCTGGCCAAAACGCTGCGCCAGTTGCCAAAGCCCTTGTTGGATTTGCGGAATCTGTTTGGTCGCACTGCAAAGAAAGCTCAACAGCGCTTCTTCCGGAGGCTGTTGCAAAATACGCAACCGCGGGAATTGTTCGATCGCTTCCCGGAGGATCGGGTCACTGCGCCAGGGCAGGTTTTCCAGCAATTCAGTTTGTTCCTCCGAATAGCCGAGGTACTGTATCAAGGCTCTTTCCGTGGGGGCCAGGTGGGCCTTCCCGCCACGAGGGAAGGAAGCTTCCAGGGAACCCTCGGGGGAAACCCGCAGGCGTGAAAGAAATCCTGCCCAACCACCGGTAAAGGCCTTCGTTGCTGGTTCAAAAATCCAACGGAAGGATTGCCCTCCTTGCAAAAGCTCCTTTAAATCAAAGAATCGCCAGGGCTGGTTGGAAATAGGAAGGGGTTTCCATGCGGTCCACATTCTGTCACACCATAAGGTTTCCATGAAATTTTGCGAGCACGAGGAAAAACGAATTAAAGTCGGACGAAAAGCCATCGAGGCAGTTCAACCCTATTTTCATGCCCGCCTGGGGCGGGTGAAGAGCCATTGGAAGCCCGACCGGACCCGGGTGACCGAAGCCGACCATGAGATTTCCCGCCGGATTTTTTCCACCATAACCTCGGTCTTTCCGAATGATGACCTCTGCTCCGAGGAATCGGAGAGTCAAGAGGGCGGGGTGCCCTTACAGAGTCAGTTCACCTGGGTTTTGGACCCCATTGACGGCACCAATAATTTCGCCCTTGGGCTCCCCAATTGTGGCATCAGCCTGGCTCTGCTGAAAGATGGCTACCCCATTTATGGATGGATTTACGACGGCGCCCGGCAACTTCTTCTGGCAGGTGGCCCGGGGCGGGACGTCTCTTTGGGCGAAGAGCTTCTGACCAACGAAATCACCCGTTCAGAGCCTCCGGAAACGACCTATCTAGCCGTCCATACCCCGTGGCAGGCCAACGTCCACACCAAACTTAGCCCGTTGCTGGCCGAATGTAAGATTCGTGCCCTGGGAAGCAGTGCCTTGCATTTGGCCCTATTGGCGGGAGGGGTTTTCCAGGCGGTGGTTGACTACAATGTGAAGATTTGGGATATCGCCGGGGGCCTGGCCATTGGCGAAGCCTTGGGCTACTCGTTTTATTTTTTCAACGGCAATCCCTTTCCTTTGAAGAATTTTGATGTGGGCATGAAGGACCTGCATTACCTCGGTTGCCATCCCGTGCATGGGGAACGTCTTTGCCAACTCATCGGGGAATCGGCCGCTCAGGCAAAATGGATCTTACCCTCGGGTAGGTAGCGGAGAAGCTCGGACCGGAGGGTCGCCCGGGCCTCTTCGATCTCACTGGTGGGGTAGGTCAATTGTTTGGCCGCATCGGCTTGCCAGGGACGGTTCAGTAAAGCGGAATCCGGTCTTTGTCGGCGCATGGTTTTCAAAAAATCCCGGTTGGAGCGGAAAAATCCGACCGAAACGTCCTGCAAGCGCTTTGGATCGATTTGGGCAAAAGCCTCGGCAAACAGTTGACGGTAGTCTTCTTCCCATTCGCCTTCCAGAAGTACCGGATCAAAGCACAAGCGAACCGGCCAGCCCGCCTCCATGGCTTCCCGGGCGCTGGCCAATCGCTGGGTGATCGGCGGGGTCCCTTGTTCGTAGCGGCGGGAGACCGCTTCCGGCGATAGAGTCCAGGCCAGGATAAATCGCTCATGGGCCTCCGCGTTTCGGGCTAAAGCCCGGTAATTCGCGCTCTTGGTGCGCAGTTCAATGGTCAATCCGGGTTCCTTTCGGGAAAATTCCGCCCAACGCGCACAGAGGGGAAGAAGATTTTCAAAGGCCAGCATATCGGTGTCATAGGAAATGCACAAATACAACGGCCCCTTTTTTAACTCCTCGGCAACGGCCTGAAAAAAGTCACCACTGTTGACGAACCACACTAAATTTCCGCTCCGGTACATCCCTTGCAAGTAGCAGTACTCGCAGTTATAGAGACAATTCAGAATCATGGCATTATAAAAAAACCGTCGATGCCCGAAGTTTGGGGTGTAGGGGGAGCCACGATAAAGGAGGTCCTCTCTCTTCTTGGCCAGGATCAATTTGGGGACGGCTTTCTGGGCGGCAAAACTTTGACCCGAACGGTTAAAGAGTTCCGTATAACGGTCTATCTCCACCACCGTGGCTTTGGGAAAACGTTTCCGCAGAAGCTTCGTGTCGGGTTCGTCCAATGCCTCTTTTTCGATGTACAGATGGGAAAAAGATCTTTGCGGGGAGGGGACGATAACGGAACTCAGGGTTTCGTCACGCCCAGAAGTTTTTGCATATGATGCCATTGTTCGTGCTGGTCTTTTTTGGAAAGGTTGGCCGGAGGGTGGTAGTCTAGCGGAAGGGGTTTTCCCTGCAAAACGGTGCTCAGGCAAAGTTGTTCCCAGGTCTTGGTGCGGGTGAAGGAGAAGCGCAGTTTTTCCGCCACCGAGTGCATCCAGACAAATTGCGCCTCCGTGAGCGGAGGGGACTCGGGCGGTTGGGACAGCCATCTTTTGAGCCCCGGAACCAACTTTCGGGCGCTTTGCTGGAGCCAGGGCCCGGTCGTTTGGCGAAGGTTTTTCATCGGACTTAACAGATCCGAAGCGATTTTATAAAAATGAACTTGGTGGTTTTGCAAAAAGGCCCGCGCCCCAATCAGAATGCCCGAACCTTCCATATCGACCAAATCCGCGTCCAGGCCTTCCTTTGCGGAATCGCCGAAAACCGGTTTTGCCACGGTGGTCAGCGAAGCTTCCGGCACCCCCTCCCAACGGTACAGAAGATCCGGATAAAACGTCTCTCCGGTGGCCTGATGGCGCAACCGGTGGATCAGAAAAGTCTGTCCCAGGGTCTCTGGATTTCGGTCGATGCGCCCCGCCAGTCCGATGTTGAAAAGGGAAAAATCAGGGAGCCGGGAGGTGCGGCCGAAAAACCGATGCGGGGCAAGGGCACGGTTTTCAGTGTAAATCCAACTCAGCAAAGCGGTCGTGCCCGCCGAGGCTCGTTCACTGCCCATACCGGTCACCACCGCTGCCACATCCTCCCCTTGAAAAAACGAAAATCCGGGCAGCGGGTGGACTGGTTTCATCGGCCATTCCCTGATGAAGGGGCGGGCCTCGTCCATCAGCGCAAAGACAAAGCCCAGGCGTATCGGGCACTTTCTGACCATACCCTTCACCTTGCCAACTTTTCCCCTCCGCCTCCAGCCTCAAAAGAAAAAGGTTTCTTACTTTCAACGAGAGGAATTGAATGCTGAACGTATGGGACTTAGGCCTGCCCCGCTCCAGCAGGAATGCACCTTTCCCCAGGAAAGGCTTATACCGAAAAACCGGGCACCTGCCCGATTTTTCGGTTCTATTTGTAAGTAAATGACGGCGAAACCGCGGTTTGTTGGTTTTTCCCGGGGGCGCTCCACAAGTGGAGGCCCTACAAAAAACTTTCCGCTCAATTCGGCCGAAATTTTCTGTAGGGCTCGCGCTCGCGCGATGCCGTCGCGGAGGGGTCATCGGAAGGTTGAGATGAGGAACGCCTTTTTCGATGACCGACGCCAACTTTTGGCGGACAGGACTCGACATTGTTTATTATCTCTTAAATCTTACTTCTTACTTTAAATCTGCGGATGAGCCGTCGCCCTTTGGGCTATGGCTTCACTAGGAGGGGAGGGATTGGACAGCGCTTCGCTTGGCCCTCCGGGCTGCCTTTGGCATCCTACCTCCGTTTCACTCCGGCCAAACCCCCGCCCGGGGGTTCTCATCCCTCCATGATAACGCGCCCTGGCGATACTAAAATTGTTTCTTAATTTTTAAATCTTACTTCTTACTTTAAATGGCGGAAGGGGAGGGATTCGAACCCCCGGAGCCTTGCGGCTCAGCGGTTTTCAAGACCGCCGCAATCGACCACTCTGCCACCCTTCCTTGGGATTTTGTAAGCTTTGCAATTCGTTAGGGCTTTGGCAAGAACGAAAGTCGGCAGGCTTACTCCTCGTTCAAAACCACTTGATCAGCCAGAATCAGTAAAACATCCCCCCGTACCCGGGCCAGTTCGAGTCGCCCGCGGTCATAGCGATTGTAGGCATCCAAACGGTTGTCATCCGCTTGGGCCAGATTGTTTTGCGCGTCGATCAGATCGCGGTTGTCCGCCACCCCTTCCTCGAAGCGTACCTCCGCCAAGGAAAGTTCTTCTTCCGCCAGAGAATAAGTTTTCTCGGCTACCTCAATCTGCGCCAAGCGGGCTTTTAGGTCTCTCCAGACCAACATATACTCGCTTTCAATCTCTTCCTTTAGATCGCGCATCTGGCTTTGGGTGGCCCGTAGCCGAGAATTGGCCAACATCGTGTTGGCCCGGATACGGAAACCCTCAAAGATCGGCATGCTGGCTCCGATACCGACGGTCCATTCCTCCTCCTCGTCGCCGTCAAAAGGGGTTTCGCTCACCAAGCCGAGATTTCCAAACAAGCGGACCGAAGGTAGGCGTTCCCAGCGGGCGGCCCGCACTTCCAAGCGGTTTTGTTCGAGGTTCTGCAAAATTTGCTGATATTCGGAGCGGTCGGCAAACATTTGGGGGGTAAATTCGTAATTCAAGTCGGGGGCCTCCTGAATGCGGGTCCGAAAGGGGCGCGCGGCAATCGATTTATCCTGCGGAATCGTTAAGAGCCGTTTCACCGCAGTCTCGCGTACAAAGACCGTATTCTCCTGTTCGATCAACGCCTGTTCATCCTGTGCCAGTTGAACCTCCGCCCGAGTCAGGTCGATCTGAGCGGCAACCCCGGCATCGACCCGGTTTCGGGCCAATTCCAGAAAGCCCTCACTCCGTTCCACATTGGCCTGAAAAACCTCCAGCCTTTGCCGGGCCAGGACAAGGTCGAGATAGGCCTCGGCGACCAGGTTCAGGACTTCCTGGCGCAAGCTTTCAAATTCCAATTCAGCGACCTCAATGCCGATCCGGCTGGCTTGGTAGGTGGCGATCCGTTGGGGGTCTAGCAGACTGATGCTTCCCGTCACCCCCGCTTCAAAACGGTTTCGTTCCGTGGACCCACCCCCGGTCGGTTGTCCTCCGGCACCGCTGAAGGCGTTTCCCCCGGACCCCACAAAACGCGAACGGGTTTGGGTGGCTTCCAGATTCACCTGAGGCAGTAGGGCGGAGCGTTCCCTCGTGGTCGCGGCGATGGCCTGCTGAATCGCTTCGCGATTGATCAATAGGGAAAAGTTATCCTCTTCCACCCTTTGCAGGGCTTCGGCCAGCGTTAGCTCGATTTCTTCCGCAGGTGCGTTGGCCCCCGATCCCCAAAGGATCATCACCGAGGCCATTAGGACCATATTGTACCGGACTCTGTTCATGTTATCACTCTGTTCCGTGAGCCTCGGAAAGACAATCAATTCCCGCAAATTTTCAACGGTGGGGAGTCTTGAGCCCGCATTTCGCTGGGGAAAAACGTTCTCCTGCCCCTACGTCATGGTTCTTCCCTCTTTGCTCCCTCTGGGCCCTCCGGTTCAAAAAACTGATGGTTGGGGACGGCTAAAACAGGAAAGACAAATTGAAACAGGAGTTACTGAGAGAATGGAGTGAAAATCTCTACTGTCTCTCTGTGAGCCCCCTTTTCCTTTCTGAAGCTTAAGCGGGGCTAAAATATTTCCTCAAGACTGGAAGCTTCGAGAATGGCATCGCCCCATTTTTCCAGATCCTGAGCCTGGGCGTCGGCGAGTTTTTCCCGCGCCCATTCCGGCAACGGACCAAATTTACGGGTCAATTGTCGCTCCAAGAGAAGTCTTTCCCCGAGAAGTTGGCCTTCCTGACGGCCTTCTTGGCGGAATTGTTGGGCAAGTGTGCTCATGACGTTTTTGATTCGGAATTATCGAGTGGACGACAAAGCGGTGGTTGCGAATTTACTCTAAAATCCGCACTATTCCGGGGCATGGATGAATTCGTGTACATTCGTGTCTATTCGTGGTTTTTTAATTTTGGCCCGGTGAACGATCGAATCCAAGGTCATCGGTCAACCCAGACGGATAGTGATTGAAGAAAGTTTGCGTCTGAAGGGAAAGTCTAAAATTGACCTGCTATGTTTTGTGCGAGGGAGGACTGTTGAGGTAAAAAGATATAACATAAAAAAACTCGACAGCATTCAGCCAAAGTGAAAGACTACTTTTCTCTTCGAAAAAACCGATGCAGCACCCCTTCCCGTTTTCCTTGTTTTTGGCCTATGTCTTTTCCTTGGCTTGGAAGCGTTTTTGTGTTGAGTTCGAAGCCGCCACAGGGGGAGTTTGTGAGCCCAGAAACAAAATCCCTACCTTTCCCCCAATCCCCAACCCACGCCTACGATGCCGTGATGGGGATTCCCTCGTCGTACTTCCTTCCGGTTCAGTAACAACAGCTTATGTGGTTCAGATAAATCTTCGCAGAGTCTTCGCCTCCGCGACACCTCACTACCACGCGCCGGGCGCGATCCCCCCGGAGAAAGGATTCGTTTTGCAGGTATCTTACTACGACTATCGGTATTGCGACCCGCTGACCGGCCGCTGGCCAAGTAGGGATCCGATTGAGGAACGCGGTGGTTTGAATCTTTATGGGTTTGTGGGGAATAACCCGGCGAATGTTTGGGATGTCTTGGGGTTGCAAATATTTAGGGACGATGTTCTTCATTCAATGACTGCGAAGCAGTTTGCGGACACATTGACTCATAACCCAGATATATATTATCAAGATCGTGATTATTGGGAGTGGCGCCTAGAGCAAGAACGAGAAAAAACAGCATGTAGGAAAAGGCAAAGAAAAGAAGAACGTGGTAAACATTGGCCAGCACATCAAGGGTCACTTGCAAGTTTTGGCGAAGGAGGAATGAGCTTCACACCCTCCGGTTGGGATGATGTTAGGGATGATGCGGAAGAAATGTGGCGTAGTATATCCTCATCGATTGATCGATCTAAAATCGATCAAAGTGAAAATCAGGAGCCAACCATAAATATTAGTACTGATCCGCGTGATGGAACTAGATCTGCTAACTTCCCTCCACACCCAAGAAACCGAACTTACTGATAAAAATATTGTCTACAATAATCAGTATTGGGGGTTTAGTTACACTGGCTTTTAATTATAAAGAAAGAAAATTAATTTTGGTTCAAAGGTTTCACTTTCGGATTTAAAAATGATCAAAAAGATTTGTTTTATTTTGAATGTTGCTCTGTTCTCTATAGGGTTGTTTTCTTGTGCTAGTGAAAGCTCTTCTGGAAAAGTCAAGGGCACAGAGTATTATAGTATTCAGGTTTCAGGTTTGCATGGATTTATAAACGCTAAGGGGGATGTCATGGTTGAGCCGAAATTTGACACTGCCAGCACAGTAACGAGTAATGGTTATGCCTGGGTAAAAGAAGGCTCCAATGAGTATTTTTTTAATATTTTGAGCAGAGAAAAAGTAGAAATCCCCAAAGGGATTACGATTATACCTATAGCGTTTAATGGGTTTTACCTTTATCTGAAAGATGGGCGTGAAGGTATAATTTGCTCACGAGAAGGAGATTTTATCCTAAAGGAAAATGAATATTTTTCCCTAAATGCATGGCTTCGAGGTATTGTTGCAGGGGGTGTTTGGTTTTTGGAGTTTGATAATGAAAGAAAATTTTTCACCATCAAAAAAGGTGAAAAAGAATTTGTTCAATCTCCGGATGATTATTCTATTTTTAAGGCCTCTCGGCGCAATATTATTACAACCGATGGGGAGGGGGCTTATTATTTGTATGAAAGAATGAAAGATAAATGGGAGTTTCTGTTTGAAACAACTAGGGAAATTTATCTCCCTAAGGATAATCGAGTGTTGTATTATTCTTCTGTTGAAGATGAATATGGATTTTTGAATATGGAAGGTAGGGAAGCATTTTCATCTCGATTTTACTATGCGTATTCTTTCGCTTTTGAATCTGCCTTAGTAGTTGATAAAAAAAACCGGGAATTTTTTATTGATACCAACGGAGAGAAGATTCTTTCTTTGGATGATGACTTTCTGTATTTACAACCTACAATGAATTTTTTAAAAAATTTTACTATTGTGCGAAAAGGTGATTACTATGGAGTAGTAAGGAGAAACGGGGAGGTTTTAGTAGAGCCTTATCAAGATTTCATATGGCGCGATATAACAAAAGAAGCAGTAGAACTATTTTCGGTTAGAAATGAGAAACAAACGGCCTGGTTCAACAATGAAGGTGAGATTGTTTGGAAAAGCGATGGGTTCGTATTGAGGAAATAAGGGGCAGTTAATGGAACAGCCTAAAGGGTCAGCAACTGTGATTGAATCAAGCGCAAATGTAAGCACTCTTTTTCCGCATGTGGCAAAAGGCGCAGCAAATTGAGATACTGGTCCTGAGTCCTTTGCAGCTCAGTCGTTCTTTGACTTTTTCCAGCCGTGTGGGGTGATTTGTTCTTGATTCCGCCCGGTGGGCACCCGGTCTCACTCACCCCCGCTTGCGGGGGCTTCGCCACCTTTACACTGACGCGCTATGTCTAC
>JAFIGF010000123.1 GCA_020831535.1 Opitutales bacterium | reverse complement strand
AAAGACGGCTTCGCCGTCGGATATGCGTGTTCGGCAAAACACAAAACGGGCCACCCTTAGTGCCGTAGGCACCTTGGACTGCGGCAAGCTCTTGCCGCTTTCGCCAGCAGGGCTGCGGCAGATTTCCAACTACCGGGTTCAGTATAGAATCACGCGGGGGGATTCTTTCGTTGCCACCGGAGCCCTAATTGGGAGGGCAGAATTTTTCCGGCTTGCTCACGGGCGTAACCCTTTTGCGCTTGGTAATAAGTCTCCATGTCGCGGTTACGGATCGCCTTCAGGTTCCAGGCATAATCCGCCTGCAGGGCCAGGTCAGCCCACCAGCCCAATTCTTCCTCCAGGGCGACCGACCAACCAAAGGAAAATCCCGAGCCGTCCGGAGTGGCGGGAGGGGTATCCGGCAAAAGAGGATAACTCATCTTAAAACCATACAAATCCTGAAAGAGCTTTTGTCCTTCAGGGGAGTAACGAAGAAGTTTCTTTCGGTAGATCCAGGGGATGAGGAGATTGGCAATCCAGAGAGGGAAAATCAAGATGAGCAAGCTCGCTTCAGCCAGGGCAATCGAGGCTACGCCCACACCGATGATTAGGGTTAGGGTGATGATCAGGGAAAGAACGCGGAAAGAAAAATAGCGGGGGCGGTAGATCTTTTTCAAGAGACGTTCATGCGCTTCCACCACATCCCAAAAAAAGAAGTCGCGGGAGACTTCGGTGAAACTGATCCGTACTTCCTCCTTGCCGGCAAAATGCTTCTGCCACAGCCAGGTTTCCCCGCTCGAACAATTTTCAGGCAGATCGGCTTGAGTAGGACGGAAAACCCACCGGGTAATGCGTTCTTCCTTCTCCTTGGTGATCGAAAGAAGACCTTTATCCCAGAGAGAACCGATATCCCCCAACCAACAGCGCATATCGTAAAAACCCAAAAGAAAGTAACGGGCACCCCCGGGGGAATGACCATTGGGGGGATTCGGGCGGCCTGCTTCATCGCACCATTGTCCCGGCTCCGGATAATCCCGGTAGATTCGGTAGAAAAAAACGAAAAGTCCCGTGAGCATGAAGACCCCAATAATGGGGCCATAAAGGACGAGAGGATGGGGTTCTTCCCATTCCTCTTCGGTCCCCGGTTCAGCCGCCGAGGCGAGGGTAGGGGGAGTGCTTTGAGCGAAAGCCCGGCTTTGGCCGTACATGTCCAGGGTTAGCCCCACGAGCAAACAAAGGCAAAGAAATACACCGAAAAACCGTACCATTGCCAATGGTCTTCCAAGAAGGGAGGCCAAGGCAATGGCAAACAACCTGATTCTTCAATGAGGTCGTTGCTCGAGCACCAATTTCTTGGACGAACTCAAGAAAAGCTTGCCAAGTGTAGGGAATTGCGTCTTACTTCACGTTTTCCATCAGGCTTTGACCTGAATGGGATGTTTTTCGGAACGGTCGACATCGATGGGTGATTGTTTTGGGAAATCCAAATCTACTCTCCATCGAACCCTGACGCCGGGTCTTTCTATAAGGGCGTTTTGTTTACATGTTCCAATCCAGTTTTACTTCGCTCGACCTTCCGGTCGAAATTGAGCGCGTGCTCGCCAAAAAGGGGTACGCCACCCCATCGCCTATCCAGGCGCAAGCCATTCCTGTGGTGGCCGAAGGTTCCGATCTTTTAGCCTGTGCCCAAACGGGTACTGGCAAAACCGCAGCTTTTGCCCTGCCAATGCTAACCCGCTTGTCCAAGATTCAAACACGGGTTCGCCGCCGGGAAATTCGTTCCCTGGTCTTAACGCCTACCCGTGAATTGGCCGTGCAAGTCGCCGAGTCCTTTCAGCTCTATGGGGCCAATCTCTCGGTCAGCGTTGGTTTGGCCTTTGGCGGGGTTTCCCAACACCCCCAGGTTAAGGCGATTCGCAATGGTCTGGATGTTCTCGTGGCGACCCCGGGCCGTTTACTCGATTTGGCCAATCAGGGGCATGTCGATTTCGGTTCGATTCAAATCTTCGTTCTCGATGAAGCCGATCGCATGCTCGATATGGGCTTTATTCCCGATATTCGGAAAATTGCCAGTCAGTTGCCCACCGAGCGTCAAACTCTTTTCTTCTCCGCGACGCTGGAGCCAGAGGTTTCCAAGTTAGCGCAAACCTTGCTCCGTAATCCTGCGGAAATCCGCATCGCGCCGGAAACCAAAACGGCCGATAAAATCGATCAGACCGTTCTCTTTGTCTCTCAGAGCAAAAAGATGAATCTTTTGCGGGATTTGTTGTCCGAATCCGGACGCAACGATCCGAAGCAATTGCATCTGGTCTTCAGTCGCACCAAGCATGGCGCGAAAAAGCTGGCGGCTTCCTTGAAAAAGGACGGCTTTCGGGCCGACGATATTCATGGCAACAAAAGCCAGGCGGCGCGTCAGCGTTCCCTGAAACTTTTCCGTGAAGGCAAAACCTCGGTTCTGGTGGCCACTGATGTTGCGGCCCGCGGGATTGATGTGAAAAACATCGGTTCGGTAATCAATTACGACGCTCCCATGGAGCCGGAATCCTATGTCCACCGGATTGGCCGTACCGCGCGCGCCGGTGCGGCAGGCCGGGCGGTTCTTTTTTGTTCCGAAGGGGATATGAAGCAACTGCGGGGCATTGAGAAAGTGCTTGCGCAAAAAATTCCAACGGATCGTGAGCACCCACTTTTCGACGAAAAAGTAGCGGCCCTTTATGAGAACCCCTCCCGTGGCGGGAAAAGTTCTGGTGGTGGCAACCGCCGCTCTTCCCCGCGCTCCGGTGGAGGTCCCCGTTTCGCGGGCCGCAGTGGCCCCCGCAAACCCTGGGCAGGCCGCCGTAACAAGCGAGCCGAAAGCCGGTAATCAAATTAGATTTTTGAACAGGAGTTATTGTTTATACAAAAATATGTTACGTAAAAAGAAAAAAGCTCGATAGTATTCAGCCAAGGTGAGAGGCTACTGTTCTCTTCGAAAAACCGATGCAGCATCCCTTCCAGTTTTCCTTGTTTTTGGCCTATGCCTTTTCCTTGGTCTGGGAGCGTTTTTTCGCTGAGTTCGAAGCCGCCGCAGGGGGAGTTCGTGAGCCCAGAAACAAAATCCCTGCTTTTCCCCCAATCCCCAACCCACGCCTACGATGCCGTGATGGGAATTCCGTCGTCGTACTTCCTTCCAGTTCAGGAACAACAGCTTATGTGCTTGTGATCGGATTTCAGCGAGTCTGGGTTCCGGCGACACCTTACTACCACGCGCAGTGTTTGATTTCTTCGGAGGAAGAATTCGTTTTGCAGGTATCTTACTACGGCTTCCGATACTACGACCCCGAAACGGGGCGGTGGCCAAGCAGGGATCCGATTGAGGAGCAGGGTGGGTTGAACCTGTATGGGTTTGTTGGGAATGATGGGGTGAATCTCTGGGATGTGCTTGGGTTGAGAGAATGGTGCCCAGAAGATTGCGACCTTTTGCGTGATTTACTCCGTGATGCGATTCTAGCAGAAGCGGCATACAACGATGATATTCCTGATGGATACACTTCGGGTAGAATCTGGGAAGACAGTGAAACCGGATTCAGAGCGAGAGAGTTCTTTAGTGAAGATGGTAAAGATAGAGTTCTCGCTTTTGCTGGCACTGAAGCTTCTGATTTAACAGGTGATTGGAATGCGAATGTTAGACAGTTTTTAGGTGGTCATTCGGCCCAGCATGTATCTGCAATGGAGGCAGCTGCGGACTCAAGCGCAAACCGTTATATAGGGCATTCATTAGGAGGAGGGCTTTCGCATACAGCAAGTATCAGTACTGGTAAAGACGCGACCACTTTTAACGCCGCCGCCTTACACCCAAATACTAGATATTTCGCCGCTGGTCCCAGAAGCGGAACAGTTGTGAATTATCATACAGAAAGTGATGTTTTAACAAATTTTCAATCTGATATGGTAGAACAAGGAAGCCATGATTCTGGACAAAATATCCAAATCCCGGATCCGAGGAATCGAAGGATTTTTCCACGGCGTCATGAAACAGCGTATCCTATGATGATCGGTCCTTTTGATCCTCCTGAAACCAGAACTGGGTTTGAAATAAGAATGCATTCTATGGACGCTGTGATTTCTAGTTTTGAATCACTTTTTCAAAAACATTGCAACTAACTATGAAAAATATTGTCGGATTTGCAGGGTTGATTTTTCTCTTTTTGAGTGGACCCCTCTCTGGGGGCGAGAAGGGTAAACTATTTCTGGCCGTCGATGCAGGAGATGTTGAGAAGGTTGTCAAGTTAATTGTTGAACATGATTTTAATCTTAATGAGTTTTACTCTGATGATCACGTTCACTTGCTTTCAGTGGCTTTAAGTAATGACGATATCAAAATGTTTGAAAAGCTTCTTTTAGGGGGAGCAGATCCAAATCAGAAAAGCAGTAAGCGATCACAGTTTTCGGTTGGAGCTCGAATCATCGATCTACCAATGAAGGAGGAATTTTTGACTAAGGCCCTCAGGCATGGATTAGATCCGAACCTTGGGACTCCGCCGCTGGGGTCGGACGAATCAGAACCTTTGATAATTAGAACAATACGACATAATTATCAGATGCCGTATTTTATAATCTTGCTCAACCATGGGGCGTATTTGGAATCAGATGAGGAATGGTTGAGGATATTTGAGAGGTCTCTAACTTTGAACAACTATAGATTAGCATGGTATATTTTTTCGACGCAGGATATAGAACCAAAATTATTTGAAGAGAAATCCTGGTGGATTGAGTTTAATGAGCAATCTAGTGATGAATTTTATAAGAATCACGCATATTGGAGAGATGCTCTAATCAGGGAAGTCAAAAGCAAAAACTTGGAAGACAATTAGAGAGCAGCCAAATGTATCGGTTCAACACAACCAGTCCACGTATTGCTACGCCATCTCCGTTTTACTTCGTCTTGATTTTTCCGCTACCCCAACCCCACTGGCAACGGGCCGCCAACCGGAACCTCATTACCGGAATTGACAACACTTTCGGCTCGACAACGGTGTCCGAGTACACGTATGCTCATAACGAAATTGGCCAACGCACCCATCAGCCTTCGCTTGGAAAGTTTGATACGGTCTTTTTTGAATGATTTATGCAAAGCAAATGGACGGTTCTCCAAAAAATGGAATAAGCTTCGGCCTGACAGGCATGGGGATGAACGGAATCGCCTTTCGTCAAGAAAACCGCTTCGCCTTTCCCTATGTTGAGCCTGCGAAATCCCGCCGAGCCGCAGGCGAGGGAACCGGATGGCAAATCGGCGGGAACGACATCGGGAATCGCATCAGGAGACAGCCGAAGGGGTCAGGCCACGTTTCCTTGATTTTTCCGCGATCC
>JAFIGF010000115.1 GCA_020831535.1 Opitutales bacterium | reverse complement strand
GTGGGATGAGCAAGGGTGCGACCGTTGCCCGGGAGGGCGAGGGTCTCACCGAGCTCGGGTGGTGGGTTGAGGGTGCGGGTTCTTGGCGGACGTTCAACTGCCGAGGCGGGTCCAGTTGGGAACGAAAGACCGGCCAACGCGCGAAAGCTCAGAGGGACCACCGCTCAGCGGGACATGCCTTCGCCCTCACGGAAAGGATGGACCGTTTAGGGGATACGGGTGGCATCTGCAGGGGTGGACGTCGAACAACCATTCGGTGGACGAGACCGTTCGACAGGCTCAGGACAGGACGGAGCTCGTCCCTCCAGGGAAGGTTACATGGTTTTTTTGTGCCGCAGCCTGCGGCGGCGTTACCCTGTGGCAAAATTTACGACACCCCCACCGCGGCGGCATCGCACAAGTGCGAGCCCTACAGGTAGGATGGGACGATTTTTCCGGCAGAGCCGGAGACCGCTAATTTACGCTAAGGAAGCTAGCTTTCTGTAGGGCCTTCGCTTGCGAAGCGCCGCCCGGGAAGGCTTGCGTTCTGGTCAAAGGTTTGCCGCCGGCTATCGGAAAGGGGGCCGACGTTCCCAAACCATACGGTTCGCCATGAGTCCGAAAAGGTGGGGAAAGCCCCCATAGCAGAGAATCCGGAGGGGTGCTATGGTCGGGGAATCATTCTTTTCTGACCGAAGATTACCCTAATCATCGATCAGAAGATCGTTTCCAACCATCAACTAAATGCTTATTATGCCTGCCCTGCTGAACAAACCCCGCCCAACCCACCCAAGGGTATTTTCTGATGACCCGGAACCCTCGGCTTCGCACAAGACCCTGAGCGATTCGAATTGGCTCTTGATCTTTCATGCCTTAACCCATGCCCCCTATGGCATCACTAAAATCGCTTCCTTGGTCGGTTTGAAAAAGTCTACCGTAGCGGATCACCTTACCGTTTTGCTAAAGGCCGAAATCATTGTCGATGAGCACCGGGACCAACAAGTTCTCTACTCTCTGCGCAAACCCTGCCTCAACAATCTGTTTTCGTGGTTGGAGAATTTTAATACCGGGAGTTCAGTTTAACGTTTTCGCCTATGGGTCCGGCAAGCATCCAGGACCTTTCCGCAACCCAAGGGCAAGGCTGGCCTTGCCCCCTATTAGAGCCTTGAGCAGAGGTATTCAAAGGCTCTAAGAGAATTTTTCAATGGAATTGAAGAAAATGTATGACAACTGATTTTAAGGACTACTACGCCACCCTCGGGGTAGATCGAAATGCCAGTGCCGAAGAAATCAAGAAAGCGTTCCGCAAACTCGCGCGCCTCTATCACCCTGATTTATCGAAGGACAAATCCTCCTCTGATGCCAAATTCAAGGCAATCAACGAAGCGAACGAGGTTCTCCGGGATCCCGTAAAAAGAAAAAAATACGATCAACTCGGCGCCAATTGGGACCAAACCCAAGGTGCCCCGCAGAACCCTTACCATTCACAAGAGACCCCTGAACAGGAATTTCATTTTGATGGCACTGGCTTCAGTGATTTTTTCGAACAGTATTTCAGTAGCGGAGGGTTTAATCAACACGGCCAAACTCATACCCGGGCATCCCAGGTGTACCGAGGCAACGACATCGAAGGTGATATCCTCATCACCTTGGATGAAGCTATGACCGGTGCCTTGCGGTCAGTATCTTTACAGACTCTGAACCGGCAGACTGGTCAAACCAAAACGCGGAATTTCAAGGTTCGCATCCCCCCCGGTGCGACCGATGGTCGCCGTATCCGAGTGCCTGGGCACGGGGAGCAAGGTTTTGGTGGAGGCCCTTCCGGGGATCTTTTTCTACGGGTTCGGCATGCCGCCCATCCTGACTTCACAAGCCTCAATACCGATATTTTCCACGAACTGGACATCGCCCCATGGGAAGCTGTACTCGGAGCTACGGTCACCGTGCCAACCCTCGACGGCTCCATCAGGATGCGAGTTCCGCCAAATTCCGAAAACGGCCAAAGGCTCCGGGTGCGCGGGCGCGGTCTGCCAAAGGAGAAAAAGGGATCTCGCGGAGATTTTTTTGTGATTCTCCAAGTGCAGCTTCCCCAAAACCTCTCCAGTAATGAACGAGCACTTTGGGAACAACTGCGCGAGGGATCCAGCTTTCCTCGCCGACAAAAGCAAAACGAAAGATCTACTACACCATGAAGCCCGATACCTCCGAAAAGCCATCGAATTTCCCGGTTTATGGAAAAGAAACCGATACCGCCTACACCATTGACGTCATCGCTGAACTGGCAGACATCGATTCCAAAACCGTCCTTCGCTACCAAGAATCTGGTTTCATTCGGCCGGTCCACACTTCAAATAAAGCGGCGCCGTTGTTCGACGAGGAATGCCTGCGTAAGCTTCGTCACATCGGACACCTTCGCGCCACCTGCGGGTTCAACGATACCGGATTGAAACTCATCCTCGAGCTTCTTCACGAGGTCGAAATTCTTCGCCAGGAACAACGACTTGGACCACGGTGAAGCTTGGCGTTGCTTGAGGCAACCTGGGACCATAAGACCGTTCCGCGGCACTTTCACAGAGGGCAACAGTGTCACTTTGCACGTATCCAGTTGAGACAGGTTGGCCATGTATTCCCGATTTTCTCTTCATAAAATCTCGGACCGTTACTGCAGATCGGGAGGTTCCTGATTCGATTTTCCTGTGGGGATGTCTTCATAAGATCGGCGAAGGATCTCAACATCCCGGCGATATTTTTCGGCATCGCCGTAATCGATAAACTTGTGATATCGACTATGGGTGCACTTCGAACAACCGGCGTGTTTGATGGGACACCAATGTTGCTCAGTTCGGCCAGCGATCTCCGTGGCGTAGGCAAGAATGCCATTAGCATAGGCACAGTATTCGCAGTTAAGCTTTTCCATGAAATTGAGGTAGCTGAGACGATGGCGGTCGAAGCTGATATAGTCATCCCGAATTACCTTTGGAATGCCGTATATGGGGAAGCAAATTGCCTGATAAAGAGTCACGAAAACATCCAATAAGACTAACGGAATCAGGCACATCCAAATGATGGGAGCACTGAGCAGGTTGAAAAACTTCGAACGAGTGAAATAGCGACTAAGGTTGAGGCGAAGGAGCCTGTGCCGGGATTTCGCCGCCTGGGTGAACTTCGCTTTTTTTTGGTGAAAGCTGTAACAGAACCTGGTTTCCTTGTTTCGGCTTTCGCGGATCAACTCTTTCTCAAGAGCTTTGATCTGGGCAACAATTGAATCAATTCGGCGAGAAGACATAGATTAGGAAAGGGTTCTGAACGTTTCTCATGTCTGGAGACCACAAAGATCATTTTTTAAATGCTCCCAATTCCTCCTGGAGGCTTCAAAGTGGGTACACCCATGATTGGATGCGATAAAGGAAGAACGCTCACTCAAAAAATTTCGGCCGACGTCAAGGCTTTCGGCAGTTCTTTGGATGGAAAAAAGACAGCCAGTGACAGCGCAGGTGCGAATCTCCCCAAGGAGATACATCATATCACTGGTATGGCCGAAGAGCAGATGCCGCAGCGCTTGGCGGGATCGGCAAAAACGGATGACATGGCGACAGGATGATAACAAGGCGGGTTTCCTGCGGGATTAAATTTCCGGCCGCAGGTAACCCGGGTGTGGCTCAGCCGTTTTTGCAACTCAACATCATTCTACTTTGACCTCGATTGCCTTGGGCTTCGCCTTCTCAATCTTGGGAATTTCGAGTTTGAGCATACCGTCCTTAAACGTCGCTTTGATGTTTTCGTCATCCACATTCTCCGGCAAGGAGAAACTACGACAGAAGCTCCCGTAGTGCCGCTCAACCCGATGGAAGGTCTTGCCCTTCTCCTCCGCCTCCTGCTTGCGTTCGCCGGAGATCGACAGTACTCCATTCTCGAAGCTGACACTGACGTCTTCTTTATTCACTTCAGGAACCTCCGCCTTGATGATGAATGCTTTATCCGTCTCGGAGATGTCCACCCGCGGTGACCAATCTCCAGAGGGAGCGAGCGCCTGTCCTTCCCCGCTCGTCCGCAAATAGCGGTCGAACATGTCCTGAATTTCCCATAATGGATGCCATTTTGTAATTTGCATAATGTTATTTATCGTTAGTGCGGACATTTGTGTGGTGAGATCAAGGTCTGCCCGCTGGAGAACCTTGACCCCATCATTGATTTTAATTGTGAGGAATCTCTGCTTCGGCCTTAAGCCAATGATCAATATCCATCCCCTGGGGACAGCCTTGATCGATATACATGAAGTAAGCCCGTTGAGCTATGTTGCCTTCCGGCGATTTGACCGAATCACCAGTCTTTTTGGATGTTGCAACTGGAACACTTGATTGGCCTGCAGCAGTTCCTTTCTTTGGTGAGGAAAGATTTTTCTGAAGAGGCTTTAATTTCATGACCTTCACCATATCCTAAAATTCAATAACGCACGATGAGGTGTAACCCTACCCCACGGCCAGTGTGTCACTTCGAACATCTAAACCTCTATGAAGGCAGATTCCATTTCGACTACAATATCAGTTATTTAATGGCCGAATCAAGGAGTGCTTCGATCTCCTGCACCGTTCTCGCTTTAAGCACCGCATTCGCGAGTTTTTCGGCGTCAGCAATGGTAACTTTTCGGAGCGCACGCTTAATCTCCAGAAGCACACCCGGTGCCACGCTCAAGCTACGCGCACCGAGGCCCACAAGCAAACCAACCCGAGCAGGGTTTCCCGCCATCGCGCCGCAGACCGTAATAGGCTTACCCTCGGCTCGCGCACAATCGATCACCTGCTTGATTGCCTTCAAAACGGCCGGGTGGATCGACCGATAATGGTCAACCATCTCTGCAGAACTGCGGTCAGCCCCAAGAATATACTGGGTAAGGTCGTTGGTCCCTAAACTGAGAAAGTCCACTTCGTGCAAGATTTGCTCCACCATTATCGCGGCCGATGGAAGCTCGATCATAGCACCAATTTTTATATCCGGATTAAATGCGATCCCAGCAAGGTTGAGATTATTTCTCTCTTCCTCAAGAATAGCCTTAACTCCAACAATCTCTTCCACCCCAGCAATGCCAGGAAACAGGACCGATACATGGTGATCCGCACTGACCCTTAGAATGGCACTCAATTGAGTTCTCAAAACTTCAGGATTCCTAAGCAGGAGGCGCGTCCCACGCAAACCAAGAGATGGGTTTGCCTCTTTCGCAAGTTGAAAGTACTCAGGAACCTTGTCACTACCTATGTCGAACACACGTATAATCACATCGCGTGGCTGCATAGTTACGGCGAGGTGGGCATAGATCTCGCAATGCTCCTCGACAGTCGGAAACTGATCACAAACAAAGAATCCAAACTCCGTTCGGAAAAGCCCAATTCCATCGGCCTTGAAATGTACTGCCGCCTTGGCATCGGAAGGCTTTCCTATATTAGCAAGGAGCTCGATAGTCACGCCATCCTGCGTCTGAGCTGGACAGTCGAGATAAGTCTTAAGAAGCTTTTTATCCAAGTGAAAGTCTTTTTCGAACTGGGCATACTTCGCGATCACTGTCGCGCTCGGATGAACAAATATCTTCCCACTCATTCCGTCGAGAATCAATAGATCGCCGGACTGAATACGATGGGTCGCTTTCTTCGCAACCACCGCAGGAATTCCCAGCGAACGCATCAGAATGGCAGCATGTGAAGCCTTCCCCCCGAGTTCTGTTACAACGGCTAGCACACCACTTAGGTCCAGACGAGCCGTTGTGGAAGGAGTCAAATCCGGCGTGACAAGGATAATTTTGTCTGGAAAAACCAGAGGCTCAAATGACTGAGACTGCAGACAAGCTAGCACTCGGCGACCGACATCCCTCACGTCATTCGCCCGCTCTTGTATTAGCGGGTCATTAACATCTCTGAACATTTGGGCGAACCGCCCGACCACATCGGCAACCACAGCCTCGACGTTACGTTTTTCAGATTTAATCTTTCCAGAAACCTCGGTGACGAAACCCGGGTCACGCACAAGCATGATTTGAGCTTCAAAAATTTCCGCCTCCCGGGGCCCAATCTTTGTTCGCACTTCTTCACATATGGTACCAAGCGTCTCTTCGGCAACAACCAAGGCTCTCTCAAATTTCTCCAA
This sequence comes from Opitutales bacterium, assembly GCA_020831535.1. Lineage (GTDB taxonomy): Bacteria > Verrucomicrobiota > Verrucomicrobiia > Opitutales > T3Sed10-336 > JAIUMY01. The sequence goes on along the minus strand of JAFIGF010000115.1, from coordinate 2,619 downwards.
CTCGGCAACAATCTCCGTTTCTTCAATTTCATAACGTGGTACAATCAGACTTACCTCATCTCCGACCACAAATGCCGACCCTCTCACGATGCCTGATGACACCCCAATCCCCTTAATCAATTTCTGGCGCTTCGTATTCATGATGGAATCTGGTGAGATCAAAGTTTGCTCGCTTGGAATTCTTAGATTTGACCTTTTACTTTGTTTAGACATCCAGCAAGCCGGATCGCGGCTCATCAGTGTCTATTGTCACATCATGAAAATACGATTAAAATACAAACCATGCGATGGAGTGTAACCCCACTTAGGATAATGAATACCCCAATAAAGACACAGCCTGAACGCAATGAAAGGGTGAATCTAAAGAGCCAACCCAATTCCTGGAAAATATGATTCAATCACAAGGTTAGGCCGTATTTTCCCATAAACCCCTTTCAGATATCCTGTAGTCTATGAAAAACACCAATAAAAGATCTCTCACCCTTCGTTCCCTATTTCTCCTCGCGAGCTTAATTGGTGCGATAAGTACTTCGGGCTGCAACACCGTGCAAGGAAATTGACGGCACGACCATCCCCCTGCTCGATGAGCACCAAGAGCACCATGTAACAATGACGATTGGCCAAACAAGTGATCAATCGCCCCTTCAGACACGGGCCTTAGCCCCGATCCATTAGGTTACCTCACCCCCCGGAGGTGGGATGAGCAAGGGTGCGACCGTTGCCCGGGAGGGCGAGGGTCTCTCCGAGCTCGGGTGGTTGAATTGAGGGTGCGGGTTCTTGGCGGACGTTTGTCCTTTGGGTCGGTCCGGTTGGGAATGTTCGTTGGGGCCACCGCGCGAAAGCTCAGTGGGACCACCGCTCAGCGCATATGCGTCAACCTAAGGCAAGATTTTCGAGGACTTGATAATAATTGGTGCGTTTTCTTTGATCATATCGGCAGTGGTAAATCATTGTATACCAGAACTTTTGGGAATCAATTGAAGTGATGATTGTTTGCAGCTCAATGAAGGCACAGTTGTGTATTATCGAGGCGAGTTTCATTGGACTCAAATGGGGTTGTTTTCCCTTGTCGCGGCACCGCAGGTCTTGAAACAGAGTTTGAAACATGGCGACATAAATTAATCCGGCCAAAATTAAAGAACATACGAAAGTCGAGCAAGCGTATGCGGGAACTGAACCGAAACGAAAATGGCTCTTCCATGTTTTGAACAATGTTTCGATACGCCATCTGAGCCCGTAAGTTTTGACCAGGGCACAGAGCTCGATCTGTTCTTGGGCAACAGAAGTGATAAGGATCGTCCAGCCAAGAAGGCGCATGTGTTTCTTTGAAGGGTTTGTTCTACGATCACGATTTGATCTGGCTTTTCTTCGACGTTGTGCGGCGACCACTTCGGGTACGGGTACAGCGATCAGGCGAACCGGAAGACGTGTTTCTTTACCGACATATGCTTGCATGTCCAAGTGTCGTTGGCGTTGCAGCAGGGCCAATAAATCGACCGGATGGCCATTGTGGTCAAAGACACAAGTACCGTACTTCAGACGACTGAGGAAATGAACGCCTTCTTTTATCAGGCGTAGAAAAAGTGACAGGGACGAATATCCCAAATCGCGTATAATGAGATCTCCTGGTCTGGCGAGCTTGAGAACATCACCACTGGCAAGTTGATCGTTTCGGGTAAAAGGGCTGATTGAAAAGCCCAAACAACTTTCCGAAAGCAAATCGAAAAAGGCCTGAATTCGCATACCGGCAACTGCTTTGCCCGTTTGGTTCTTGGCTCCGGGGAAGCGGTCAGCTAGACGGGCTGGTAGCCCAATGACCGTGCTGTCTTGAACGATCACCCTTCCAAATGTTTTGAGGGCGGGATCGACGTGCTGTGTTTGTCTTGCGAGCTTGGCAATAATCTCTGTGAGAACCTCCTGCAAGAACTGCTCGAAACAGTTATGTATGCGCTTGCCAACGTTTTGCTTGGAGTGGGATTGCCCTTTGAGCAATCCCAACAGCCATGCGAGTATCCTGAAACTACGCGATGGCAAGGTGCTCATCAAACAGATGGCCTGAAGCCATTGCCGGGCTTCGGCTTTACGTGCCGAGCGCCTGACGAAACCGGTGCGGCGGGCAATCTCATCGATTGGAACTGAGTTGGTTTTCGAAGTGAAAGAAGACATGCGGGCTAATAAGTCTTGCATAGGGGAAGTAATATAGTATTATAGCTATATTATGTCTATACAAAATACCGGTTATGAAATTAAGGTTCAGAAGGTGGAACGTCCGACCAACCGATCCTACTACGTGAACCTCCCAGTCGCCCTGGCCGAAGCTCTTGGGGTGAAAAAAGGCGAAAGCTTTTTCTGGCACATCGAAGACAAAAATACGCTAGTATTCCGTCGCGCAAAACCCGTTGATAAAAAGAAACTTAAGTCCTTAGGTTGACGCATATGCGCTCAGCGGGACATGCCTTCGCCCTCACGGAAAGGATGGACCGTTTAGGGGATACGGGTAGCATCTGCAGGGGTGGACGTCGAACAACCATTCGGTGGACGAGACCGTTCGACAGGCTCAGGACAGGACGGAGCTCGTCCCTCCAGGGAAGGTTACATGGTTTTTTTGTGCCGCAGCCT
>JAFIGF010000258.1 GCA_020831535.1 Opitutales bacterium | reverse complement strand
ATATCCCATCTTCCAACTTCCATATCCGCGACTATAAGTCGCCCATCACTATTCTGCTTGCATTGATTGCAAATGACACATTAGAAATTGTGTTTTGAACACTCGACACATAAACACATTCAAGTATCAAAGGTTGGTCGTTGCCTACCATGGCTGCGACCGGTCAACACGCGATAAGGTTGTTGCCGGAAAAGAACATTTGCGTAAAAGCGAAAAAGAATACGATTGGCTTGGGCACGGCATCTATTTCTGGGAACATGGGCATGATCGTGCATTAAGGTGGGCAAAACAACGCAAAGGTAAATCCGTGAAATCGCCATCAGTTGTCGGTGCCTTAATCCAGTTAGGGAATTGTTTCGACCTTTTGGACACCACCTACACCCAGGCGCTCTCATTTTCATGGCCCCGCTATCTGGAAAGCCTCAATAATCAGGGGAAAACAATTCCTCAAAATAAATCGGCGGGATCCTATGACTTGGATCACGTTGTGCGAAATCTTGATTGCTCCATGATAAACTGGACGATTACCCAGTTGGAAATGGCTGGAAACCCACGCTTCGATACGGTTCGCGGGGTTTTCCCCGAGGGAGATCCCGCATTTCCAGGGTCGTATATCCAAGGAAAATCGCATATCCAGATCTCCGTCAGAAATCCAGATTGCATTCTGGGTTACTTTATACCATCTTAAAACTAAAGGAATAAAAAAATGAGTCATACAACTACATCAAATCATACCAATCCGCTTATTAAGGTGCTGTCAGACCATTTTGCCAAGCAGACGCCCGCGCAGGGCCGCCAAGGTCTGATCGATGCAGGTATCCTCACAAAAAACGGGAATGTTGCGGGTCCCTACAAGTCAGTCATTATAAGTAAGGCAAGAGGCGGTGACAAAAAGAGCATGCCCGCCCACCACTAGACGCAGTCGATACAGAGCCTCCAGTCTAAGGCCGGTTAAATGATGGCAAATAGCCGATCCAGCATCATTCATCGCTCATTCGCCATTCACCGCTAAGCGGTGCCCCCGGGAACGCCGAGCCCCAGCTCGGCCCACCCCCCGCTCCATGCCCCCATATCCCATCTTCCAACTTCCATATCCGCACCTCCGGTGCCATATTTCGCCTTCCACCTTCCGCCTTCCACCTTTAAATTTCCACCTTTAAATTTCCGCCTTCCGCCTTTAGCCTTCCACCTTTCGATTTTCGCCTTTAAATCGCCTCGCCGCTCTATATCCCATATCCGCACGCTCTAGCGTGCATCATCTTCCATATCCGCCCAAAGGGCTTATATCCGCACGCTAGCGTGCTCAAACTCATGACACAACAAGAAGCTGATCTTTTAATCTACCAGTATCAGGGCAAACGCACCCTGAACCAAGGTCCGGAACAACTGCTGGCTGCGCATCAGAAAAAAGTTGTATGGTATGCGCAGCGGCTTGAACGATTTCTGCCAAGGGACAAAGATGCTAAAAAGATAAATCCGAATCGTTAATTTATCAAATCGAAAATGCCATCATAACAAATCTAGCAGCTATTAAATGCGGCCTTAAATTCTATAAAAATCCAATCAAAAATAAATCATGAAAAAATGCTATATAAAATCTCTAATTTTGCTAGTGCAACTAATAAACTTTATCTTGAGGCGCAAAAGTTCGAGACTAAACTCAATTCTTTCAAAGTACTTTTCAGGGTTCACTGAAGTTATTAAAATAAGCACAAGAGACGGTCTAAAATGGGAAATTCCAATAGCATCTTATGTAGATTGTAAAATTGCGATGGAAACACTTGAATTACCCATTTTAAGATTTATTTCTGAACAAAATCTTTCAGGTGCCTATGTTGTTGATATGGGTGCCAATGTAGGGGGAGTGACTGTAAGACTAGCGAAAGCTGTTGGTTCCAGCGGAAAAGTGATCGCTTACGAACCGAATCCAGTAATTGCAGAGCGTCTTAGAAAAAATTTATTATTAAATAGTTTCAATCAAGTTGAAATTATTCAAATGGGCGTATGGTCAGAGCCGGGTTCTTTTGAATTACACCTTCCACATCACCATAACGCAGGAACAGCATCGATTCTAGACAAGGAATCTAATATTAACGGAACAGTAGTTGAAATCGATGTCGAGGCATTCGACTTTCGTTGGAAACAACTCGAATGCCCTAACATTAAGCTTGTAAAGATGGACATACAAGGTGCCGAAAAGGAAGCACTCAAAGGCATGAGTCATATGCTGAATAAGTGTAAACCAAATGTAATTATTGAGGTGTGCGGAGAGTCTAAACGCTTTGATCAGCGAATTTCTGATTTAGCTTTCTTTTTTGAAACCATGGGGTATTCCAAAATGACCTTACTGGGATATCATACAGATAAAGACCTAACAATCACTATAGACAAAGCAAAAGATCGCTCACTTGATATATTTTCAGGGGATGTATGTTTTGTTGCTTAGAATTTACTTCGTCTAATCACAATTATTTACCTAATTACACTTATAAATTTTACCCTTAAGATTCCTTCAACTTTTCTAAATGGGCATGCAAAGCATATTCCACTCAGGCCACCTCCAAGCGGCCTTGCCGTTCTATATCACATAACCGCACCTCCGGCGCCTCAAAAACTCATGACACAACAAGAAGCTGATCTTTTAATCTACCAGTATCAGGGCAAACGCATCCTGAATCAAAGCCCAGAACAGCTGCTGGCTGCGCATCAGAAAAAAGTTGCATTTTATACGCAGCGGCTTGAACGATTTCTGCCAAAGGACAAAGATGCCAGGATTGTTGATATCCCCTGCGGGGATGGCAACATCCTGTATTTTCTGAAAGCGCTGGGCTATCATCATGCTTGCGGATACGATCTGGATGAGAGCCGGGTGCAAGCGGCAAAAGACCTCGGGTTAAATGCTTCCGTGAGAGATGCATTCAAGGCAGTACAGGAAGTCGCTGACTGCGATGTCATTTTCTCCATCGATTTCTTTGAGCACATCGACAAGGCAGCTGCATTTGACTTGTTGCAGTTGATGCACAAAGCCCTCAAGCCCGGCGGCAAAATTATCCTACGCACCCCCGTCACCGATTCAATTTTTGGTGGCATCCACCTGCACAATGATTTCACCCACCGCTGGGCCGTCAACTCCCAGGTATGGGAGGCAATCGCCGGTGCCAATGGGTTTACCCTCAAAGCAATCATCGACGAGCGACCCGTGCCGGTCGGAGTAAAAGGGTTTGTCCGCTACTGGGTATTTAGGCTTGGCACTGCTTTGATCAAACTCACCTTAAAGCCAATTCAACAGACAAACTACAAAGTCTGGTCACCCTCTGTATGGTTCGTGTTGCAGAAATAAAGGCTCCAGAGGCGAGGGTTAGTCGTAAAAAAGCCGCAGGTTGGCACCTGTTTTTTTCCTATACCACCGTTGCCTATGGGATCATTTCGGGACTGGTGATGGTTCCGCTCTATCTCCGCTTCATTCCTTATGAGCTATACGGTGCGTGGTTGGCTACTGGCAATATCCTGAATTGGGTATTGGTCGTCGATCCGGGTTTATCCACCGTTATCATGCAGCGGGTTGGTCAGAGCTATGGCGCGGACAGGCTCAATGCCGTTGGCGCATACGCCTTGAGCGGACTATTGCTGACGGCTATCATTGTCCTTGGCGTAATACTTGTTGGCTTAATCATGGCCCCACACATCGCCGGATGGGTCAATCTGCTTGAGGCGGATCTGGCCCGCACCTTGCAAATCAACTTTGTTTTAGGGCTGATTGCAGGCGGGATCACCTTATTTGCTTTCTCGGTGGGGGTGGTCAATCTCGGTTTGCAGCGCTCCTTCGCTCACGGGATGGTCTTCCTGACCGCAAATTTGCTCACATTAGCGGTGACAATTGTTTTACTATTCAAAGGTTTCGGCCTCTACGCCATCTCACTGGGCTTGCTCACCCGTGCGTTGGTGTTTTCCCTTGGTGGGGCAGGATATATGCTCTGTCGCTTGAAACGTGAAGCCATACACCTCAACTTTCAAAGGGCAACAATGCGCGAAATGCTCGGCCTTCTTTCCTTTACTTCACTAGGTAAAATCGGGGGTCTGCTATCCAAAAACATGGACGCTTTTCTCATTGCCCGTTTCCTTGGACCAGACAAAGTGCCTATATACATCCTCACCCGACGTGGCATGGAGGTTGCCATAACCATGCTCGGGCGCACCGGCAATGCTTTCAGCCCAAGCCTCAGCCATTTAAGTGGGGAATCAGACCCCGGAAAAATGCGGTTTATCCTGAATCGCCTTCTCTATATCAACTTGTGGATATTAGGTCTGGCCTTCGGCGGGTTTCTGGCTTTCAACGAGGGATTCATCACCGTTTGGGTAGGCCAAGAGTTGTTTGCCGGATCTGTAGTCTCGACCTTGTTCTGCCTTTTTATGGTTCTTACTCTTCTCTTTACCCTTATGCAAACGCTTTGTGTGGCCCTGGGTGACATTAAGCGAAATGCCATTGTTCAATTCGTCCAGGCACTGATCATTTTCTCCTGCATGCTGTTCGGTACCTATTTCTTTGGTTTTGTCGGTGCGGCTCTCGCCCCGATCATTGGGTACCTTTCCATCTCCCTATGGTATTACCCCCGGTCGTTGACGAAACGCGGTCACCTGCAATCGAATGATTTACGCAGACTAACCTTCGAATCCGTTCTTTGCTTGGGTCTCGGCTTGCTCCTGGCCCTACCCTTTAGCCAAGCGAGCATAACCTCATGGATCGGCTTAATTCTTTGGGCAAGCGCCTTTTTACTCCTTTATAGTCTTGTTTTAATGAGCCTTCGTCCTATGCTGAGAAAAGAAGTACGGCTATTGAAAGACACTGTTTTACGCAAAATCATTCCCCAAAAACCAAGTCTCACCTCATGACCCAAAACCGCCCAACGATCCGGATGCTCCTTTGTGGTGGCCTCGGCAATCAGCTGTTTCAATATGCCTTTGCCCGGGCTCTGGCTTTGCGCAGCAAGGCCCATCTCGAACTTGATGCGGCCAGTCTTTTTGCCAAAGATAAGGTGTATCAACGCAATTACGAGCTCGATGCCTTTACTATACCGGAATCTGTGCGGGTCATCCGCAAAAGGCCAGCTTTCAGCGATCTGCGCCGCAAGTGGGCGGAGCGGAAAAGTCGTGGAAAATCCCTCGAAACCAGTCAATTTGTCACTGAGCCACAACCTTTCCAATTTTATCCAGAATACGCGCAATGGCGCGTCAGTCGCAATATCTTGCTCCTCGGCTATTGGCAGTGTGAAGACTATTTCAAAGATGCCGAAGTGGATATCCGCCGCTACCTCACTTTCCGGGAGCCCATCCATCCTCAACACGTGGAACTTGCGAAACAAATTGAATCCTGCGAGTCGGTTGCAGTGCACATCCGTCGGGTCCAATACAAGCGTGCCATCAGTATCGATTACTACCAGAAGGGATTGTTGGAAATGAGGCATAAACTGGACAACCCACGATTCTTTGTCTTCACCGACGATCCCGAAGGCTATGCCAATGATGGCTTAGAAGGCGACGACATTCAGCTCATTCCATCAACTGGCCTACCTGCCATCGAGGATTTCAAGCTCATGGCCCACAACCGCCATTTCATTATCGCCAACAGTAGTTTCAGTTGGTGGGCTGCTTGGTTGGGGAATCAACAAGGTACTAGTTACGTAATTGCTCCAATCTCAAGCGTGTGGAGTAACAAGGCGGTCGTGCCTGATAAATGGCAAGCGACTCAAGCCCAAATCTCCAAAAAATAAATAAAACCCCTATGTCACTTAAAACGCTAAGCTCAGGTCTTTCAGAATGCATTCAATTCAAAAATGCAATTCAACTTATCCTTGGACGACTTTTCTTCCGAAAAACAAACTTTGTATCCTATCGATTGAACGAATTGGAGGTACTTGCCGATCATGCCGGGGGTGATGTCAATAGCATCAGAGCATGTCTTGTCGGACAAATGTATAAACCCTATATTGATTATATTAGCAGTAAGGTGGGGCCTAAGTTAAGCGCTCTTGATCTTGGTGCCAACGCCGGAGGTTTTTCCCTAATGCTAAAAAATGAGGGTTTTGAGATAGAAAGACTTGTTGCAGTAGAAATGAATCCGTTGACTTTTTCGCGACTTCAACTCAATTTACTAACAAACATTGGCCCTAAAGCCAAATGTATAAATGCTGCTGCTGCATGTAATAACGAGAACGTAAAAATCACTTTCGGCCGAGGCAGTACCGGGGAGTCAATGGATGCGATAAATGAAAATGAAAATAGAGATTTTACAATTCCCTCATTAACCATTAACTCCATAATTAACGATAATTTTTCTGATAAACCAATCGATCTAATAAAATGTGACATTGAAGGCTCTGAATGGCCCATTTTTGAGAAAGATGAATGTTGCAATAAAATCAAAGATGCTAAGTTTCTTTTAATTGAAGTACATCCAATCGCTAACAGGTCAATTCAAGACTTTGAGGTAAATACTGCGCGATTGGGTTTCCAGAAGATTGAATTAAGCAAATCTTCGGATTTAGATTTGTTCCTGTTCGAGAATCAAAAATAGAAAAGATGAAACTTATCATCTTTACAACGCACCCAATTCAATATCAGGTCCCTATTTTCCAAGAATTGGTTCGTCAGGGGGTGGATTTGCACGTCTATTATGCCTCTGATCATTCGATAAAGGGTGGCTTTGACAAGGGGTTTAATCAAAGGGTAAAATGGGACATCCCCCTATTGGAAGGGTATCAAAACACCTTTCTCACCAACAAGGGCCGTGGATATCAGAAGAATAGTTTTTTTTCCTATCGATGCCCTGAGATTAAGCGTATTTTGAAGAGTGAGCAACCGGAGGCAGTAATCATTCCCGGTTACAATCGTTTTTTCTATCTTGAAGTGATCTTTTGGTGTCGGCGCTATGGTTTTCCTATCTATTTAAGAGGCAACAATCTGGATGGAACAGGTCCTTTACGCACCAGCATACGGAACAAACTGCGTTCCTGCATACTGTTTATCCTCTACCGTCAATTCGATGGCTTTTTTTCGATAGGAACATACATGACACGCCATTATATTGCAAATCGTGTCGATCCCGCAAAAATACATGCGACTCCTTATTGCAATAATACTCCGCTATTTGAGAAACAAAGGGCTACATTTTCACCCCTCAGAGATAAGCTTCGTAAGGAATTTAACATTCCAAAAGAGAGCCAGGTCGTACTGACCTCAGGCCGCTTTATTCCATGGAAACGCATTGATTTGATCATCGATGCGCTGGCGGAACTTAAACAAACCCTCCCCATTTTTTTCATATGTCTCGGCGATGGCCCCGAACGCGAGAAACTTCACACTCGTATAAAAACTAAACTTGGAGGTTGTTATCTCGTACCTGGTTTCATCAACCAATCTGAACTGGGACGCTACTACGCGTGTGCCGACCTTTTTGTCCTAGCGTCTGATCGCTACCATGAAACATGGGGGCTTGTCGTAAATGAAGCCATGGCGTTTGGCCTGCCTGTTGTCGTCAGTGATGGGGTGGGTTGCCGCGAAGATTTAGTTGAGAAAGGCGAAGCTGGACTGGTGTTTGAAGCCGGCAATTGTGATAGCCTAAAAGAATGTATGCAAACGATCTTAACAGATTGCGCTCTCTCTTCGAAGATGGCTCAAAATGCTGCCCGAATCATCCAGCAGCATACGGTCGAGGAGAATGCCAAGCAAATATTGCTGACGTTATCGTCATGAATGAGTTTCTTAACCTTCATTTTGATTCAAACTCTCGAAAATACTTGGAAGAGGGTTCTACTAAAGTATTCTTCGAAAACAAAGGTACCGTGCCCCTCGATGATGGCATTTCCCTTTCCTGGGAGTGGGATGGAACTAGCCTACAGCTAAATGCAGATCCGTATGGGACCTATCCAGGATTTTACTCTTTGGATGAACATAACTTTTCTATTTCCACCACACTTCATAGGATAGTTAAAAGCACAAAAACTTCAAACTTCGATTTACCTGCACTTTCGGTGTATCTTAGCTTCGGTTATTTCATCGGCGGACGAACGCATTTTAAGGAAATTCAGAAAAGACTTCCTGCAAAAACCTTCACTGTTCGTTTATCCAAACCCAATGATCCTTTGGGCGACGAGGCGGTGGCCCGACAACTGTCCGAGGCCTGTGGTATTCCACATTCAACTTTATTTTATCCAAAATTTTCCGCACATTCCGCAGAACTGGTGAAAAACTGCTGTTGTGGAATCGTTCTGCTTGAAGCGATAAGACTTTCAAAAGGTGGCGCAGACGCATTTAGCTACGCCATCCAAGATAAATTTTCTAAATTTTATGAGTAATTACGATCACTATTCTAAGTGGAAAGGATGGGATACATCAGAACTTTCCATGTCAAACCGGGAGCGTGTGAACGCTTCATATAGCGCCATTATCGAAAAAGCGAAGGTGCCAGCAAATTCGAAAATTTTGGAGCTAGGGTTTGGTAATGGCTATTTCCTTGAATGGGCGAAGGGGCAAGGCTATCAAGCTTCGGGGTTGGAAATTATTTATGAACTAGTTGCGAAAGCAGCTGCTAATGGGCATGAAGTGTATAGCGATCGACTGTTGGAAACACATCGGTTTCAACCCAATTCTTTTGATGCAATTGTCGCCTTTGATGTATTTGAACACATGTGTATTGACGAACTGCGGGGATCACTAAAAAAAATCGACGATTTACTCGTAGCTGGAGGTTGCGCTATTGTCAGGGTTCCCAACGCAGGTAGCCCCTTTGGGCAGTTATTGCAAAATGGTGACATGACGCATCTTACAGCTTTTACTACAGCTAGTATGCCCCAATTGCTTCTCGATACAAACTTAACTCAAGAATGGGCAGGTAACTCCGTTCGCGTATTAGATGGTAGCCGACAAAAGTGGAAGCGGCGTATCGCTTACATCATGCGTGATATTCTCGAATGGACACTTGGTTTCATTTATTTCGGGCGTCGAATTGCGATGGATCCCACTATTACGCTCATTCTTCGCAAACGTAGTTAAAATTCATGAAAATTCTTTACGTATCCGCCTTCAGGAAGAAGGTAAAAACAAACAATACCTTGCGCGTCGAAGCGATGGGCGCCATGGGACATAATGTGGAAATTTTTGATGAATCACCTTATATTTACCGATTTGGTCGATTTAGCTCGCGGGCACTCCACCACTTTAACCTTGAATTATTCGTCAAGGGGGCCTCTGCAGCCTTGATTAAGAAAGTTACCACATTCAAGCCGGATTTAATCTGGTTTGACAAGGGTCGCTTTATCCCAAAACCAGCCCTACTTGGCATTCGAGAGACTATCCCCAAGATCAAATTGGTCCACTACAATCCGGACGATCCTTTCGGCCATCAGAAAATCAACTGGTCGATGTTTATCAAGGCCATACCCGAATATGATGTCCACCTCATCCCCAATGCGATCGCAGAAGACGATTACCGTTCCAGGGGCGCCAAAAAAATCATTGTTTTTGATCGTTCCTTTTCACCTTCCATCCACCGACCGTTGTCTCCGTCGCAGGCCGATCAGGAAAAATTCGGCGCCCGTGTTGGCTTTATCGGCTCTTGGGCACCTGCCCGCGAGGCAGCAATTGCCCATTTGATCCAAAGGGGCATTCCTGTGGCAGTCTATGGAGTGCAGTGGAACAAGGGGAAGCACTGGGAGGTCATTCGTCCCCACTATCGAGGCCCATCACAATGGGGTGACGATTACGCCAAGGCCATTGGCGGTATGGATATTGCCCTACACTTTCTGCGGCAGGAAAACCGTGACGAGCAGGACAGCCGAACTTTTGAAATCCCCGCATGTCGTACTTTTATGCTGGCCGAAAGATCCCCCGCTCATGAACGACTTTTTACGGAAAACAAAGAAGCTGTTTTCTTTGACACCGTTGACGAATTGGAGCAAAAAGTTCGTTACTATTTGGAAAACCCGAAAGAACGGGAAAAAATCGCCGAGAATGGGTATCAGAAATGCTGGTCCGCCGGTTACGATCATTGCTCTAGATTGAAACAACTTTTAAACCTCGTCACATGAACCCTATAGAGATTTATTTAGGCCTTGCTGTATTTGCCTTAACGGCACTCTTGGGCATATATACACTTCAGCGGAGAAACTTGGATTTAGTTTCTCTCTTTGCCTTATTTTTCGGATCTTATTTGGGCCTTGCGCCTTTGCTTTCCTTTTTTGCCGGGAATCGCACTTTCCCTTTCCCCTCAAATGCCTTATTCCTAACCTATGCTTCCTTTTTTATATTTATCCTCGCCCTCTTTGCCGCGAAACTGTTTTTTGAAACGCTACGCAAAGAGCCCAATAGAAATCCAAATTTCACTACGGATAGCTTAACCTTTATCATATCCTCCGTAACGAAAATCCCTTTTATCTTAGTAGTTTCCATTTTTGTCATTGTTGTAGCCTTAAGATTGGAGGCCTTTGCTTCCGGGGGCGGAATTAGTGGTCTTCATGATCTGGAATATAGTTTAAGCCGAAATTACCTTATCGTTGTGATAAGTCATTTGGCATCTCCACTGACTTCAATTCTCTATTTTTATTGCTTTGCGACCTTCTTGCAAAAAAAGCAATCTTTATACAAAATAGCGGTTATAATGTTGCCGGTTTTATTGATTTTTTCGTTTCTTTCAGGAAGACGAGAGTTTTTAATGCCGTTTTTATTGTTTCTTCTTTGCGCCCTCGCCTTAAAACCAAAAATTCAATGGCGTTACATAATTGGGGGGCTTGCTTTTGTTGCCTTCTTTTTCTCTGTTATCAGCCCCATATTTTTGAGCATGCGTTCTGCCGCTCAAACAGAACGTCACATTCAAGTCGATGGGTCTTCTTTGGACTTGCTGAGGCATTCCATCGAAGAAGTTCGTGCCCAAGATCGATTTGATCAAGAGGACCGAAGCCGGGCGAATATTGCAGCCAGACTTCTGATGTTCAGAAGCGTTCCCATGCAACTTTTCACCGCTCAGGAACTACGACCTCCAATGCTCGGTAGAGCTTTTTTTCAAGCATCAACCTCAGCCCTCCCAAGATTTCTACGCCCTTTCGAAGCTTGGTATAACCCACAAACATTCGTTCAAGAAAATTATAATCTTCCAGTCCATGATGTTTCATACTCTGTTTTATCACAGTTTATAGCGGACTTTGGTATTTTTGGAGCAGTTCTCGGAGGAGTTTTTCTTGGGCTATTCTTTAAAATTGGAACTGCGCTGTCCGTAAGATACGTGAATCGCTACCCAATCCCACTTTTTGCCTTATTTTTTAGCTTAGCTGAAATGGCTTTTAGCCCGGAAATAAATCCTGCGGTATTATTTAATCTTCCTCGTAATGTAATTCTTCTATCGATTCTTTACTTTTTCTATAAACGAGTGACGAAAACCTTTGCAAATTCACTTGTTTCCGATGAGCCATTCATTAAGCCAATCACAAATATTCAGGAAACATCCCTTATAAGGCATAAATTCCCCTTAAATCGTGAAAATCCTCGTATTTCGCACCGGTCAATTGGGTGATAGTTTAGCGGCTGTGCCCGCCATTCATGCCATTCACAGAACCTATCCCAAAGCAAACAAAACGCTTCTCTACGACCAACACATCGGCAAGTCCTACGTCTTATCACGAGCACTCTTTGCCGGTAGTCACCTTTTTGACAGGTTTCTACCCTATCCTGTACCTTACCAAAAAAGGGATAAGACTCTTTGGCCCTTCCACCTTTTTCGTCTTCTATGGATCTTACGTCGGCAAAAATTTGATCTGGTTATTCATCTGGAACCAGAGCTCAAAACACCGGCACGCCTTAAGCGCGATAAATTGTTCTTCCGTTTAGCTGGAATCCCCCGTCAAGTAACTACGCTTCCTTACCGCAAACCCCGCTCCTGCCAACGCCCACTGCAACCCCTGGAACACGAATCGGATTTTTATCTCCGCGCCCTCGGCACCCAAGGCTTCACCGTTCCCCCTCCCGGGCAAGGCAGTTACAACCTGAACCTAACCCCTACCGAAGACAAAGAGGTCAAATCCTTCTGGCACGCCCAAAAACCACAAACAAACAACGAAGAACAAAGAACAAAGAACAAAGAACGAAGAACAAACAACGAAGAACAAAGAACAAAGAACAAACAACAACCTTCTACAAAACTGATCTCCGTCGCCATCGGTTCTAAAATGCAATCAAAACGTTGGCCATTGGAACGCTTTGCGGCCGTTTTAACCCGATTACACCGCGAATATGGTCTGACACCTCTCTTCCTCGGCGGACCAGAAGATGCCGAGGCCTCGGCTCACCTCATTGAAAAACTGGGCTGCGGATTCAACGCCTGCGGGAGCCTTTCTCTCCGGGGGTCCGCCCGCGCCATGGAGGGCACCCACTTCTACCTGGGTAATGACACCGGAACCATGCACTTGGCCGTTGCGGTAGGGCTAAAATGCGTGGCCATCTTTTCGGCCCGCGATGTTCCCGGAAAATGGTATCCTTACGGCGAAGGACACAAGGTCCACCGCATCCCTGTCGACTGCGAGGGCTGCCTCCTTTACGAATGCCACCAACAAAAACGCAAATGTCTTACCTCCATCGCAGCAGAAGATGTTTTCGAATCATGTGTGGAAGTGATGAATGACAGGAATAAGGAATAATGGCGGTGAAAAACCGGAGTTTGTGGTGTAGTAATTTTATATATGAATTTTAAAGAGATACGATACCAAAACAAAATCTCAAAAAAAACACAACTGAAACGTCTTATTTGGATATTCGTTTGGGCCGTCAGTTTTCGACCAACTCCGAAATTTTGCCTCCATGGTTGGAGACGATGGATTTTACGGAGATTCGGCGCGAAGATTGGAAGAGGCTCCAGAATTGACCCCAAGTGCAAAATATGGGCTCCTTGGAATCTCATTATGGGAGAGTTCTCGGCTCTGGCAGAGTCAGTCGATTGCTACAATGTCGATACCATTGAAATCGGTTCCAAAGTCGCCGTGAGCCAAAGATCTTTTCTTTGTACGGCAAGTCACGAAATTTCAAATTTACATAGGCCCTTGCTTACTCAGCCAATTACAATCAATAACCATGCTTGGATTTGTGCCGAAGCTTTTATCTCTCCGGGCGTAGAAATCGGGGAAGGTTCGGTTGTCGCCGCCCGCGCTGTTGTGACAAGGTCTGTGGACAGATGGGTAGTGGTTGGAGGCAATCCTGCCAAATTTTTGAAAAAACGTATCCTTTCAGATTCATGAAAATCGGGATCCTTACCTTTCACGCCGTCCCAAATTTTGGTGCCGCTCTCCAGGCTTTTGCCCTACAGTCTTTTTTACAGAGTGAAGGCCATGAGCCTTTTATCATTGATTACCGACCCGCATACCTTACGACCGGAGGCCCTTTTCGCTTTCCCAAATCTAAAGAGGATCTCAAAGCGAATCTCATCAAGGCCTATCAAAAGGTCAATACTCTCAGAGCCTATACGAACTCAGCAAAAAGGCGGCAACTTCACCTCTTTTCTGAATTTCACCAAAGCCATTTGAACTTGTCCAAGACGTCTTACCGAACCATTGATGAATTGCGCAAAAATCCCCCCAAAGCCGATGCTTACATTTGTGGAAGTGACCAGATTTGGAATCCTCCGGTGCAACATGGTGTTGACCCCGCCTGCTTTTTGGATTTTGGACCTAATACTGTTCCGAAATTTAGTTATTCAGCCAGCTTTGGGTCGGCGACGATTGACCAACGATTTCTTCCAGACATCGAAACCTTAGTCAAAAATCTTGACGCGGTCTCTGTTCGTGAACAGAGCGGGACTGCCATTCTTGACCAAATATCGACTCAACCCGTAGAGGTCGTGCCCGATCCGACTTTTTTATGTGATTGGGACAAGATTCAAAAACCCCGGGTTTCCAGCGACAGCGAAACGGTTTTTTCCTATTTCCTGCGAAGCGGTGAAGGGGTTTATGATTTTCAGAAAAATCTCTCCGATCAAAGCGGATTGACCGTACTTGAACCGGTCAATTTATTGCAACGATGGAAAAGTTACAGTAAAAAGACCCCAATCGCCCCACTTGGGTTTTTAGCGGAAATGAAAAAAGCTCGCTGGGTCATTACCAATTCATTCCACGGAACCGTCTTTGCCATTCTTCTTCGCAAACCGTTCCTAACCGCAACCCTTCCGGGAAAACGAGGCAAACTGAATGAACGAATGACTCACCTGCTCTCTACCCTTGGGCTTCTTGATCGCCAGATATCGATCACGGAGCCAACCTCTTCGGTACTCGAACTGCTCGAGAGGGAAATAGACTGGCCCAAAATCGAGAAACGCCAAAAATCCTTATCTGAAGAAGGAAAATCCTATCTTCGCCAAAATCTGAAACTCTCATAGCCATGTTAGTAAAATGGAAATTTCAACAATTCCTGTCGGTCCTGATTCTGCCTCTTGAATATGGCAAGGATTTTTGGCGTTTTCTGCGTTTCGGCAAAGGTTCTTTTTTTGCACCCTACGAACGTCGACTTTATTACGATTTAATCCTCTTTGCCCATACAATTGAAAAGGGGCTTTCCCTCTCTGAACCAAGAGACTACTTCGGAGAGAGAAATATTCGCTTTGTTTTTGAGATGCTGGAAGAGTACCCAGCCAATGGCCAGCCTCTAGCTGTTGAAATGTCCTTAGGGGCTATCAAAGACTACATTCGTTTTCACGACGACCAAGGCAAGCGAAACGACTACATCAATGATATCGAAAAGAATCTGCGAAAATTTCAGCGAAAATTTGGCCTCAAGGATGTTCAAAACCACGGTCTTCGTTCAATTGAAAGAGTTTATCGGTCAATTCAGGACCGCTCTTACTCCTATCCGAAATTCCTTGCCAGCCGATTCAGTTGTCGTTCCTACAAAAACGAAAAGCTGGATATTGGAGTAGTAGAAGAAATTGTCAAAATTGCCCAAAGGGCACCTTCCCAATGCAATCGGCAGTCTCCAAGAGTACACCTCTATCAAGACCCGATGAAGATTAAGAGACTCTTGGATCTACAAGGTGGTTCCAAGGGTTTTGATCATGAAGTGAAAAATCTTTTTGTGGTTTCCTCCGAAATCACGGCTTGGAGTGCCAGCAGTTCCCGCAATCAGGATTACATTGATGGTTCTCTTTTTGCCATGGCCGTCATGTATGCCTGCCATGCCAAAGGCATTGCTTCTTGCCCTCTCAATTTGGCTTTTCGAAATTCGAAAGAAACCAAAATTCGTAAAGCCGGAAACATACCAGATTCGGAAAGACTCTTAATGATGATTGCCTTCGGTTACCCAAACCCAGCCTTTGGCCAAGCTGCCTTTTCAGTTAGAAAAGAGCCCTCGGAAACCTTACAGATTCATTCCTAATGCCCATCTCCATCCTCATCCTCACCCTCAATGAAGAAATAAACATTGAGAGCTGCATCAAGTCCGTTTCCTTTAGCGATGATGTAGTCGTTTTGGATTCCTACAGTAGCGATACAACCTGCGAAATCGCCAAAAGGCTAGGCGCTAGGGTGGTACAGCGGAAATTTGACGATTTTGGCAATCAAAGAAATTACGCTTTAGATGAAATTGAATTTAAGCATTCATGGATCTTTCATCTTGATGCCGATGAGAGATTCACCAAGGAACTTCAAAAAGAATGCGAAAGAGTCATCGAAAAGGATGAAAAAAGTGCCTATTTCGTTCCTAACCGTATCATATTTTTGAATAAATGGATCAAGCGCTGCACCCGTTATCCCTATCCCCAAGTGCGTTTAATTAAGCGAGGAGAAGTGCGATTTGCCAAAGCCGGACACGGTCAACGCGAGGACCAGGTAGAAAGAGGAGTAGGTCACATCCATGTCCCCTATGACCATTATAATTTCTCCAAAGGGATTGCCGATTGGATTGATAAACACAATCGTTACTCCACAGAGGAGGCAGCATTGGCCAGCAAGTTGGAAAAACGCCCTTTAAGCGAATGTTTCAGCCGCGAGAGCATGCGACGAAAACGAGCCTTGAAGGCTTGGTTTATCCGAATGCCATGCCGCCCATTATTTAAATTCTGCTACCTCTATTTTATCCGAAGAGGTTTCATGGATGGAATGCCCGGTTTTCTCTACTGTCGGTTGCAAATGATGTACGAATCCATGATTACCATAAAAATCAAAGAACTCACCTTCCCCACCAAGCGGCCCTAAACGGCCGCTTTTCCTCTCTTTGCAGTCGATGAAAAAAATCACTCTTTATGCCGGGCTCTCGCTATTGGCCCTTCTTCTCCTTGTGGAAATTTCCCTACGCTCTTTCCTGGGATTGGGGAATCCTCCGCTTTCCGTGGAGCATCCGGAGATCCATTATATGTTCAAGCCAAATCAAGACATTCAACGGTTTGGCAACCGAATCAAGATTAATGAATTTGGGATGCGTTCTGAGGATTTTTCGGCGGATAAGCCTGAGGATGAATTTCGTATTCTGATTTTTGGGGATTCCGTCGTTAACGGCGGGAATCTAACCGACCAGGAAGACCTTGCCACCTCGCTTCTCAAGGAAAAACTTCAACCCTATTTCCCCAACGGGGTCACCGTGGGAAATGTCTCTGCCGGTAGTTGGGGGCCGGGCAATTGGCTGGCTTATGCCGAAGAATTCGGTTTCTTCGAGGCGGATAAAGTCTTTCTTGTCATTTCCAGCCACGATTCTGCTGATATGCCAACCTTTGCCCCTCTCAACCCAAACACCCACCCCACCCAAAAACCTCTCCTCGCAACCAGCGAACTGTTGATTCGCTATGTTCTCCCAAGAGCCGGCATACGCCTTGGCAGACCTGACCACACAGGCCCGGGTTTCACTTTGGAGGAACGAATGGAAACGAGCCTTAACGACCTGGAAGCCTTCCTGCAAAAAGCCCTCGACACCGAAGCCGAGGTACGGGTTTTTCATCATTGGGAATTGCCCGAAATTGAAGCCGGCGAAGCCAAGGAAGGTTTCGCTTTCATTAAAGAGGTCGTTGAGTCCCTCGACATTCCCTTTCACTCCATGCACGACACCTTCGCCCAACAACAAAGAGACGGTCCCTCCCCCTACCGGGATAACATCCACCCCAACGAAACAGGACAGGAACTCCTCGCGAAAGAAATCTTTTCCACCTTCCCCACCAAGCGGCCCTAAACGGCCGCTTTTTTTATGTCCGGAGAACGGCAGAGGGCGGAGATTCTGAAATCGGTGGTCAGAGAACGGAAGTTCCCGCTCTGGCGGGATTTCGCTGCGCTGAACTTTGGTTTTGTAGCGGAAATCTTGTCGGAGGGAGTTTACCTCCCGATTGGCTGTTTCGGTAGCGCTGGCTTTAGCCTGCGTCCCCCCCGAACGACCCGATACACCGCCAGGATGGCCGTGCTACCCCAGATTTCTTCCTCTGCGTCCTCTGTAACTCCTGTTTAAAATCGGCTGCTTTGCTTTCTTTCCACATCAATTCGTGTTCATTCGTGTCCATTCGTGGTTCCCCGGCTGTTTTCCTCATCCCCCAACCTCCTGTCCTGCGTAGCCCTCGGGCGAAGAAGGAAGCCCTTGGGCGAAGAAGGATCACCCCTCATCCTTATCTCCCCGGCTGTTTCATTCCCCTCCTAGCTTAGGAGGGGGGGGACCGCGAAGCAGTGGGGTGGTCCCGGTTTCCCCCACTCGCACTGCGGCTAAAGACCGCAGCTACTTTATTTCCGGCTGTTTCTCTTTCTTCCTTTTCGGTTGATTTATGCCATTTAAGAAGTGATAATTTCTTTATGAAACTTCCCGAGCGCATAACCATTCGCCCAGGGCTACGAAGTGGCAAACCCTGCCTCCGTAATACTCGCATTACGGTTTACGATGTACTCTCGTACCTTGCCTCAGGAATGACCGAAGCGGAAATTTTGGAAGATTTTCCCAGTTTGGAGCATGAGGATATCTTGGCTTGTTATGCCTATGCGGCTGCCCGCGACCGGAAAACTTTCCACTCATCTGCCGCGTGACCCTGGTCTTTGACGAAAATCTTTCTCCACGTTTGACAGATCGTCTTTCGGAACTGTTCGGCTCAGCTACTCACGTTGAAAAACTCGGTTTGAAAGGTGAAGACGATGTCGCTATATGGAAACGGGCAAAACACATTGAGAAGGCGGTTTTAGTCACGAAAGATGACGATTTTCGCGAACTCGCTCTGGCTTTTGGCCCTCCACCTAAAGTGCTCATGCTTTGTGTTGGTAACTGTTCGACAAAATTTATCGAAACCCTCTTGTGTAAAAGGAAGGAGGAAATAGAGGAATTTGTAAAGAATGCTGAGGCCTCTCTCCTCGAACTGAGCGTTTAAAAAAAACTAAAGCCACTGAAATGCCGCCCCTTCCGGCTGCTTTTCCAAAGAAGTAGCATAGGCTTCCAGCCTGTGTCCC
>JAFIGF010000097.1 GCA_020831535.1 Opitutales bacterium | reverse complement strand
AAAAACCACGGCTACTCCTAACCTCCCCCCCCCCACACCTCCTCTCGCAGCTAAGCTAATATCACGCGGTAGCCTTGGCTACGGCGGACGCTCGAAAAGTCCGCCGAATCCTTCGTGCAATAACTCACCCAACCCTTGCTGCCTACTTCGCTAAAGCTTCGCGAAGGACAAAGAAAGCTGCGGGCTACGTAAAAGCCCATCCCCTTTTCAGCTTTTGTTCTCCTTTGATCACAATCCCCACCAAGAAAAAAGAAGCCACTCTTCCACCTCTTCAGAATATTCGGCGGCCAATTCCCGGTTTTTTTCCATAACCTCTTCGGGGATTTCCTGGAATTCCTGTTCAAATTGTTCAAAATTCCGAAGGTCTCCCAAATCCATCATGGACTGCCGTTCCCCGGCGGCTTCGGCAATAGCGTCTATCCGGTAAGGAAAAAGTTCCATCCCGATGGAGCGATAAAAAGTGGAGCGTACGAATTCATATTCGGAGAGGGAAAAATTTTCCTCGTTCAACGCATCCACTTGGATAGCCTTGGCATCCGCATATAGCTGCACTATATCCCCCCAGGCGGCCATAACTTCACGGATGGAGGGCTCCCGGTCTTGCCATTCATCCCCCAATTCCTCGTATTCTTCCTGCAGGAAAGTGATTTTTTGCTCCAAGCGTTGACTGATCATTCGCTGCGTCGTCACGAATCTATCCACCTGTTCCGGAGTCAATTCCCCATCTTGAGGAGGCTCGTAAAATTCCTGATTTTCAATTCTTTCATTGGCCTTGTGAATCTCTTCCAAACTGGCCAAGCCAGTCTGTAACGGTCGATACACCATGGTATAGGCAAGAATCCCGCCAGCGACGAAGACCAGTGCAACAATTCCAAAGCATCCTAAAAAAAACTTCTTCGCCATAACCAAGCCTCCCCTTTATTTGATGATAGTGTACTTCCCGATCAACGGCAGAGGTTCAGTTTTGCCGTTGAAGGCATTGATGATCCCCATGACAAAGAGAATAAAAACAAAAATCATTCCTAGCGGCCAAATAATAAACCAGCCGACAACCGGAATAATCCCGCCAACGATGTTAATCGCCAGAGAGGTCAGCAACAAAAGTAAGCCCTGATTCGCATGAAACTTTCCATAACGACTCTCGGAATTGACCAGCAAGGGTAGGAAAAAAATCAAGTAAGCTAAAGCGCTAATGACTTTGACTTTTTCGATATCCTCCCCCGAACCACTGCTTGGTTGTTGTACCGATTCTGGAGGTGCATCCTGAACCTTTTCATTTTCCTCAGCTGGTTTTGGATCCGGCTGGCTTCCCTCATTATTTTGTTCGTTCTTCATGGTTACAATCTCCTTTCTTCTTAAATAAATTTCCGTACTTGCTACGATCGTCAGTAAACGGAAAAAGAGTTCGACAAGTCAATGGTAAAACAAACGACATACCGCAACCTTACCCCCCAATCCTCTCGCAGCGAAGCGAAGATCGCGACGCAGCCTTGGCGAAGGCGGATGCAGCGAAGCGAAGATCACGCCGTCATAGCAAGCAAACAGCCAGGATAGTGCCTACCCCCTACCACCTCCATTTGCTCCCAAATTTTATCATTTTCCTTCCTTCACTGACTCACCGCCTTACATCCGTCGCCTTCCTACAAATTCCCGTGCCGGAAAATTGAATACACCAACCAGGCGCCGATGACGCCGGCAAAGGTATAGCCCAGCAAACCAATCGCCGGGATATTGTTCCACAACGGAGGGATCCCCGCGTGGATAATCAACGACGACCCCACAATCAACGAAGCCAGGACAATCGCCAGGGAAATCCGGTTGCTCACCTGATCAAGGGTACGGATCATCGGCTTCAGTCCGTGGTGCTCAAAGGCGATCCGCGCCCGTCCTTTTTCCAGCGAACGGAAAAAGTTGTTTATCTCAAGCGGCAAATAGCGGAACAAGGTGAAAAGACTGCCGCCGGTCTCACGTACGGTTTCGATAATCCTTCCCGGACGAAGGCGGTCGGTACGGACCTTTCGGATATGCGGAACGGCCTCCTTAACCAAATCAAAATCGGGGTCCAGTTGCCGCACCACATTCTCCATGGTGGCCACACACTTAATCAAAATAAAAAGCTCCGTGGGGATGCTCAACCCGTGCCGCGTGGTCTGTTGTACCAACTCCGTCAAGAGCCGCCCAATACGCATCTGCCGCAGCGGACGGTAGAAGTGCTGAGTCATGAATTCCGAGACATCGATTTCGAGCGACCGCCGGTCGGGCCGACTGTCAGGATTGGTCAGTTCGATCAGGGCATTCGCCGCCATATGCTCGTCCCGGTTGGCAATGCCGTGCAAGAGTTCGGCGAAATTCTCCCGCAGGTCACGGTTCATGGAACCCATCATGCCAAAGTCCAGAAAACACACCTTCTCCTCCGGCAGTACAAAGATGTTTCCTGCATGAGGATCGGCATGAAAAAACCCGTGCTCGAAAATTTGCTCCATCACCGAATGTGCAGCCCGATGGGCAATCTTTTTCCGGTCATACCCCTTTTCCACCAGAATATCCAAGGCAGAGGATTTGATCCCATTGATTTTTTCCATCACCAACACCCGAGTTGAGCAAAACTCATCCCAGGTTTGGGGAATCACGATATTGGGATCCGCGCCAAAGTGATGACGAAACCGATCGATATAAGCCAACTCGATATTGAAATCCAACTCCCGCATCAGCATCCGGCGAATCTGGTCAACCAGACGCGTCGGACGGTGAACCTTCCACGTATCAAGATGCGTTTCCGCCATCGAGGCCAAATTCCGAACGATTTCCAAATCCACCTCAAACTGCGCCTTCAGTTTCGGCCTTTGCACCTTCACCACCACACTTTCCCCCGTATGCAGGACCGCCTCATGGATCTGGGCAATCGAAGCCGCCGCCAAAGGCTTTTCCGAAAACGACAAAAACACTTCATCCAAAGGCCGTTGCAAATCCTCCTCCACCACTTGTTTGATATGTTCAAACGAAAGCTGCGGCACATCATCCTCCAACGCATGCAACTCATCCAAATACTCCTGCGGCAGAAGATCCGGCCGGGACGCAAGGATTTGCCCGAACTTGATAAACGAACTTCCCAGATCCTGCAAGGCCAGCCGAAATCGCTCCGGACGGGTTTTCTCAAAATCAACCGCTGACTTGCGCCGACGAAGCACCGGATCCAAAAAACGATTCAATCCCAGGCCATAAATCACTTCATCAAACCCATACCGGAAAAACACCGAAATAATCTCCCGATACCTTTTAAAATGCCGATAAGGCTTTCCCACCAAAGGCGTACTTTCCAATTTCATAGAAGAACCCTAAAAAATTCCCCCGCCAGAAGCAACGAACTAAAAATCCACCCGAACAAGAAAAAAGAGACTCCCTGGCTTGAAGCACTCCGCGCAGGGACAACGAGGTCCCCGCTTGGGACAACCGCGAACGGGGGCCTTGCGCCCCTGTGCGCAATGCTTCGGCAAACGGAAATGTCGCCACTATTCGACAGCGAGCGGGGACTTCATGTCCCTGCGCGCAACACTCCTGGTGCTTCGAAAACACCTTAGTCTCACACAAGAAAAACCGCCCCCCATAAGGAGCAAGGACACGTGTCCCGCCCAGCGGTGGTCCCTGCCCTTGGGGAGCCGATCAGGCGACCTGATTGATGGGAGAGTTTTCCGGGTATCACCACCCCTTCCATTCTCAAGGACAGAAATGTCCTTGCTCCTTATATTGTCACCTCCCCAAGGGCTGAAAGCCCGACTCATGCTTTTTAGCATTTGCTTCCTCAGCCGCCCAAAGGGCTCCCGCTTCAGTCACCCTACACTTCTCGTAGCGTAGCGGAGATCCCGCCTTAGCTTCAGCGACGGCGGAGCATCCGGACACGCTTACGGCGCACTCCCGATGCGCTTCGCTTATTTCCCTCCGGCGGGACTGTAAGCATCTTCGCGCTCTCGCGCGACGTCAGCTTTTCAGCTTTTTAGCTTTTGCCCCCTTCCATTTCCGTGATTGCAGTCCGGCCAGCCTTGGCAAATACTTCCTTTCCATGAACAATATCTTTGCAGACCCGCAGGAAATTCCGGAAGGAAAAACCGGCTTGTTTTCACTAGGTCCCTTGCAAATATGGGTGCGACGTCAAAACCACGATTGGCTCACCCTCTCGAAGCGGGAACTCAACAGAGATCTCCCTTTTTCCTTCGCCCTTTCTGATGAAGCAAATTCCGATGATGACACCTGGAACCGCTACGCCTTTGGCGAAGAAGAAGACCGCGTCTCCCTGGTACCGGCCTTCCCCGAACGCCCTCTGGTGGTTCGCCCAAGAACCCCCCTTCAGCTCCCCCCGAAAAACAAAGTCACCTTCTACGTAAGTATTCCCCTCTGGGTTCGTCTTCAATTTGGCGAAAAATTCCCCGTTACCGTCGAAAACATTCCCACCGTCATCCTCTCCAACACCTGGTTTGGCTTACCCACTGAAGGGGAGCTTTGCTACGCCCTCAGAACCAGTGCCGTCCGTGAACTCTCCCTCACCCAAAAAGGGGAGCACCGCGCCGTCTGTTCTCTCACCGTAAAAAACGAATCCGAGGAAGTCTTTCCCATCACCAAACTCTCCCTTCCCACGAAGTATCTGGGGCTGTACCAAGGCGCCACCCGGCTGTGGACCAATCCCATGGAAATCGTCCATCTCGGCCCTAATCGCGTGGGCCCCCTTGGGGGGGGGCGGGGGGCGGGGGCCGCGGGGGCGGGGGGG
>JAFIGF010000160.1 GCA_020831535.1 Opitutales bacterium | reverse complement strand
CGTGACGGGAAGGGGTACCTTGATGACCAGGAAGCGCAGGAAGAGATCACCCGTTTGCTGAGCGAGCAGGCGGAAAGTGAGGCGGATCGCCGAAAACGACAGAAGGTTTTCGCGGCCATTACCAAAGGGCAGGTCGTAGGTTCAGAGTCTTTTGTAGGGGGACTGCTTAAGGAAGCGAAGCAGTGCCTCTCGCGCAAAGTACGCCGCCCCAGTCTAACTTTTGAGACGCCGCTCCCCGGATTGTGTTCGCCTAATTTCTTCCGTTTCAACAAAACCGATTCACCCGAACGGGAATGAAGAAAAGGGCCATCTGGAGATTCAGGCAAATCAAAATAAGTTCTATATACTTATATATTGACAAAACCTTAGAGGGCCAAACAAACTTCACCGGAGTCAAGTGTTCCAAGAATAGGGTCTCCCTTTGGGAATGGAGTTAACCAAGGTACGACTCGGGGCAAAAGAGTGGTTTTTTGACGCAAAAGCGGGGCGACGGCTAAGAGATCTTTCGTTATCCTAGTTATCTTTTTGTTGGAACGACTTTTCTGCCTGATTTTTTAGCTTTTCCCAGACCAGTAAATATGACCAAAGAATTCAAAGTAAAACCCGTTGGGGTCGGCCTGGTGGGGTGTGGAAATTTTGCCTGTATAACCCATTTGCCGAATTTGCATCAATCCTCTTTGGCTGATTTGCGATGGGTTTGTGACCTCGACGAAGACCGTCGCTCGAAGGCTGCCGCTTATTCCAGGGCGAAAGGTACTGGCAGGGTTAAGGATCTTTGGGACGATCCTGCGGTTGAGGCGGTAGTGATTGCAGTGCGGGATGACCAACAAGCGCTTCTTTGTGCGGAAGCTCTCAAGGCGGGCAAAAAGGTGTATTTAGAAAAACCCGGAGGTGGTTCCTCTGAGGACATTGACGGCCTTCTGGCGCAGGAAAAAGCCTGCGGGAGCAAGGTGTGGATGGGGTTTCAAAAGCGGTTTTCCCCTGCCTACCAAGAAGCCAAGAGGCTTTTGGATCAGGTCGGAGGTGCCAGAAATCTCTTCCTTCGTATGACCGATGACGC
Source organism: Opitutales bacterium (assembly GCA_020831535.1). Lineage (GTDB taxonomy): Bacteria > Verrucomicrobiota > Verrucomicrobiia > Opitutales > T3Sed10-336 > JAIUMY01. The sequence goes on along the minus strand of JAFIGF010000160.1, from coordinate 44,449 downwards.
TTGGCGTTGGGCCATTGGCTATCCCCCGGGAGCTTTGATGCGGGTTGATGTATGTCATTTCTTTGACTTGGCCCGTTGGTTCACTGGGGCCGAGATTGCCAGTGTCTATGCTATCCGGAGTCGTCCCGATGATGATTCTCTTCTTTTGCAAATGACCAATGGGGTTCCGGTAAGCTTGATCTTCAGTGGTCATGGAACCATGGACATGCCTAAGGAAAGGATGGAGGCGATCAACGAGCGAGGTGGGGTGACAGTGGAGGATTATGTCGAGGTCTGTGCTTTTGGCTATCCCGATGAAGCCTTTCGGTCGACCTTTCCCGGGATTATCCGGAAGGACTTGCCTGTGGAAGCGGCTGATTGGTTAAAAGGGCAGGGGGCCCAAGGATTACGAAAGCTTCGCCGGAAAGCCTGGCAAGCCCGGCAGAAGGTAAGCAATTTGGCTCCGGGAGAGTCCTTGTTGGAAGAGGATGCGCGTTGGGCGAAAATCATTCCAAACTTCCTGCGCGACCAAGGTTGGCGAAGCAGTCTGGAAGCCTTTCTCGCCTCAGTGCGAAAGCCCTCGGAGGATTTTCCTGCCGCAGGCTTGCAGGACGCGAAATGTGCCGCCGAAGCCGCCAGCGCCGCTCGCGAAAGTCAGGAGTCGGGAGAAATTCAGTACCTGAAAACGGTCAGTCCTGCTGAACCATTTGCACCGCTTCCATCGTGAGCTTTTTGATTTCCATCCAGTTTTTGACCTGAATCAGTTTCGCGTCGATAAACCAGGAACCTCCGATCGCTGCGACAGTAGGCAATTTGATGTAGTCGGCGGCGTTGTTTGCCTTGACCCCGCCGAGGGGAATAAACTTGAGACCGGTGTGTTGGTAGGGGCCGGCCATGGCTTTCAGCATGGGAATGCCGCCGGCTGCTTCCGCCGGGAAAAATTTTAGCAATTTGCACCCCATGGAAAGGCCTTTTTCCACGTCTGAGGGAGTGCAGGCGCCGGGGATGAAAGGCAGGTCGAGTTCATGCGCTTTTTCCACCACGCTACGATTGATTCCCGGAGAAACGCCAAAAAGCGCTCCCGCTTTGACTGCCTCCTCGACCTGGTAAATATCGAGGAGCGTCCCCGCACCTACCATCATTTCCGGAAGCTCCGCGCGAATCGCGCGAATCGCCTCCACCGCCGCCGGCGTGCGAAACGTGACTTCGATTAAATCAACGCCACAGGCCGCCAGCGTACGGGCCAGGGGAACGGCGTCAGCGACATCGTGAATAACAGCAACCGGAACAAGACGGGTTTGGGTAATTCTTTCCATAAGAGGAGAGGTACACAAATCTGGACAAAAAAGCAATATATTTCCTTGACAATCACAAAAAGGGGTATTTTTCTATTTGAAGAATGTTTATGCCCCCGCCCATTCCTTCCCCTGAAGTTTCTTTTAGCGGTATGTACGATTTCCGTGTTTTGCGACAATTGCGCAAACGTGAGGGGTTGAGTATTGCCGAGGTTTCCCGTCAGTCGGGTGTCTCCCCTGCGGTGATCTCCAAGCTGGAACGAAACCAGACTGTCGCCGAGTTGGAAACCCTTTTTCGTTTGGCCCGGGTTTTCGGCATGACTGCTACCGATTTGCTATCCCTCACAGAAAACCGGATTTCCCATAAAAAAATTGCCGGGCAACGGAAGTCGGGGGCGTTTGCCTTTTCCGAAATCCAATATGACAATGTTCGCTGCCTTTATGGGCAGGCTTCCAAGGGGGCGGAAGTGTCCCGTCCGGAGATTCATCACGATGACTATGAAGTCTGCTGGGTTCTGCAAGGGGAGGTGGTCTTGAGCTTGCCGGAGCAGACCTACGAACTGAAGGCCGGGGAAGCGGTGCAATTCGATGCCATTCTTCATCACACGTACAAGGCTCTGGCGGATTCCAAATTGATTATTCTCCACTTGCGCAAGGCCAAGCGCTTCTAGAAAACCCCGTACCCAACGATTCTATGATCAAACTGAAAGAAAACCTGAAACCAGAAGATTTGAAAGCCCAACTCAGCCGTCTGTGGGATCTGAGTGGCCAGAAAATTGCCCTCGTCCGCGACGAGTACGACACCACCAAGGGGGCTCCCGTTTACACCGTAAAGGGGAAGTACACCACCCGTGGGTGGACCGAGTGGACCGAAGGCTTTGTGTATGGTTCGGCGATTTTGCACTACGACGCCACCGGCGAAAAATCGGCGCTGGAATACGGTAAGGAAATGACGGTTCGCCAAATGGCGTCCCACGTCAGTCATTTCGGCGTTCACGACCACGGCTTCAACAACGTCAGCACTTACGGAAATCTTCTCCGCCTGATGAATGAGGGCGTCATTCCGGAGAACGAGTGGGAAAAGAACTTTTACGAAATTGCCCTTAAAGTCTCGGGGGCGGTGCAAGCCTATCGCTGGACCAAAATTCATAATGGCGAAGGGTATATTTACTCCTTCAATGGACCCCATTCCCTGTTTGCCGACACCATTCGCTCCCTTCGTTCCTTGGCCGTCGGCCATCGACTCGGGCATGTGTTGATGGGAGAAAACGACAAGAAAATCTCCCTGCTGGAACGTTTGCTGCAACATGCCCGCACCACCGCCCGGTATTCGGTCTATTACGGCGAAGGCCGGGATTATTATGACATTCGGGGACGGACCACTCATGAGGCCATTTTCAATCTCAACGATGGCAACTTCCGTGCGCCAAATTCCCAGCAAGGGTTTTCACCCTTCACCACCTGGACTCGCGGCCTCTCCTGGATTATGGCCGGGTATCCGGAGGAACTGGAGTTTCTGCAAACCCTCTCCGACGACGAGCTCGAACCTTATGGCGGGCGTGCGGAGATCGAAGCGATGATGCTCAAGGCGGCCAAGGCTTCCTGTGATTTCTTTATCGAACATACGCCCGTTGATGGTGTTCCGTATTGGGATACCGGCGCACCGGAATTACATCGTCTGGGCAATTACCTCGACCAACCGGCCGATCCCGACAACCCCTACGAGCCTGTCGATAGTTCCGCCGCGGCCATCGGGGCGCAGGGACTCCTGCGGTTGGGGCGTTACCTTAAGGCCAAGGGCGAGAAAAAAGAGGGTGAACGCTATTGGCAGGCCGGGTTGACGGTGGCCGAATCGCTGTTTACCGATACCTATCTCAGCACCGATGAGACGCACCAGGGCTTGCTCCTGCATTCCATCTACCACCGGCCCAACGGTTGGGACCATATCCCCGCCGACTCCAAGATCCCTCGCGGGGAGTCCTGTCAGTGGGGAGACTACCATCTCCGTGAGTTGGCGATCTACCTCCAGCGTTTGGTGGATAACAAACCCTATTACACCTTCTTCGGTTCCTGAACCAAAAAAAACCGCAACCTTCACCTCCAAAGCACCATGATTATTGCTGATCTCAACAAAATTGACGGAAACGTCTATCCCGCCCGCCGCCGCACCCGGAATCTGGTCGGCGGGGTTTCTCCCATCCAATGCGAAAACTTCTGCATGGGTTTCGTGACTCTCGAACCCGAAGGCGGCCAAGTGCCCTGGCATAATCAGGAGCAGGAGGAAATCTATTTTGTCCTTGAAGGGGAGGGCGAAATGTGCCTCGGTGAGGAAAAACAAGCTATCAATGGGGGGCAAGCCGCGTACATCCCCCCGCAGGTCTTTCATCAGTTGACCAATACCGGCAAGACGCCGATGAAGATGATCTATTGCTACGGCCCCGCAGGCAATGTTGCACACTGGAAACAAGAACTTGAGGGAACGCTTCCCAAGGCGGGCATTGATGTGCCCGATCTCCCTGCCGGAGCCTGGCCGCAATGCACCGACAAACCGGAGAAATGACTCTCCAGCTATCGTAAATTAAGAATTTCATCCCTACACACTACCATGGAAATTAGAAATATTGGCATCATCATGAACGGCGTCACCGGGCGCATGGGCACCAACCAGCACTTGGTCCGTTCCATTCTGGCAATTCGCGAGCAAGGCGGAATCAAGGTCTCCGACGACCTCATTCTCATGCCCGTCCCCACCCTTACCGGGCGCAACGAGAACAAGCTCCGTGCGCTCGCCGAAACGTATGGAGTGGAAAACTACACCACCGATATCGACAGCGCGCTGGCCAAGCCTGACAATCACATTTTCTTCGATGCCTCCTCCACTTTGTTGCGGGCCAAGTTCGTCGAAAAAGCGGTGAAGGCAGGCAAGGCCGTTTACTGTGAAAAGCCCACTGCGGTGGAAACCAAGGAAGCCGTTCGTCTGGCCCAGCTTTGCCGCGACGCCGGCATCAAGAACGGGGTCGTTCAGGACAAGCTCTGGTTGCCCGGTTTGCGAAAATTCCAAATGATCAAGGACGAAGGCTTTTTCGGCGACATCCTCTCGGTACGCGGAGAGTTCGGTTACTGGGTCTTCGAAGGCGATAAGTATGACCGCCCCGCCCAGAGACCCTCCTGGAACTACCGCAAGGAAGATGGCGGAGGCATTATCATTGATATGCTTTGCCACTGGCGCTACGTCATCGACAATCTCTTCGGCAAGGTGAAATCCGTTTCCTGTCTTGGGGCGACTCACATCCCCACCCGTTACGATGAGCAGGGCAAAGCCTACAAGGCCACCGCTGACGATTCCGCCTATGCGACCTTTGAATTGGAGAACGGTGTCGTGGCTCACTTCAACAGCTCCTGGAACGTTCGTGTTCGCCGGGATGATCTCCTGACCATGCAGGTCGATGGGACTAAGGGATCGGCCATTGTCGGTCTGCGTAAATGCTGGGTTCAATCTGCGGCCGCTACGCCAAAACCGATTTGGAATCCGGACATCGACCAGCCGATCAAATTTTTCGAAGGCTGGCAGGAAGTGCCCGATACCCAGGTGTATGAAAACGCCTTCAAGATCCAGTGGGAAATGTTCATTCGCCACGTGGCCCTGGACGAGCCTTACGAATTCGACCTCATGGAAGGCGCCAAAGGCGTGCAACTCGCCGAAGCCGGTCTGCAATCCTGGGAACAGCGCAAGTGGGTCGAACTCGAAAAACTTACCTGAGAACCAGCGTTTTTTTTATTCTGCAAAGGCTTTCCCCCTCCCCGGGGAAAGCTTTTTTTTGGGGGTGTGAACGGTCCGCACAGGTGTTTTTGATAAGGAGGAAAGGCATTGCTTCCAGCAATGGATTGCCTTCCAGCCAACCTTCCAACGTCTCCCAAACCTCCGCAAACGGATCTTCTTGGGTGCGCCAGAAACGCACCCTCTCTCGCTCGCCGGGTCCCTCCCCGGCATTGTTACCGTACTTACCCGCCGCCTTGCGGTCCATGCCTGCCTTAAGCGTGCTCTCAGCGATGTTCTGTGTCTTTTCGTAATGTTGCATTAGCTTTCGATATTGCGACCTGGAGATCATCCCCTTTTTTACAAGCGCTGACGCGTTGGTACCACCACTACCCCAAAAAATTATGGGGAGTTTTAATTGTCGTCAGTGGGGAGTTTAAATTGTCGCTCGCCAAAAAACGACTTATGAAAAAGACGGAGTATTCCTTTTATCCGCAAGGACCTTCCCCGGTCATGGGGACGAAGCGGACGGGGAGGAGGGTTTCTTCCTGTAAGCGGCCGTCTTCATTTTTGTGAAACAGGACAAGGTTTTGCGTTTGGTTGCCGAGGGGCGCCAGCAGGCGTCCTCCGACTTTAAGTTGTTCAGGGAGGATTGGAGGCAGAGAAGGGGGCGCGGCGGTGAGGATGATCGCGTCGAAGGGGGCCTTTTGGGGCCAGCCTTGGGTGGCATCGCCTTGTTTTATTTCAATGTTGGTGATTCCGGTTTTGCCCAGATTCGTTTTCGCGGTGTCAACCAGTTCGGGAATCACTTCCACGGAATAAACTGTTTTCGCTATTTGCGCGAGAACGGCGGCGTTGTAGCCGCAACCGGTCCCGCCTTCGAAGACAGTGTCCTCCGAAGTGAGCTTCAGGGACTGGGCCATGAAGGCGACGATGTAGGGTTGGCTGATGGTTTGCTGGTGGCCGATGGCCAGTGGGCGATCCGCATAGGCGTAGGGCCGCAGGTTTTCCGGAACGAAGAGAGAGCGGTCCACTGTTTCCATGGCCCGGAGGACGGCGGGGTCGTTGATGTCGCGTCCCTTGAGGTGCTCCTCGATCATTTTCTTTTTCTCTGCCTTCATCGGACCAACGGTTTGCCAGGAGCCTTCGGCTATTGGTGTGAAAAGAGAAGTTACTTCGTGCTTTGCAGGAAGTCCCGTACCTTCTCGTTGTTACTGGTTACCTGATACACCATACTTGTTTGGTCGTCGGTAGGAAGGGAAGCCTCCTCGGGAGAAAGTTGGCGGAAGGTGATATCCTCATTTTGCATCCATTTTTCCAAATCCTTCCATTGGTTGGTGAGGAGATCGATGCGCTGGTTCAAGTGAGGAAGGTCAAGGATGGTTTTTTGCATGGGAAGGATAGGGTTTGGTATTCTGAAGAATCAGACGAAGGGTTCGTGTGTTCCCAGTGAACCTTACCATAGATGAGAGAAACTTGCTAATGGAAGGAGAGGAATTCTCTCCCTGATTTGCCCAGGGGCGAAAGATTACAGTTCCGCCGGGCAAAGCGAGGGAATTGCGCTCCGCGGTACCAAGAATCCGCACCCGCAATCTAACCATCCGAGCTCGGAGAGACCCTCGCCCTCCCCAAAACGCACCTCACCGGGAAGGCGAACGTCCCGGTGAGCTTTCGCGCGGTGACCTGTCAATCGTTACCAGACCGCACCCGCCTGGTGAATTAACGTCCGCCAAGAACCCCCACCGCAAGAAGAAATTAGGAAGGAAAAGTTAAGAGTTAGGTTAAGGCCGAAGGCGGCGTAGCAAGAGAAACGTGGAGAGGGTTCTGGATTTTTCTTTCCTCATAGCACGGGGTCGCCCCAGCAAACCGTTTCCGTTGCGAAAAAACCATCCGCTCACTCGTAGGGCCTCCGCTCGTCGGAGCGCCGCCCGTGAAGAGGCCCGCTTCGGCCAAAGGTTGGCGCAGGCAAACAGGGAGGTTGGTAGTGCATGAAACCATTCGAACGTTTTCTCCGCGACGGCATCGCGACCAGCGCGAGCCCTACAGAAGATGAACAAGCGCCCAGCCAGAATCCGCACCCGCAATCTAACCATCCGAGCTCGGAGAGACCCTCGCCCGCCCCGAAAACGCACCACCCGCGGGAGGGCGAAGGCGTGTCACGCTCAGCGGTGGTTCCTCTGAGCTTCCGGGCTACTCCTCGAGTCGTAAGCGTACGATGAAGAACATGCGGTCGTGTTCTTCCGGGATTTCAACAATGGCACTCACAGTGCCATCTTCGACGGCTTGTACGGCTTTGATATGGGTGTCGAAATCGTCCTGAAGGTCGGTGGAGGCGTGAATGTCGTAGATGTCATCTTTCTGTGCCGGCCAACTTAGTTGCAGGGAGTCTGCCAGCCCGGTGGTTTTCTCCACTTGCAACCCCTCACGGAAAAGCTTGTAGGCCCCTTCGGGGATATGTCCTTCCTCGGGGCTATCGGAGCTTCCGGAAAGGCTTTGGTTGTCCCACATGGCCACATACTCAAGACCTTCCTCATCGCCCCACATGAGGAAGTCGGTGTAGGTCCATTCGGCGGTGTGATACCGGAAGGTGATCCGTTCTTGCTGGTGGTCCTGGCGGGTGGGACTTTGTTGGAATTGGTGAATCCGAACCTGCGAAAGAACCACATGAAAGAATGGGGTGGCGGGGTTCTGTGGGTCGAAAACAATGAGTTCCATTTCAGGAAAATTGTTAGAGAGGGCGGTAAGGTAGGCCAACAGGGGGCTGGCTTGGTTGATCTCCTTCTGAATCACAATCTTTTGGTCTTCGAAGGCGCCACCTTCGGTTATGTCTTGTTCGAGCAAGGAGGCACGGTTCCAATTCTCCTCATTGTTAATGGTAATATCCCCGGGAATGGAACTGATTCGGAAAAAAGCCTGGTATTCGTCTGCTTCGACGATTGTCGTGATTAAAACAACCGCGAGGAGAGCAAAGGCCTTTCCAATTTCACGTAGCATGGTTGTTTAGAAGTGCTGGGAGAAAAAGGGCGGGCGATTTACCATGGGGAGTTGTCAATTAAATCCCACCCCTCTTGAAATGTCTCATCGACCTCGCCTTCACTGTCATAGGTATAATAGGTCCAGCGAATTCGATTGTAACGCAAGCTCAGTAGCTGAAGCACTTCTTCGTCGGAGGCTTCAATCCCCGCTTCGGCAAAGGTTATGTAATCGATTTCGATTTCAAAGAAAGGATTGTCTTCTCCGGATTCGTAAAATCGGAAAAAGGCCGTTCCTCCCCCATGCCCCCAAGCGGTATTTAAAAATCTTTGGGGAGATTCGCTATCCAGAAGAGAGACCAAGGCGACATTGTCAAAATCCGCAGGTTCAGGGGGTTCTAAATGATCAGTTGCTTCGTTTTTCATTCCCCAGCTGAGGGATTTGACCTCTTGAGAAATGTCCCAGCCGTCAACTTCGAAAGTGATTAGAATTTCTTCCGAAAGGAGAGAAAAGGGGAAAACCAGAAAGGAGAGAACAAGAGAGAACCGAAACAGGCTTTTACGAAAAAGGGACATGGCGCAAAAAAATCGAGGAGAAAAGTTTAACGGATTTTTCATTCAAAAAATATCAGGCCCTGTTTGTCAATGGATTCCGGTTCCTGGTGGAGGCAAGGGAGTCAGTGAGCGATGAATCTCCCCACCAAAAAAAGCCGCCGGACGCTTTGGTCCGGCGGCTTTGGATACAACTTTGCGCAGGCTCTTTTAGAACCGGTAGCGGGCGCCGATGCTGAGGGCGCGGCCGTCTTCCGGGTAGTAGGCATCGGCCCCAAAGGCGGCCGAGGAGGTTTCGATAAAATTGGTATAACGTTTGTCAGTCAGGTTATCCAAGGAAGTGAAGATCTCCAAATCGGAGTTTACGGCCAAGCGGGCATCGATGCCGAATATGGTGGAACCGCCAATCCGGCGAAGATCACCGCTAGGGTTGGAGTCCTGTTGACCGAGGCCCCCGTTGGCCGAGTCGAAGCGACCGCGGTAGCGGGCGTTGAAGTTCACCGTGAGGATATCGGTGGGCCGGAGGGTCAGGGTCGTTTGGAGCAAATGCTCGGGAATGATGGCGATGCGTTGGCCCTTGGAGGAGCCTCCCCGTTCCTCGCCGCGAAGGTAGCGGTATTGGACGCCGACCCCCCACTGCGACTCATCGTAGCGAATGGCAAACTCACTCCCGTAACGCAAAGTCCGGTGGTCAAAATTCGTATTGAGGCTGGCCGTACTGTCGAAAAAGATCTCGTCTTTCACCCGTGTCACAAAGGGGTTCACCGAGAAAAACCAGTTCTCATAGGTCAGGTCGCCACCGATTTCGATGGTTTGTCCGCTTTCAGGCTTCAAATCGCTGTTGAAGTTCGTCGCCAGGAACGCATTGCCCCCCTGGTATCCGGCAATTTCGTCGGTGGACGGATAGCGATAGTAGTGTTCGAAGCGAATCCAGGCCCGGGCGTTTTCGTTGATCAAATGAGTTAGACCCAGGCCGAAGGCTTGTTCATTGTCCCGGGTGCTGTCCTGGTAGCTTTCCGCCGGGTCGGAGTCTTCGTAGTCCACCCGAAGTCTGGCCGTTTCATGGCGGCCCGATACGGAGCCGATCCAGTTTTCGGTAAAGTGTCGGGTCAGCTGTCCGAAGATCGCATACCGGTTGCGGACCAAGTCGGCCTCATACGAGTTGAATCCGGTGTCGCCTTGAACATCCAGCTCGTCCCGGATAAAATCCAACCCGAGGAGGAAAGTGTTGTCACCTTGCTCCATGGTCCAGGTCGGGGAGACGGTAAAGGTGTCCAGGTCGTTATCGGTAAAACACCCGAAGTTATTGCGTTTGTCGAGTTGAAGGAAAACCCCGCCGCCTTCGAGACGAAAGATGCCGTATCCGGTGTCTTCGGCCAACAGACCACCGGCGAGGTTGAGGTAGCGTTCCTCAAAGGTGGATAAGAAACTTCCGCTTTGTTGGGGGTCGTCTTGAAACTGTTGTTCGTTGATTCCCCCGGGAAGGTTGTAATCGCTTTGGAGGTAGTTGAAACTTCCATACACCGAGAGATCCTCGGTGGCCTGGAAGTCCAATCCCAGATTGGCCGAACGGTTTCGCTGATTGGAAAAGTCGCGGTAGCCATCGGTGGAAAAATAGTCGGCGCCGACGGTATAGCCCAGTTGGTCCACTTGACCACTGGTGCTAAGGCGCAGGTTCTCGGTCTGGAAAGAGCCATACGAACCCTGGATAGCGCTTTGTCTTTCCTCGCTGCCTTTGCGGGTGGTGATTTTAATGACCGAGCCCGAGGCGCGGTCCCCGTACAGAGCGGTATGCGCTCCTTTTAGCACTTCGACACTCTCGATGCTTTCGAGAGGGAATTGGGTCCAGTTAAACGACCCGATATCCGGGCGGGTCACCACCCGGCCATCGACAATGATGAGGGTGTTTTGCATGGAGGAGGTACCGAACCCACGGGCATCCAGGGAAGCGCTGCCCGGTCCGGAGAGGGAGGAGAAGTGCATATTGGCACGGTCGCGGAGAATTTCCGGGAGGTTGGTTGCCCCCGAGCGAATGATGTCCTCGTGATCGATCACGGTGATGTTGGACGGCACTTCGCTCTTTGGCTGTTCGAACCGCAGGGCGGTTACCGAAACCGGGTCCAGGGTGACGTCGGGATCGTCGTTTTCGGCCTGCAGGAAGGCTGAGGAGAGTAATAGGCCACCGGTGCATACCGTGGCCAGGAGTCTGCCGCCAGGGCGCGTGGCGGGCAGGAGTGATAAGGAGTCGTTCATGTTGTTTGGTTTGGTTGTGGCCGCGCAAACAAGTTTTCAGTTCCTTACCTGATCCCCTCACCATGGTGCCGGGAGGTCTGGGTAACCACTTGGCTATCGTGAAGAAATGAATGCGGTAAGCATTCATGGGTAAAATCCTAAAACCTGTTCGTGCGACAGGGTTGGATAAAAGCATTTCCCCAATGGGGCCAATGCCGGTTCTATTGTGGGTGATCAGTGACCGGACTCCAGGTGTCCATTCCGCTAAGCGGAAAACCTCTTCCTGGTTGGCGGGGCCAACCCCAACGGCTTGTCAGGCCGGTGGACGGATTCGTTACCTGTTACCGTAGCGCGACTGTCGCCGATTTTCACGGCGTTTCCTGACGCATCCACGCAAATTTTTGCAAAAGAACAAGAGCTTGCCTCGCTGGGGCAAGCTCAATTGTCATCCCTTGCTGGCTGCGGAATGTCAACACCATTAACGAAAAAGTTGTGCGAGGAGCTTGCTCCAAAGGAAGCTTGGCGCAAACTTATGAACCGGGTTATGATGGCGCCGACCATACTCCCGGGAGGGAACGCGAAGGGCCAACAAAGGTCCATCAATCGAACCAATGGAAAAAACGATGAAATCAACGAAACGCCTGCAACTCCTTTCTTTCACCGCTCTTCTCGGAGCTGTTGTTCTGTTTGCCGGATGTGGCGAACCTGCCCCCGGGGGAGATCCCGCGGAAGCCGTTACGTCGGTCACGATCACCGGAAATGACCAGATGCAATTTGAGCCCACCCGTTTCGTCGTGCCGGCCGGGGAGGAGATCACCCTGACCTTTCAAAACATCGGGCAAATGCCAAAGGAGACCATGGGCCACAATCTGGCCATCATCAGGGGCCTGACCCCCATGGCCTTTTCCTCGGTCAGCCAACAACATCCCGAAAACGAATACATCGCGCCTGAATTTGAGGACCGGGTGATTGCGGCCACCCAGGTGCTTGGACCAGGGGAGGAGGAAACGATCGTTTTCACCGCTCCCACCGAGCCCGGGGAATACCCCTTTGTTTGTTCCTTTCCCACCCATACCGGGGCCGGCATGCATGGCATCATGGTGGTGCAGTAGGAGGCGGAAAGTAAAAAGCTGATCCTTCTTTGCCCTGCGGGCTTCCTTCTTCGCCCTGCGGGCTACGCAGGACAAAGACGCAGGACAAGTTTCACGGATGGACACAGAGGGCGAAGAAAATTGCTTAAATCTTTGCGATTCGGAAAAGTCTCTTCAAAATGAAATTTACCTATCTATGAGTACTGAAAAACCCAATTCTGGAAAATGCCCCGTCCCGCACGGGGAGACTTCAAGCGCAGGCAAATGCCCGGTCATGCACGGCGGCAACACCAAAGTTGCGGACGAGCCGATGGCCTGGTGGCCGAACAGCCTCAATCTGGACATCCTCCACCAGCATGATCGCAAGACCAATCCGCTGGGCGAGGATTTTGACTACCGCGAGGAGGTCAAATCGCTGGACTACGATGCCCTGATGGAGGATTTGCGTACATTGATGACCGACAGCCAAGCATGGTGGCCCGCCGACTGGGGTCACTATGGTGGCCTGATGATTCGTATGGCCTGGCACGCGGCCGGAACCTATCGGATTGCCGATGGCCGTGGCGGCGGCGGCACCGGAAACCAACGCTTCGCCCCCCTGAATTCCTGGCCCGACAATGCCAACCTCGATAAGGCCCGGCGCTTGCTTTGGCCAATCAAGAAGAAATACGGCAACCAACTCAGCTGGGCCGACCTGATGATCCTTGCTGGTAACGTGGCCTATGAGAGTATGGGGCTCAAGACCTTTGGCTTTGCCTTTGGCCGGGAAGACATCTGGCATCCGGAAAAAGACATTTACTGGGGTTCGGAAAAAGAGTGGTTGGCTCCCAGCGACGCCCGCTACGAAAATGTCGAAGAGCCCTCCACCATGGAGAACCCCCTCGCGGCGGTGCAGATGGGGCTGATTTACGTCAATCCCGAGGGCGTCAACGGAACCCCCGATCCTTTGAAAACCGGGGAGCAAATCCGCGAAACCTTTGCCCGCATGGCCATGAACGATGAAGAAACCGTGGCCCTGACCGCCGGCGGTCACACCGTCGGAAAATGTCACGGCAACGGCGATGTCACCAATCTGGGTGCTGCTCCCGAGGGTGCCGAGGTGCACGAGCAGGGGTTGGGTTGGAACAACCTGAAAACCCGGGGGGTTGGTCGCGACACCCTGACCAGTGGCATTGAGGGTGCCTGGACCACCCATCCCACCCAATGGGACAACGGGTATTTCAAATTGCTGCTCGGTTACGACTGGGAACTCAAGAAGAGCCCTGCCGGAGCCTGGCAATACGAGCCGGTGGATATCAAGGAAGAGGACAAACCGGTCGATGTGGAAGATCCGTCCATCCGCTACAATCCGATTATGACCGACGCCGATATGGCGATGAAAATGGATCCCAAGTACCGGAAGATTTCGGAGCGCTTCGCCGCCGACCAGGAGTATTTCTCCGAGACCTTTGCCCGCGCCTGGTTCAAGCTGACCCATCGCGATATGGGTCCGAAAGACCGCTACATCGGGCCTTTCAGCCCTGCAGAGGATCTCATCTGGCAGGATCCGGTGAACCCCGGTCCCCGCGACTATGATGTGGCCGGGCTCAAAAAGAAATTGGCCGACTGTGGTCTGAGCATCAGTGAGATGGTTGCCACCGCCTGGGACAGTGCCCGTACCTTCCGTGGATCTGATCTGCGCGGCGGGGCCAATGGGGCCCGTATCCGTTTGGCACCGCAGAAAGACTGGGAAGGTAACGAGCCGGAGCGTCTGGCCAAAGTTCTCGGAGTCCTCGAACCCCTCGCCAAAGAGTTTGGCGCCAGCATCGCCGATACCATCGTTTTGGCGGGCAATGTCGGGATCGAAAAAGCCGCCAAAGCCGCCGGGGTCAGTGTTGAAGTACCCTTCCTTCCCGGACGGGGCGACGCCACCGACGAGCAGACCGATGCCGAATCCTTTGCTCCGCTAGAGCCCGTTCACGATGGGTACCGCAATTGGCAGAAAAAGGATTATGCCGTGCAACCCGAGGAAATGCTTCTGGATAAAACCCAGTTGCTGGACCTGACCGCTCCCGAGATGACCGTTCTGCTCGGTGGTATGCGGGTTCTGGATACAAACTACGGCAACACCGCCCATGGGGTTTTCACCGATAAGCCGGGTACCCTGACCAACGATTTCTTCGTGAACCTGACCGACATGAACTATGTCTGGGAGCCCACTGGAAAGAACAGCTACAACATCCGCAACCGGGAAACCGGGGAAGTCTGCTGGACCGCCACCCGGGTTGATCTGGTCTTCGGGTCCAATTCCATCCTGCGCTCCTATGCCGAAGTCTATGCCCAGGACGATAACCGGGAAAAATTCGTCCACGATTTCATCAAGGTGTGGAACAAAGTCATGAATGCGGATCGTTTTGACATCAAATAAACCCTTCTCGGAATAAACTCTTCTCGACAGGGAAGGGCTTTTCCCAGAGAAAACATTTAAGCCGGGCACCCCACGTGTCCGGCTTTTTTTGCGCGGCTCCCTGAAAGGAAATATGGAAAGGGAGTGATGGAGTGTTGGAGGACTGGAGTATTGGAGTGTCCGCCGTCGGCCTGCGGGCTTTGGCGTGATCTCCGCTTCGCTTCGAATAGGAGTGGTGGGTTGATTTCTCCGTGGGAGGGCGAGGGCGTGTCCCGCTGAGCGGTGGTCTCTCCGAGCTCGAATGGTCAGATAGAGGTGCGGTTTTTCGTGAAGGCTCAAGCTCCGTCTTGACCACGAGAGCCAGAAACCGGCCGAACCTTGAACAACCACTCGACGGACGAGGTGGATAGCCCCTCCCCCGACGGCGCAGCCGTCTTTGGACTGTCCCGATTCTCGGGACTGCCGCTTTTCCCAGCCGCAGCCTGCTGCGGCGTTCGTATAGTTGGTCGCCGATCCCCTGAGGAGCAAGGACAGGAAAGTCAGGGTCACTGATGAATGGACATGGATAGAACGGGAACTACTGCTGCGCGGGACCGCGTGAACGCCATCTCTGGAGAGGGAGGTTACTCCCGTGAGGTTCGCATATCCTCAAGGGTTCGTCCTTTGGTTTCGGGGACAATCTTCCAGGCATAGAAGGTGGCGATAATGGCGAAGAAGGCGTAGATGCTGTAAGCTCCGCCGAGACCGATGTCGCTCAGAAGGACCGGAAAAGTTATGGTGACGAGGAAATTGGTCAACCATTGGGCTAACCCGGCAATAGACAGGGCGGCCCCGCGCAGGCGGTTGGGGAACATCTCGCCGAGAAGCACCCACATTACCGGGCCCCAGGAGATCCCGAACCCAACAATGTACAGGTTGGCGCAAATAAGGGCCACCACCCCAGCGGTGGTGCCAAGTTGCAGATTCCCTTCGGGACCCATGTCGGCATTGCCGAAAACGATGGCCAAAATTCCCAGAAAGAAGGCCATCATCGCCCCTCCGAGGATAAGGAGAGGTTTGCGTCCCCATTTGTCGACGAGAAGAATGGCGCCTATGGTAGCGCTGACATTTATGATGCCCCCGATGACATTGATCAGGAGCGCGTTTTCCTCGGAAAATCCAGCGGCCCCCCATAGAACCTCACCATAATAGAACACCACATTAATGCCCACTAGCTGTTGGAGCGCGGCGATGGCCAGGCCTACCCAAACAATGGGATGTACCTTTTTGGTGATACCGTCCAAAATGTCGCTCATTCGAGGGCGTTGACCTACGTTGAGAGTCGCTTCTATTTCTTTCACCTTGGTCTCGGCTTCCTGCCAACTGGACACGCTGGCCAGAACCTTCTTGGCTTCTTCCACTTTTCCGGCGGCGACCAGATAGCGGGGTGATTCGGGGATAAAGAGTAGGCCGACGAAGAAAATGGATACAGGAATCAATTCGACCCAAAACATCCATTGCCAGGTTTGAAACCCGAAAATAAATTCTGCTGAAGCTCCACCGGCTGTTCGGGCGAGAAGGTAATTGACCAGAAACGCAAAGAATAGACCAAGAACGATGGCCAATTGCTGTAACGTGGCAAGACGCCCGCGGTAGGCGGCGGGAGCGATTTCACTGATATAAGCGGGACTGATGATGCTGGCCGCCCCAACGGCAAAGCCCCCAATCAAGCGATAAATAATGAATTCGAGGGAACCCGATGAAATACCGGACCCCCATGCGCTGATGGCGAAAAAAACGGCGGCCATTATTAAGGCCGGCTTCCTGCCGAAACGGTCAGCAATGCGCCCGGCACAAAAGGCTCCGGCGGCACAACCGAGTAACATCGAAGCGACATTAAAGCCGCTACCAATGTCTGATGCCCCGAAGGCGTTTCTCAGCGCCGTTACCGTTCCATTGATGACCCCACTATCGTACCCGAATAAAAACCCTCCCAATGCGGCAATGCAGGAGAGAAAAAGAATTCGAGGAAAGACGGAGGCGGGTTTTTCCATAAAACTGGGGGCGTGGGGAGGGGAGTGCGAAGAGAGGCTTTGTTGAATTTATGTGGGTTTGGTTCCATTGTCAAACACTGGTCAGGTCTGTGCACGTCGAACGATCTTGACCACGAAAGCCCG
This sequence comes from Opitutales bacterium, assembly GCA_020831535.1. GTDB lineage: Bacteria > Verrucomicrobiota > Verrucomicrobiia > Opitutales > T3Sed10-336 > JAIUMY01. The sequence continues at coordinate 28,029 of JAFIGF010000160.1, read as the reverse complement.
CAAAAGACCGAATCTCCAAAACCCACTCAGTGGATGAGGCCGTTCGGCTGCCCCCGGGGCCGTCGCGGAGGGAGCGGTCTTTTGGAGCAGCATGGGGCAGAGTTTCCTTGTTCGTCGGTAGTCTCGCCCTTGTTAACCTCCGGGCTTACCGACCATTTGCCAGCGCGTGATCGGCAGGGATATCGGCTGAAAGATCCCAGGCGCGAATGGAGGTCCAGGGTTGATCCGGTCCGGACCAAAAGGCCGAGGATGGGGATAACCCCAAGGGAAGAAACGCACAGGCGGCGAGATAGAGACTTCCGGTGGTAATATAGCTTTCTCCCAGGCTGGGCTGATGGCCACTCAAGCCGATCTGGAGAAAGTTGTCGTTTCTCCAGGAAGCGGTGGGCGACAGGGTTCGCTTGATGACTGCGGAAAGAGCCGAACGGACCTGGGCGGGAGGAAGTTCCGGTGGGAGAAGATCGAGTAAAGCGGCTTGGGCAAGGGTTTGAAACGCTCCACAACGATAACAAAGGGAACGACCCAAAACGGGAAAAGACCCGTCCGGGGCGATCATCCTTTCCTGAATGGCTGCCGCCCGACGCAGACGAATCCTTTGACGTTGATCCCAGAACTCCTGCCAGTCGGGATCGTAAGATCCCACCTCCCGCAGTATATCGGTCAACATCGGATGGATTACATAGGCATTATAATAATCGGCGTGATAGGCAGGCCCGTCGCCGTACGTGCCATCGCCGACATACCACTGCTCATGTTGTCGCAGGGCATAATCAATACGCATCCGGTCGCCCGGCCCTCCGGTGGCGAGAAGAAAGCTTTCCGTCATCGCACCAAATAACAACCAATTATTGAAATGAGGTTTGCGGTTGCGCAGATCCAGCATGGCTTGGTGCAGCCTGGTTTTGGTAGGGTTTGGCAAGGGATCCCAGAGGGCGGATTTCCCGCGGAGAAGTCCGTGGGCAAGAAAAGCCGCATCCACCAGAGTCTGCGTTTCCTCCCCGCGAAAATGCAGGTACGCGGGATGGTCGGGATCGCTCTGGAAGTCCAGCGCGGTGCGGGCCAACCCCGCCAATTCATCACGCAAAGCAGCCTCGGAGGGGTCCAGGTCTCTGGCTCTGAACCAGGGACCAAGTCCCGCCAACAGTCGGCCCATCGCTTCCAGGGGCGCGGTTTCTTTTTGCCCGGGATCAACCTCGGCATGGCATTGGGCGGCCAAATTCTCTGACAATTGACCCTTGGCCGCCGCCTCGAGGACGGGTCGGGCGAGGCGTTCAGCATAAGTTATCCAGTCGGAACGTTTCATTGGCGGGGAGGGGGATGAAAGTAAAAAGAGAATTCGGAAGGTGAAGAAGTTTTACTTAATCGCGTCGCCTTCCAAGAGGCAAGGATTGACCTTCCACCGTCCCTTCCCCTCCCGCCCCCGGGGCAGTTTTGCTGCCGCTTTTTTCCAGCCGCAGCCTGCAGAGGGCAAGTTTGTCCCCCTTGTTCCCGGATCGGCGTGATCTTGCGGGCGAAAAAGGATTGCAAAAAGATTTTGGAGTTGGTCATTCTTGTTCTATGAACACGCCTTCCCGTGGACAGAAAAAGCTCATTGCGGCATTTTGTGGTATTATTGGTTTGGGGATCATGTTGTGGAAAACCAGCCAGGTGGTTTCTACGCACCTAACGAGCAATTGGCCGCAAACGGAAGCGGAGATTGTCAATTTGCGATCCTATCAAAGCGTCACCAGTTCGAGCAATGGGAGGACTTCCACCAGCTATATGTTTGAGATTACGTATGAATATGAAGTGGACGGGCATACCTATGAAGGCGAAAACTATTTTCGAAATCGCCCCTACTCAACGGGGATTCGGCGGCATCGCGATGATCTGGTGGCGGAACTTCGTTCAGAGGAAAAACTCACCATCTATTACAATCCCAATGACCCCACGGACGCCTTCGCGGTGGTCACGTCCCGGGAAGATATATGGGTAGGCTTCCTGATTGGGAGCTGTTTTCTCGGGTTTGGGTTGCTCATATTGTTTTCCAAAAACCAAAGCCCTTACCATTTTCCCCATCCCCCGACCTTTCGTTAAGGTGTCTTTCCCGACGAAAGCGAACGGAGCTTTTCCCGAATGCGGGCTCGATAGCGGCGTTGGCGCTCCGCACTCTTGCGGCGTTTATGAAAGCTACTCATTGGAGGGCGTCCCGGCCGAAAGCGCAGGACATCGTCCGGGCGCGTGAAAACCCCTCTTCGCCGAAAGGCTCCGGGGGCATTGATCAATGCGTCCTGCCAGAGCGGCGGGTAGTCATACCAAGCTTTGACCGCGCAACGTTCGGTATCATTCGCCCAATCTGGAACCGGCACTCCATGACGCTGGCAAAGCCAATCAACGTAGGCCGCAAGGTAGGCATCGCATTGTCCATGGTCCCGAAGCTTGCCCGCCAGTAACGGAGGGGGTTCCTGGATTCTTTGGGCAAACGCCTGGCGACTGGTGATCCGCCGCAGTTCATGTTGCCAGTCCCGCAGGTTGCGGCCAAAGGTTTCCGGGTCACTGCTGTGGGCGGCGACTTCGGCGGCGGAAAGTGTGCGTTGCCAAAGTTTATGCATGGCTTTCGTCGATAAGAGATTGAAGAAGGGTTTGGTCTTGCTTGGGGATTATGTCGTCGGGATAAAAGCGGTCGATAACCTGTTGGATTTGTTCCAGCGAGCGAATTTTCATTTTTCGAATCAGGAAGGCCAGATCGTCTATGTCTCCCCGGTAACCAGCAATTGGCCGCCGACAGGCCATCGCTTTCATGGCGAGTAGGTATTCGGCCGTCGGCACATGGACAATCAGGCCGGTAGCCTCCTCAATTTCGGCCAACCTTCGCTTGGCTTCGATCTTGGGTGAAATAAACTGCACGACATCCGCATTGATCCAGTCCTCGGGAAGGCCCAATTCGCGGGCGACCTGTCGGGCCAAACGTTCGCCTTCCCCTTTGGGTTTAAGAATGGCATCAATATCTTTGGTGCCTTCCCTTGAGTTGTAAGCCAGAAGAAAGGCGGTCCCTCCATAAATAGAGATCTCCAATTTGATTTCTTCGGCTTGGGCAAGTTCCCCGAGGCGCTGCAAAGCTTGAAGGATGGTCGAGGCTTTCATTCAATAAAACGTAACGTTACGGTTTATTGTATAATTGGTCAACCCCAAACTGCCAATCGACCGCTGGGGAAGGAGGGGAGTGGGGGAGTCCGCCGTCGCCCTGCGGGCTATGGCGTGACATGATGGCGTGATCTCCGCTTCGCTTCGAATGGAGTGGGGGAGTGTTGGGGTGCTTTCCTGTCCGTCATCGTGTCCTGCGTCTTCGTCCTGCGTAGCCCGCAGGGCGAAGGAGGAAGCCCCCGGTTTGTGGCGGCGGAAGCCTTGCGGAGGTGTGAGCGTCTCCGGCGTCGCGGTAGGGCAGCGGGTGTTCGAGGGATTTCGTTCGTATCGGTCGGGCGATAAATCAGCCCGATTACGGGTTGGCTGGCGATTTATCTGCTGTTTCCGTAGCCGAAGCCGGGAATCCGACGGCGCAGCCGTCTTTGGACTGCGGCAGCCTTGCTGCCGCTTTTTCCCAGCCGCAGCCTGCTGCGGCGTTCATGTCGCATTGTCGCCGAACCACTCCGCTGGCCCGCTGGTGGGCCATTCACTCAACAGGCATCAAACACTTTTGGCGTATTTGAAAAGCGATACGATCAAGCGGATAAATCCTATTGCCTCGACAACCAAAAACAGCCGATCAAACCGCAGAGGACGCAAAGAGCGCGGAGAGGAGGGGGAAGGAAATTAGGATCTTGGAAAACATCCTGGAACAGCCAAATCTCTCACTAAGGCACAAAGGCACGAAGAATGACTGAAAACGAAATTGGAAAGATTGTTGTCGATACGGCGATTCACCTGCATCGGGCCTAGGGGTCTGGTCTTATTGAGAGTGTGTATGAGGTGACAATTACGCTGAGAGGGTAAACGAGCTGACGCAATCGCCGGCAGGCTTGGTTTACCTTATGCAAAGGCACCTTGACGAATTTGGTAAACCATTTCCCATAGCAAATCAGATTCGCCATTGCGGATGAGTTCCAAGGGAGTCTTTTGACCAAAGGCCGGATTTGGGGTATCCAGCCATTTCTTTAATTTGGCATCTTCTCCTGTCAATTCACGCAGTGCCTGTAATAATCGGACCGTTTCCATGACAGGGCGTTTAACTTTAGGAGGTAGTTTAGGAGCAACCTCGTAGGTTGCCAATTTCCGTTCAGAGCAATCGGCCAGTTGAGCAAATAGTTTGCGAGAAATGCCACGTTGTCGGCGCCAAGTCATGAGGGCGGGGCCGCTGTTGATTCGAGCAGAGGATTTACTTACGCTAGTTTTTCTTAGAATGACTGTGCTCATAGACATTAGGATAGTTGAGTTAACCTTGATTTCAAGAAAAATATGCAAAATTGCAGGTTTTATAACCTGGGCCACTTTACTTTGCTATGGATCTTAAAGAAAGATTTTGGACTCAGGTTTTCAGGGAAAATGATAAGATTAGAACCCCCGTGGTAAGCGGCGCTTGGGGAAATGAAGCCTTCCAGTCCGACTGAGAGTAGTGCGTAGCCGAAGGCTTGGGTCTTTGATTCTCTCCCCGAGGCGTTCTCCTCGCGCCAATCGGACTGGGTGATGGTCTGCATGGAGAAGCGTAAGCGTTGACGCAGAGCACCTTCTCGCAGGTCTAGAACTTTGTGTAAATTCGCGCGCGCTGTTACGAAAACCAAGGGAGCTGATTTGCTATCCGGTAAACCATAGTACCGACCGGCAGCTAGCGCTTCGGCCAGTGCAACTTCAGGGGTGAGTGAGGTGTAGGTTGCCAATTGACTGCCCTTGCGCAACCAGCGTCCATGTGCATGCAGTGGCCCTTTGCCAGCGAACATATCCTCGACTGAGGTATAGTCAGGATGAACAAATCGATAAACATCTATTGTAAACGCCGCCGCATAGCTTCCCATACAAGCCTTGATGCGGGAGATCATTTGGGAGTGTTGGGGATGTGAATTCAAATCAACGCTGGAGTTTATCACTTTCGCATGGGTACAGGCGAATAATTGGACTCAGTCTGCACTGAAAATTTTGCAAAACAACCGATTCGGTTCAAGCAAACAAATCCTATTGCCTACCCCTGCGTTTCTCTTTTCCATGAGGGTCATTCCCGATCTCATCAATGTCTATTGCCCATCAACTGGAAAAGCTTTATTACCTGAAACGGGATAAAAGCCAAACAGCCGGGAAAAGCCGAATCAAATCGCCCGAATCTCACGCCAAACAGCAGAGAAAAACGTAGGGTTTATCACGCAACTTCACCAGAAAAATCTACCGCCTCCCCAAAAAAATAAAAGCTTGGTGCCTTCGTGCCTTGGTGAGAGAATAAAAGCCCGAAAACAGCCGGGTCTCTCACGGAGGCGCAAAGGCACAAAGGAGGGAAGGGGGAAGGAAATTAGGATCTTGGAAAACATCCTGGAACAGCCAAATCTCTCACGAAGACGCAAAGGCACGAAGTATGACTGAAAACGAAGGTGGAAAGATAGTTGTCGATACGGCGATTCACCTGCATCGGGCTTTGGGACCTGGTCCTCTTGAGAGTGTGTATGAAGTAACTTTGGTTCACCTCTCTCCAATGGCGCGGGGAACGATTGTGGCGTTGAGGTTTAGAAAATGGTAATCAGGGACAGTATTCAGGATGTTCTTCTTTCAACCAAAGTAAAACATCAGTCTTCAACTCGGTGGCAAATTGAATGAGTTCAAGGGCTTCTTCCGGGCTGGTACGACCAGACACATCGTACTCGACGGTATTTCGCTTGATGCGACAACTATCAAGGTAGGCCGCATCATCTTTTCTTTTTTGACCCAAGATGAGGGGAAGAGCCTGAAGGGTTCGAAAATGTGCCAAGGCGCGCTCAGGTCGATAACCCTCAGCGTATAACAGGATCGTACAGAGCTTGAGGGCGGCATTGTGGGAAATGCCAAACTGCCAATCTGAACTCAGGCGTGCAGAGCACGCGTCGGCCAAATCCCGTTCCACAATGGCCAACAATCCAGCAATTTGTTGCCGATTGGTTTGGTGGGATCGAAGCCACCCGTTTTTATGCCATTGTTGCAAGCTCATCTTCAGTGCCGATAATCCACAATTTCTTTCCGTTCGTCACGTTGCAAATGTAGGCGTCGCCGGATTCGAGCTTCGCGACAAAGGAGGCCCGGGAATAGATATTCGGGTTTATCTCGCGTTCCATTTGGTTCGCCAGGTCACGCAGGGCGGGGGAGAGCTTACGCAGTCCGATGGTTCCGATGATAAAGAGATCGATGTCGCTGTCTGCCGTTGAATTGCCTTCCGCGAACGAACCGTAAACAAAAGCCAGATCAATCCCTTGCAGCCCAGCGAATAGCTCTCGCAACTGTTGGCAGAGTCCGGATGTTTTTAGGACAATTCCCTGGAGTTCGGGAAAAATGGGGTGTTGCTGGTTGGCCAGAAAGTAAAGGCGGTTGCCATCGCGGCGTTCAACAATCAAACCGGCCTCCCTTAACTTGGCCACTTCACGCTGGATGGTCCCTACCGCAAGACCGCTGGACCGAGCCAGATCGCGCAGGTGCAGGGATCGGTCAGGATCACCAAATAAAAGACGCAGAATCTCCGCTCGTGCCTTTGGGAAAAGTTGTTCAATTGCATTCAATATGAATGCTTATAGCGTACGAACGTATGTTTTGTCCATACGTAAATGCAAAAATTTCCCCTAATCCCGATTTTCTCAGGTTCAAAAGCGGGAAAGCCAATCAGCCAAAATGATCCACTGCCGAGCGAAGCGACACTCAACCGATTTGGTCTTCGCATTTTTCGTAACCCGCAGCTTTCGCAAGGGTTTTGGGGCGGTGTATCCCCAACGGCGCTTCGCTTGTTTCCCTCACGTTGTTCGGTGAGATTTCGTAGCCGAAAACGTAAGTTTTTGGACGGCTGTTTCGTAGCCGAAAACATAAGTTTTTGGACCGCTGTTTCCGTAGCGAGCGGGTTCACCCCGCGATCCCCCGTAGCCGAACTCGTCAGAGTTTGGACGGCTGTTTCGTAGCCGAAGTCGTAAGACTTTGGACGAGAGGGAGTGGGGTCCGCCTTCGCTACAATTGGATTCCTGTCGCCGAGCCACTCTGATGGCGCGCAGGTTTGCCTGACTCAAGAGGCATTAAACACTTTTGGCGATGAACTCATGAAAAATGGCATCACTCGAACAATCAATGGAAACCTGGAGGAATAACTTTGTGCCTTCGTGCCTTGGTGAGAGAATATCCCCGAACATAAGACATTACTGGATCTCGACGGCTGTTCCGTCCTTCTCCCCAAAGACAAACGCTTCCACCTGCCGACACCTCCCTCCAATGGCGCGGGGAACGATTGTTGCGGTAAGGGGTGGGTTTTCTATTGCTCTTCTATTGTGAGTTGGCGTTGATATTTTGATGCCTAAAAGAGAAGAATCTATTGCGGTATTGTTGGTGAAGGCTCCTTGGTGGATTGCCGCCAGCTTGGCGGTTATCTTTTTCATCGCCATGCGTTGGATCATTCCGGCCTTTCCAATGGAGGAACCTTTACTACAGCTCGTTTCCCAGGCTGCAGAAATGTTTGCTCCTTACGCACTTATCGGGTTTATGGTGTTGGCTTTCTTTTCCTGGATTCATTCCTTCCGGAAGCGGAAGCTCTTGGCGCAGCAGGATAGCCTGGAATCATTGAAGCAATTGAGCTGGAAGGAATTCGAGTTTTTAGTCAGCGAAGCCTATCGGCAAAAGGGCTATGAGGTTGAGGAGTCCTTGGGTGGGGGTGCCGATGGAGGGGTTGACTTAATCTTTCGAAAGGACGGTCAAAAAACCCTTGTTCAATGCAAACGCTGGAAGACCCGAACTGTCGGTGCGCCCATTGTCCGTGAAATCTATGGTCTGATGGTCTCTGAGGGAGCAGACCGGGCGACCGTTGTTATAAGTGGGCGATTCACCCAGGAAGCGAAAAAATTCGCCGAAGGCAAGCCACTGGATCTGGTTAACGGCGAAGCCTTACTCGATCTCATCAAATCCGTCCAAACACCAGAGAAGAAGGCCGATTCTTTACCCAAACAGGAAGTCGATCCGCTGCCGGAAACCGCAAAGGTCTGTGGGCGTTGCGGAGCCGAAATGGTTAAACGAACCGCTCGCAAAGGCCCCAATACCGGCCAGTCCTTCTGGGGCTGCTCCACCTACCCCAAGTGCCGCCATACGGAAAAAGTTGGGTGATAGAGGATGCTATTTCAACTTTTTCCCTATATGGCGCTGGGAAATGCCTTCGCCGTTGATAACTTACGTAGCAGAAGACCTAAGTCTTTGGACGAGGAGCTCCGTTTATTTGTTCTTCTTTACGCTCATGGAAAGGGGGGGAGATTCTCCCCAATCAATCGTGGTATTGCATTCGGCCACGACAATGAGGAAAATGTGAGCAACCCCAGAAAGTTTTAAAATTCCCAGTGCGGAGAACCATTGGGGATTCGCATTTGGGGCAATGGTGGATTCCGGTCTTGAGTAGTTGATCAAGGTCTGGTTGAGATAGATTTTTTTCCGCTCGCTCCGAGAGAGAAACCCCGTCCACGAGGCCAATCCCATGTTTTCTGGCCATCGTTACAGCAGGTTGGGTTGCTTCGCCGTAGAAAAAGATTGCTGCTCGATCCACCTTGAAATCAACCATACTCCCTAATAATTGGCGGACCGTAGGTTCTTTGATTTTCCATTTTCGATAATGTTTGCATTGGATAAGGGTGCGGGTTTTGTTTTTCTCCGCGATCAAATCCACTCCGCCATCTGGGTTTGCCCCGCCTCTTCGCTCAACGCCAAACCCCTCCGCCCTTAGGATCGCAGCGCAAAGTTTTTCGAATTGATACCAGTCGATTTCCGGCAAGGTTTTCAATATAGAAAACCAGGTCCAATCAACTCTCTTTGGAGTTTTATCTTCTGAATTAAGAACAGTATAAACAGGGTCTGACTTCGGGTAGAAATAAAAGTGTCTCACGCTTTTTAAGACGAGAAAAATAATAAATGTGGCAGCAATTAAAAAAATGATAAATATTGCTAGATTTAAAAGACTGACAAGAACCTCTCCAAACCCATGTATTCCTCCGATCATAAGAGATATCAGGACAATACCCCCAAAAATGAGTTTGATTAGTTCTTCTTCGTTTCCGCGAGACCTTCTTTTCCGGTAGCTCATTTGAATAAAGCGATGCTTCAAAAATCCCCGGCTTTGCGGTGCTCGGCCAGGTACTCCGTGGATGGGTGGAATCGGGTGGGCAGGCTCATTTTTTGTCCTTCACGTTCTAGGAACCATTTCTGGAGACTTGGGCTCGGAATACGATCCTTTATGGATTTGCTGAGAATCAGGCGATAATCTTCATCAAAACTGATCAATTTTCGGTCAAAGGCGGCATCGTAGGTGGCTGACAAACACAGCCCGTTCCGCGGGTCCATCCGGGTTTTAGGCGAATTCGCCCAGGATAGGATATGACTGGCTCGGTTCACCTCGGGAAGATTGAGTTCAGTCAGGCAGCACTGATCCTGGTAAATCTCTAAAATCATTTTCCGGAAAATGTTTTGATTGATCCGAAACTCGACCTCACGGCGAATCATTTTTCCTTCCTGTTTTGTCCAGGACTCAAGGATAAAGTCCGGAATCTGAATAGGGCGTTGCAGACGCTTTTTCAATGCATCCACGTCGTCTCCATACGCCTCAAACACCTTTTGAATTTCCCCCTCATGGGCATGTTCAATCAGAAATTCTTGGTAGGCCCGCAAGGCAGCGCGGCAATAACCGTCCCTTAAATAACTTTTCGGTAATTCAGGTCTGTTCCACGGACTGGATTCCCACTCGCGGGTTTGCTCCGACACCAGCTCCCGCAATTCCTCTAACCTTTCCAACGAATCGACGGACCACAGATCGAGACAATCACGAAAACCGTAATCCTTGACCTTGAGCATTTCCGCCAGAAGATCCATGGCCCGCACATAAGAACTCGCCTTGCCACTGCCCTCCCGGTTGGACTGGTGAAGATGATCGATGAAGGCGGTTTTATGCATGGAGATGAGGCTAACTATTTCTGGAGATGAACGAGGCATCAAAATCAGCACTTGCAATTTTTTATAGTTTTTTCGCTTTTTGCAAGAGAACGTGCTCTTGTAGCATTCTCCTTCGGTTGTCTCGTTTTGTGGTTTTGAGTATTTTCCTATAACTCAATGGTTGCCATAATAGCAGTCGAGCTTTTTTATAGTGGATTTAGATGCAAGTTAAAATCCCATAATGAAGTCTTCTACCACAGAAAAGCCCATTGCCCTGAAAGAGGGGATGATCCCGGATTATATTACCCTGGATCCGGTTAAGGAGACGCCGAAGGAGAAGGTGCGGCAGGAGATCGCCCGGGCGCTGATCTTTGAGTATCAGATCGCTCCGGAGTCGATGGAGCGGGATTTTTCCATCAATGTGGAGGGTAAGCGGAAGAAGGTGGATATCGCGATTTTCGAGGCGGGTCAGCCGCATGAGGAGGCCTACCTGCGGCGGGTGGTGGTCTGCCGCCCGGAGCCTAAGCAGGGTAAGAAGGGGGTGACGAAGATTCGGGATTTTAAGCAAGCGGGGGCCGACCTTGAGGACGTGAAGGGCTTCATGCTCTCGGTGGATGCCTGTGAGTGGGGTCTCTGGACCAATGGGCTGGAACGCTTTTTTATCCGCAAAAAAAAGAAGCGCTTTGAGACCTTGTTTGACCCCTACGGCGACTGGCCTCCGGCTGATGGCACGATGGGTTCGCCGGATGTCTACTCTGATTCCTATGAGCGCCGGGCCAAAGAGGTTGATTTGAAGCGGGCATTCCGGCGCTGCCACAATTTCATTCACGGCAATGAAGGGATGCCCAAAGACGCCGCTTTCTGGCAGTTTCTTTACCTTATTTTTGCCAAGATGCACGACGAGCGCTTGCACAACGGCGGGGCAAGTCGCTTGTTTTTTGCCCATCCAAAGGAACCTTTCGAAGAGGAGGGCCGGATGAAAATCCGCCAGCGCATCGACAAATTGTTCGCGGCGGTGAAGCAGCAGTATCGCGAGCTTTTTAAGGAACAGGACGCCCTGACGCTGTCTGACAAGGCTCTCGCTTACATGGTGATGGAGCTGTCCCGTTACAATTTATCACGGTCAGACATCGACGCCAAGGGAGCCGCTTATCAGGAGATCGTGGGAGCTAATCTGCGGGGTGACCGCGGGCAATATTTTACGCCCCGCCGAGCGGTCGATCTGGTTATTGAGATGTTGGATCCAAAACCACATGAAACGCTGCTCGATTCCGCCTGCGGGACCGGGGGTTTTTTAGTTGCTGCGTTAAAATACCAAGCCAGGCGTTTCACTGCTGAATACGAGCGCGAGATCGGCGACGACACTACCGATGACGTTCTCGACCGGCTGCGGGATTACGCTGAGAAGCATGTCTACGGAGCCGACTTCGACCCCTTTCTCGTGCGGGCAAGCACTATGAATGTGATGATGGCGGCCAATACCCAAGGCAATCTCTTTCACATGGACTCGCTGGCCTTCCCTCGCGGACATCTGCCGGGTAAGGAACAGGCCAAGGGAAAGATCAATTTCGGAACGATCGATGTGCTCGTGACCAATCCGCCTTTTGGCTCCGATATCCCGATCACCGACCCGGAAGTGCTGGAGGGCCGCGAGTTGGCCAGGGTCTGGCGTAAGGACAAGGGCGGTAACCTTGTGGAGCAGGACCGCACCCATAACTCGCTCGCCCCAGAGATCCTCTTTATTGAGCAAAACATCAAGTGGCTCAAAGAGGGAGGGCGCATGGGCATCGTTCTGCCCAACGGTATCCTTGGCAATCCTGGCGACGAATCCATCCGCCGCTGGATACTTAAGGAGTGTTGGGTGCTGGCCTGTGTCGAGGTGCCGGTCGAGGCCTTCATCGTGGAGGCCAACGTTGGCATCCTCACCAGCTTGCTCTTTCTTAAGAAAAAGACCGAAGATGAAAAGTCGATGGAGGCGATGGGGCACAAGACTGAGTATCCCATCTTTATGGCGGTGGCCGAAAAAGCTGGCGTGGACCGGCGCGGCAACCCGCTCTACAAGCGCCATCCCGACGGCTCGGAAATCGTGGAAGAAAAAATGGTTACGGAAACTGTAAAGTTAAACGGCAAGACCGTCACTCGCCAGCGCCGGATCATCCGCCCTGTGATCGACGACGATTTCCCCCTTATTGCCGCCGCCTACAAAGAATTCCGCAAGGACAACCCGGAGCCTGGAGCATGATTACCCGAATCGAAGCTTATCGCTACCGCTGCTTTGAAAAGCTGGCGGTTGATTTGGGCGCTTATCAGGTCTTGGTTGGCAGAAATGGTGCGGGTAAGTCCACGCTGATAGATATTCCCCTGCTTATTGGGGAGATACTTGCCAACCGTGACCTCGACAAAGCATTCTTTGAATCTACCGCATCCCACCGCCGCCCACGTGCGGATGCACCGATGGAACTCATCCATAACCTGCGTGGTGACTATTTTGCGTTTGCCCTGGAAGCGCGACTACCGGATGTCATTCGCGAAACGATTCACCGTCTCCGGATCGAACAAGCACCGAAAAAACTCCGCGCCGCTCTCGAAGCAACTCCGGGACGTATATACGATAGCCTGCGTTACGAGTTGTCCTTGCGCATAGAAAACGACGCTCTGGAGATTTCCCAGGAACACCTTTTCCTGCTACCCGCTGATCGAACTGTCCTCGGAGCGCAGCAGGACGGGATTTGGGGAGAGTTCGTGGAAGAGGACGAACTCGAATCCCTTCGTATCGTCATCGACCGCGACCATTCCGGCACCGCACGCATCAAAGGAGAGAACAAGTCAAAGTCCGGCAAGGACGAGCCCTTCACTACCCGCCTGACGGGGACGACTCCTGCGCTTGCTGGCATCCCTATGGACATTCAGCTCTTCGCCGCCAGTCAGTGGCTCATGTCATTTCTGGTGCAGGATTGCGTCTTCTACTCTCCGAATTTGGAGAAATTGCGCAATGCCGCTTTGCCGCCTGGTCGCAACTGGAGGATTGCCTCCGACGCCTCCACGCTGCCTTGGTCCATTCTGGAGTTAAAGAAAGCCGAAAAAGCATTCGAGGAATGGCTTTATCATGTGAAAAGCGTTCTTCCGCTTCTTACGGATGTCTCGGCCAAGCGACGTGAAGACGATGGCCTAGCCTATTTCTATGCCCAATACGGAGAGGATCGAAAGGTGAACAACTCAGGACTCTCCGACGGCACCCTCGCCATCTTTGCCCTGACTATTCCTACCTTTGTCAAAAATGCGCCTCCGCTGATGACCATTGAGGAGCCGGAAAACGGCATTCATCCCAAAGCCATCGAAGCGGTTCTCGAAACCTTAGCAGTCGTGGAAGGATCTCAGGTGCTTGTCACCACCCATTCGCCCATCGCGGTTGCGGCGACTCCACTCGAACAATTGCTCTGTCTCACCCAGACGAAAACCGAGGGAGTGATTGTGACTCGCGGCACCGATCATGATCTTCTCAAGAACTGGAAAGGCACTCCCAGCTTGGCCACTCTCCACAGCGCCGGGGTTCTCTGACTATGCGTCCACTGATTTTCCATCTTGCCGACAACGCCATGGTCGAAGGCCTCAAAGGTTTCTTTGGCCGTGACAATTGGCACCATGCTCTTGGTTGTGCACAAATTTCAATCGACCCGGAAAATAATAGCGACTTTTTTAAGGTGCCAGGAGCCAATGACCAGGCGATCTGGAAACGGGCTCACGAAAACCTCATGCCATTTCCAAAACTCTATGAGCGCGCCATCATTATTTTGGATGAACATTTCGATCCCTCGCCTGGAGCAGCCGTGCTTGAGCAAGAGATTGCCGTGAATATGGAGAAGAGCGGATGGAAGCGTGAGCGCTTTGAGGTCATAGTTATCCAACCGATGCTTGAAGCCTGGCTGTGGATGGATAATCCGAACATTGCCGCCGCGTTTGGCGTGGAAAGCTACGAAGCGCTTAAATCCAAGCTAATTGCTCAGGAACTTTGGGAAGAGGGCGCAGCGAAACCCCACGAATTGAAACGAGCCGTCCAAGTTGCTACCGGTCTGGGGAAGATAAAGAGCGGTCGCAAGACCTTCTCCACCGTTTTTGGCGCTGCCTCCCGCCGCGCTCTCGATGCCTGTGAAGAACCCGGCTTCAAAAAGCTGCGCCAAACCCTGCAAAGCTGGTTTCCGGCGGAAGGGGGGCAAGCATGAAGACCGCCATTATCCGTGCTTCATGGATGGAGGGCTACGGCTATCGTCTCGATACCAAGCCCTACGTGGGCGGCGCCCTGCAAACGAAGATTTTGCTGGAGGAACTGTCGTTGCGGAAGGATCCGCTACATAAACTTACCAAAGGCCACGACGGAGGCATTTATAATGGACCCCAATTTCGCCGCAATTACGTTGAAGACCCTGCTTACGGTGTGCGTTTCCTTACGGGAAGCTCCATGCAGTTAGCGGATCTTTCAAATGTCAGCTTGTTGAGTAAACAAGATGCTACCGGCAAAAAGCTCCGGCATTTGCGCTTAGAAAAGGGTATGACTCTGATTTCGTGTTCAGGCAGCATTGGGAAAATGGCCTATGTTCGCCCGGAGATGGAAGGAATTTGGTCCAGCCAGGACATTTTGAAAGTCGTCCCCGATCCCGAAAAGATTCCTCCCGGCTATCTCTACGCCTTTCTCAGCAGCAAATTCGGGGTGCCCCTCGTAACTTCGGGGACTTACGGTGCCATCATCCAGCACCTCGAACCCGAGCACATCGCCGACATTGACGTGCCCCGCCTCGACCCCAAAGAGGAACTGAAAATCCACAACCTCGTCGAAGAAGCGGCACGGCTGCGGTCGGAGGCGAGTGAGGCTAAAGCGAAGGCGGTATCTGAACTTTTTGAGCTGACGGGTCTACCGATTGAAGAGCAAAGTGCATCTGAGCCATTTGCATCCATCAACTCTTCGAGGCTAGAATCGCGCCTGGATGCTCGTTTTCACGGGAAACGACACGTGAGCGCTTATGACGCTGTAGCTCAAAATCCTCATGGATTTCAAACTTTGGGTTCTCTCAGTTGCTCTATCGTCGAGCCCCTGCGTTTCAAGCGAGTTCCAATGGACCAATCGGAACATTCTGTTGGTTTGTTTGGCAGCGCGGGAATTCTGAATGCTGATCCTGTGCCGAATTATTGGATTCAGCCTCCAAAGCCTATTCGTGCTTATCAAATCCTCGAAAATTCGATTCTGGTGCCGCGCTCAGGATCGCTAAACGGAATTATTGGCACTCCGGTTATACCAATTGGAGATGTTATTGGAGCAGTCGTTACAGAAGATGCTATCCGAGTTAATTTCGAAGACCCGATATCCTTCGGATTTGCTTTCATTGCGCTTCATAATTGGATTGGCATTATGCAACTGAAATCCCGAGCCTACGGCAGTGCAATTCCGCATCTTGACGTCACGCAAATCGGTAAAGTTATTCTACCAACATGCCCAGCCGAGGATTTTAAACGCATCGGCATTTTGGGCTGTGAAGTCCGGAATTTGAGAAATGAAGCGGTAGAGGCCGAGCGCTCCGCCATCTCCCAACTCGAACAAGCCCTAACCGCCCGTTAACCGATGGCCCAAATCACCCGCATAGGCGACCCGAGCAACGATGAAGAGCGCAAGGCGATCGCTTACTTGGCCCAGCATTTGCCGGATGATTACCGGGTGCTGCACAATTTTGAGCTGAAGAAGGGCAAGCAGTGGTATGAGATTGATTTGGCGATCATCGCGCCACACGGGGTGTATCTGGTCGATGTGAAGGGAACGCACGGGGCCATCATGGTGGCCAACGGCAAGTGGCATCCGGAGGGGCGGCCACCCTTTCACTCGCCGCTGCCCAAGCTGCGCGATCACGCCAAGGTGGCGGCGGGTTTGCTGGCGGATAAGCCGGGCAAGCCCTACCGCGAGCGCGTCTGGTTTGAGGCGGTGGTGCTGCTCTCGGCGGACAACGCGGTGTTACTCGATCCTGAGGCTCGTGATGCCCCGACCACCCTGCAACTCGCGGGCTGCGAATCCTTTTTTCAGGCACCCGGCAAGTTAAGCTGTGCGCCGGGCTATCCCCGCGAGACGACCGACAAGCATCTCAAGGCCATTCATGAGCTTTTCCAAGGGACGGGGGTGCGGGCCAGCAAGGGCTTGCCGCTCTTCGGCACCTGGCAGTGCGTGGAGCGGCTGACCTCGACCGACAGCTATGTCGAGTATCGGGCGGAAGGCCGCTACGCCAAGGGGAGTCGGGCTCTGCTGCGGGTGTATCATGCCGATCCCTACGCCCAGGAAGCGGAGCGAAAACAGCAGCAGCGGCGGATAGAAAACGCCTATCAAGCCTTGGAGAGTCTGGCGGCGCATCCGGGTATCCCGACGGCACGGGATTTCTTTCCCACCGAGAATGGCGACGGCTATGTGATGGTGACCGACGATGTGAGCGGCGAGGCCCTCAGCCAGCGCCTCAAGCGCACCCGGCAGCCGCTCACTCTCGATCAGAAATTCGGCATCCTCGAAGACATTCTCGGTGCGCTCGCGCATTGCCATAAACACGGCGTGCTTCACCGGGCACTTTCCCCCGACACGGTCGTTTTGGCGGCGGACGGACAGGTACGGTTGACGGATTTCGACTTCGCCCGTCCCTCCAAGCGGGGCACTTCCACGCAGACGGTGGCGGGGGAGTTGATCAGCCAGTTGAAGGAGGCCTATCTGGCACCGGAAATTTTGGAGGACGAGGCCAACACCAGCCCTGGCACGGACCTGTATGCGGCCGGGGTGCTGGGCTACGAACTGCTCACCGGTGCGCCCCCTTGGCCGGGCGCGGTCGATGCCCACGTGGCCAACTGCCAATTTCCTGAGCCTGTTTCGGCTCAGGTGGCAGCAGTGCCAACGGGATTTGACGCTTGGCTGACGGGCCTTTGTGCCAAAGATCCGGCGGCACGACCGGCAGCGGGCACTGCACTTGAGAGCTTCCGGGCGCTCCTGCAACCGCCGATCGAAACCGAGGGAGGGAATGTTGCCGAAGCCGCGCAGGCTTTTGAAGAAGTGGAGTTGGATTATCTCAACCTCGCCCCCGGCACCACGCTCGATGGCAAATTCTCTGTCGAAAAGAAACTCGGCAAGCCGGGATCCTTCGGGGTGGTTTACAAGGTGATCGACACCATGGGTGATGTGGCGCGTGCGCTGAAGATCATCGTGCAGGATCGCACTTCCGTGCTGGCCCGGACCAAGCAGGAATTCCGCACGCTGGCCAAGCTGCCGCCACATCCACGGGTAGTCAAAGTCTTCGATGCCCGCACCCTGAATCCCGGGGGCTACCCGTATCTGGTTTTTGAATATCTGGAGGGTTCGGATTTGCGGGAAATGATTGAGAGTAACCGCATTACTCTGGCCGAATCGGTCAAGATGCTGCGGGAGGTGGCCGAGGGGCTCGCCCACTTGCACGCGCATGGCGTGATGCACGGCGACATCAAACCCGCCAATCTGCTCTGGACCAATGACGGGGTGAAGATCGTCGATTTCAACGTGGCCAAATCGGCGGAAGATTTGATGGCGAGGGGTGGCGGTACCAAGCGCTACCTGCCACCCGATCTCGACGGCGGCGTGCAAGCCAGTGCCGATACACGCAGCGACCGCGATTTGTTCGCCCTGGGAGTCAGCTTTTACGAGGCGGTGACGGGCCGCTACCCGTGGATCGAGGACGCGACCGACCGCGAGCCGCTTGATCCCCGTCACCTCAGCGGGCTGGAGAACCTCTCGCAAAAGCTGGTGGAGGTGCTCTTGCGTCTGGTGGCACCCCAGCGCCGGAATCGCTACCCCTCGGCGGCGGCTCTGCTGGGAGACCTCGAAGCTCTTGATTCGCTACGTCAGCCAGACCCAACCCGCGAGACAACGCTGGCCACGCAAAGCTGGGAGGAGCTGGGCGAGACGCGTCGTCCGAATACCAATCCTTTCGCCGAGTTCCTGCTCACCCTCTACAGCCAGAGCCAGCGGACGAATGCAGGCACCCGTGGATTGGACGAATGGAGCCGCCGCATTTACGTTGAGACGCAACTCGACCGGACGCTAAAACCGGAATTGTTGGATGGGAATTTCAAGCTAGTCGTGATCAGTGGTAATGCGGGTGACGGCAAAACCGCGTTTATCCAACAGGTGGAGCAGGAAGCGCGGGAGAGTGGGGCAGAGGTCGAGCCGGTGGCCAACGGTAACGGCGCGGTGTTCTCGGTAAAGGGGCATCGCTTCCGGAGTAATTACGACGGGAGCCAGGATGAGGGCGACAAGGTGAACGACACCGTGCTGCTGGAGTTTTTTCAGCCCTACGAGGGCGACTCCGAAGCGGCGTGGCCCTCGGAAGAGACCCGCATGATCGCCATCAATGAAGGTCGGTTGATCGACTTTCTGGAGCAGCATGGAGGCCGCTTCTCCCGACTAAAGAGTTTGATCAGTTCGGGGTTCAAGACGGGCAAGCCCGAGGCCGGTATCGCTGTCGTGAATCTCAACCTTCGCAGTGTGGTGGCACCCACCCGACTGCCGGATGGGACGGAACTAAAATCCATCCTCGAACGCTTGCTCGCTCAAATGGTGAAGCCGAAATTCTGGCATCCTTGTGCGGAGTGTGATCTGGCTGACCGGTGCTACGCCCACCATAATGCCAAAACCTTTCAGGATCCAGTTGCTGGGAAGCAGGTGGTGGAGCGCCTGCTAAAACTCTTTACCCTCACCACGCTTCGATCAAAACTGCACATCACTCTGCGCGATTTGCGCTCGGCGCTGGCCTACATGCTGGTCGGCACCCGAACTTGTGAGGAGATTCATGCCCTCTACGCCGAAGGGAAGCGGGAGGAGATGCTCAACGGCTTTTACTTCAACAGCTGGATGGGAGGCACGGGGACAAAACCCGGTGACCGGCTCATCCGACTGCTTGGCGAGTCGGATATCGGCTTGAGTGGGGATGCCCAACTCGACCGCCTCTTTGGGTTCCACCCGCCCAGTCCGGCACCCCACTTGCTCTCTTTCGAGGAGAGGGGTCACTATGACGACGAGTTGTTCACGGCGGCTTACGGGGAGCTTCCGACTGAGTTCGGGCAAGGCAATGATGCACGGCGTTTTCGGCGCTACCGAGACTATGTGGCGATGATCCGGAGGCGACATTTTTTCGAATGCCGGGACGCTTCTTGGGAACGACTGCTGCCGTATAAGTCGTCCGCCTCGATGTTGAAGCTAATAGATAGCATCGACGACAACCAGGCGGAAGCGGAGCGTATCATCCGGGCGATCAACAAAGGAGAAGGGGTTTTTGAAAGCAGTTCACTGGGCAACAAGCTGGCGTTGCAGGTGCGTTCGGTGGATCAGGGCACGATTCGCTGCTACCGTTTGTTCCCGGCGAAGTATTTCCGTCTTGAGACGGTGACGCTGGCGGAGGAGTCCCCCTTCATGGAGCATGCGCCCAGCCTGCTTAAACTGCGCTTCGATGCCCGGTCGATGTTCGAGGACGAGGGCTTTTTCGATGAAGACCCGGAATTGGAGATCAACCTCGACGTTTACGAGATGCTCTTCCGTCTGAACGAGGGGTATCGTCCAACCGTGGACGAGCTGCACGGCTATTACCTTTCATTAAATGTCTTTAAAAACGTTCTCGGTTCGGTGCCTTATGAGGAGATTCTCCTCACTCCGACGGGACGGGAGTTTTATGCAATCCGGAAAGAAAGCAGCGGGCTTTTGGATATGCAGGTAGTCGAGGACCCGGCAAGCTATGGCAATCAAGCTTAAAGAAAAGGAATTCAAGCTCAACAAGATCACCCTGATGGATTTCAAGGTGATTGAGATGGACCGTGTGCTGACAAATCTTTTCGCCCGGATCTATCACAGCGGCGCGGAGAGTAAGCTTTCGCGGGGGAGCAAAGATCTGAATACGATCGCCCGTTTCCTCAGCCAGTTTTTAGAGGAAGAGGAATCCTTCCGTGGCTTCAAAGAGGGGAACCATCCCGAAATTGTTGAACGGTGGATCGAAACGCACCTGCTGGATCTGGTAAACCGTGGTAAGCCAAGGCAGGCGGTAGCCGCGCCGCGCCCTTTGCACGGATTCACCTATCGCTTTCGCAATGCCAAGCACTGCCGGGACTACGGTGCCTCGGCGATGATTTATGAACTGCTCGTGCATGCCCGCAATGGAAGCGGGCAGGAAGCCCTCAAGCAGTTGAAGCAATACTTCTTCAAAGGGGTCGATCCGGCTACCGGCAAATTGGCCTTTGACCGCTCGGTCGATGTGGAGGCTCAGGCGCTGCTGAATACTCTCAACAGCGAGGCGGTTAAGGAGGACGTGCCGCAAAAAGATTCCCGCAACCCCCACCAGCCCGTCTGTATTGGCTCGGCTGATTTGCTGGCCAACGATGTGATCCGACTGATGCGATATAAAGAGGTCATCCCCCGCACGGTGATGGTGGACTATCTGAAGATCCTGCTCGCCTTTCATTTGGGGCTCTACCATCTGCGTTTGCTCAAGCTGTTGCCACGGCTGATTGAAAAGAAGGGCAATGAGCCGATTTGCGAAACGCATCGTTGTCCGGTCAAGCCTGTCGGGAACGATCCTTTTGGGGATTGTCCGCATCAGATTGGTCTCTTTCTCGACGTGCAGGGTCGACCGGATACCTGGGTTGCAGAGTTGGCCAAGCGCAGCGCTGATACGCACTACCGGCGAATCCCCGGCTACATTAAGGCGGCCTTTCTGGCGCGTAAACTCGACGAGATGGGTGGCTATCTGCAAAAGACGGGGAAGCCCCCCGGTGGCAACCGCAAAGATTTGAGCCTGCGCGAAGTTTTGGGCTTGTTGGGTAAGGAGTTCAACGGTGATCGGGAGCGGTTTTTCCAAACACGGATCCAGAACATCGTCGAAGATGCGGCTGGCGACGACGCGCTCGATCCCGAGTTACAGGCCGTCTTTGATCTGAACCTGGATCCGATGGAAACCTACATCGAATGTCTCTCCGTCGTGCGTGGGGATTACCACCGGAAGTTCATTACGAATTTTCTGGATGCCTCGCTGCTCAAGAATCGACCGGGAGCCTTGGTCGCGCAGACGCGGGCACGCGGGTCGGCGAGGCGATTTGTTCTCGATACCCGTTTGCTGGAAGTGCTCTTGCAATTGGCAGTCCTCGATATTCGTGATGGTAAATTTCAGACCCGCGAGATTCGCGTCGATGATCTGCTGGAGTTTCTCCGCACCAGGTATGGTCTTCATATCGACCGCTTGCCCGCCGGCGACGGATTTGGCGAGCCCAGCATTCGCGACCGCGAATCCCTTCGTTCCAATAAGGAGGCCTTCAAAGATAAGCTCCGCGACATCGGCTTTTTCCGCGACCTTTCCGATGCCTACATCACCCAAAATGTAACGCCGCGCTACCGTATCAAAGTATGACAATGAATGCCCACCGAACAGCGCAAGGATTGGAACGATTATCGGATGACGAATTCGATGAGGCTCTGGGGGCGGTGCTGACGGAGCACCTGCTGTCCATCGTTCGGGCACGGGCACCCGGGCACTGCATGCGTGTCTCCGATCTTTCCGGTAAACTCATGCGAACGATCGCTGAGCAAATGGATGCCGATCTCGGAAATGCCGCGCAGGTTTACATTTTGGTTGGAGAGAGTGCGCCTCGTGATGCCCTCTCCGTCACCAGCACTAAACTGGTGGAATTGCGCAATCCACTGCCTGATGGAAGGCAGCGACCGCCCCTGCTCGTTTTCGTGCCGGGCGATCTCAAGGCATCGGCGGAAGATTCCTTTGGTGCAGCCACTTTCGAAACCATCGACGTTCGGGATATTTACCAGAACCTGTTTAATCGGACTTTGGAGCATTTTCCTGCTGCGCTACGGTCTTCCATTGAAGAGCTATTGAAGATCACTGCGCAGCATGGGTGGCAGTGGGCGGATACTCTGAACCAAGCCCGTTTCCTTCTTACAATCCGCAAGAACGGCTACGAGGGTGAGGTGGTCGGTGCCTCTCTTTTTGAACTCGGCCTTATTCCTGATTTTCGTCTCCTCGATGACCCTGCGGAGGCTCCCGGGCGCTTAAGTAAAAACCTTGAGTGTGTTTCCCGGTTGACCCATTCCGCCCGAACGGAAAGGGGCAAAGTGCTGGAACTCGGCCTGTCCAGAGAGACCCATGAGGAGAAAGAGAAGGTGCGTGCGTTGGGTGACTATTTCATTCAAGCGGGGCTCGACAATCCCCGGGCTTGGAACGCTCCGCTTGCATTGGATCGGGATAAATATGAATTAACCTTCGATAAGTGGCACTTTGCTGATGGGAATGATTACGCTGTGCAGATTTGTGTGCGCGTCACCGACATCAGTGTGGAGGAATTGGCGGAGGATGCCACTTACGATAACCGCCTCGCCTCACTAAAAAATCAAAAAGTGCTGATCGCAGGAAGTGGGGGCCAAAAGCAATTTAAAGTCACCTTTGAGACCGAGCCGCACCCAGAAAAGGTGCCCGCCGTGGATCATTTCAAGTTTCAGGTGGTCGCATGTGATACTGGCGCTCCGATCGGGGTGACCAAGCGGAAAAAGTCCTGGTTGGGAGGGCGGACGCAACGCTCGGTCTCGTTCACGAGAATCCAGTCGATTGACTGGGAGGAGGGCTGGCACTTCGTTCGGGTGCTTGCTTTTACCAAAGACAATAACCCGATTCCGCTGATTGATGACTCGGGTAGCATCATCCATCACGGCACCCCGGAGGATGACGAGCCCTTTGTGCCGAAGTTGAACGAGAGCGAGCAGTTCTACGTCGTGCGTAACGATGACATTGAAGTTGAGGTCGTCGAAGGTGCTGCCCGCAAATATCCGAGTCTGACGCATGCTGCGATCGACCTGCGTTTTAAGGCGGCATCCGAAGGTCGCGATGGGCCGGAGATTCGTGACGGCAGTGTCCATTGGGCCGGAGAACCGGGGGAGTATGGAAGTGCGCAGGCAGCGATCGAAGCCCGTTTCGAAAAAGAGGGCGTTATCGCTATCCCGGTGCCTTCGCTCTTGCGCGAGATTGAGAGACTTCAATTGGCGAAGCCGACGGACGTTTTTTGCTGGCGGTTGCGGCTTGAGCACCTGCATCGGGGCACCCCTACAGCTAATCCACTTCGATGGCCCGAACTTCCGGAAGTGGCGCCTTTTCTTCAGGCGCGTTCAGCCTATTTTGAAAAGGTGCGCGGCGAGGAAGGAACTATGGTTACAGCGGGACGCGATCTTTCGGTGTGCTCCGAAGAACTTGTCGCTTACGGTGAAACCTATCTACAACTTTTGCAAGCGGCTCTGGCTCGTGCGGAAAAGCTCGCAGGAAGCCGGGATGCTCTGGAGGCGCTTCATCATATAATCAGCCTGGACCGAGTGGACATTGACTTGGTCACTCCCCGTCGAGCTACCCAGCGTGTATCATTGCTCGGCCCCACACACCCCCTCCGCGCAATTTGGCTGCTTGTCTGGACTGAACTTTCAGAATCTTGGAGAGTTAAAGCGACCAAGCTCAACGAAGGTATTCGGCGTGCCACGCGGGACGCTCTGCTGCAGCGATTACGCATGCTGCATTTTCCGACTGTATTAATGGCAGAGAATGGGCGGGTGCTCCACAGTGTTGAAAATATCCACCCATTTTGGAGTCTTTACGCCCCAGCCGACCACCCGAATCCCAAGGGATTGATCGCTGAATTTTGCACCCTTGCTGGAATTTCGGAGCCGGAAGGTGCCTTCCAGAATGTCAATGCAGGTTATCTGGCTGAGCGGGTGAGGCGGTATCTGGTGCAACACCCCTATGTCGAGTCTCTTACCATAAACTGCTTTAATGCAGGCAGGGCACGTGCCTTGGCGGATACTCTGATGGAGTTGCAGCGAAATCCTGACTATCGTAATCTCCGCTACGATGTGCGTTTGTTTGCTCCTGACCCTGAGGCGACCGGAATAGGCGAAGACCTGCAGCATTTGCTGTCGCCTGCGACAAGCCTTGCTGAAAATGCGGATATCTTCAGCATCCCGACTGGCAATCATCTGGCACCCAAGCTGTCTTTCTCGATTCGTGCATATACCGAGTTCGAACGCACTCCGTCTGCCTTTCCTGCGAATATTTCCATCCTCTTCGATATTTTTCCAGCCCAGGAGGTGACAGCAGAACCCTTCAAGTTGGAAGAGGCGGTCTCTCCGATCCACGGCTTATTCCAGGATTATGCAGTATCTTATGAGGAGAACTCAGAAGCCGTTCTTTGGAGACGAGCTCCCCGCCATGCGCGTGCGGCTCCATTGGACGGCGCGGAAGATGCCGTGGCCGTCCTCTCCCATTTGTCGGAAGCACTTTCCAATGCGGCTGCCAATGTGGCGGTTAATCAAAGCGGTTTGCGCCTACGGCCGACCGCAGTTCTGCACCTCAACACCGCTGCAAAGGCACTGTTGCATCATGTCCATGAAGTGAGCGACTGGGTCTTCACCATTGACCGTAACCTCGGGATCGAATTTTTTGACCATGGGGGTCGTCAGGACCGCCCGGAATACCTGATCGACCACAGTCCTGATCTATCTGCGGGGTCCGGGCCTTCTTTGGTTATTACCTCCCGTTCCCTTGCTGAAGTTGAGGCGCTATTTGCCCGCACTCTTAAAGAGCGCCAATTAGGGGATGCTCGCCACGCCGCTCCGCTTTTGGGGGCATTGCGCTCGCTCTCGGGTAGATTGGCCCTGAAACTGGTTTCTTCGTATTCACAGCGGACGGAGGCACTGGGTTTGGCACTTGCTCAGCGCTTTTTGGATTATCAAGGGGTCTTTGCCGATCAAATTGTATTGCCGCTGGATGCTCACTTGGATCTCTATCAGGGGATACAACGGGTAGATGCAAATTCCCCGGACATTACTTTGAAGCGAACCGATCTGGCTCTCTTTGACTTTAATCCGAAGGAGCGCCTTATCACCTGCCGACTCGTTGAAGTGAAGTGCTATCATTCCGTAAATGGACTTGCTGCTTACGAGGAGTTGAAGACTCGGATCGCCGGACAGATCGCCCAGAGTGAAGAAGTGCTGCGTCATCACTTCGATCCATCATTTCATGGCCCCGAAGACCGCCCGGATCGAATGATGAAGAACCAGGAGTTTGTTGCTTTGATCGAGTTTTATCTGGATCGGGCTTATCGGTTGAGAACCCTTTCGAGGGATGTATGGAACGAGGCAAAGTATTTCTTGCGCAGCATCGAGTCCACCTACCGGATGGAATTCAACCGCAGCGCCTTAATTTTTGACTTTCAGCATCCTGGCAACGAAGAAGCTGTTGAGGAGGGTGGCATTGAATTTCACCGGATTGGGCGGGATCTCATGGAAACATTGGTGAGAGCAACACTATCGGATGCGCCTGTTGCGGTTGATACTTCTGCCGAAACAGGGAGGGCTGAAGACGAAGTGCCCCCCGCTCCGCCCCTTCCTGGCCTGCCCAAACTGGAAAGGGCTCAATTCAAAACGTCTGCGCGGGATCATACTGTAGACTGGTCGACTCTCGCCACCAGCGATCTCATGACTTGGGAAGACGACAAGGATGACTCATCGAAAGGTTTGGATAACGAGGGTCCTGACCGGCCACAAATAGCTGATTCAAGTCCCGATGTCGCGAAAGATGAAAAAACGGATATAGAAAAACCAGTTGTTGCATCGCAGCCGTCGCCTGAACCCCCGGAGGTAGAGCAGGAAAAGAAACCGGACCCGATGGAAGAGTCGGGTGCATCGTCCTTGGAGGCCTCTCCCGGCAAGGATGAAGTTTCGGCACCGGCATCCATGACACCGGAGCCCGATATTTTGATCGGTGAGACAAAATCGTCTCCACAATTCGGGATGTTGGGGCAAATCAATGGACGCTCGCTCGCTCTTGATCTGAATCAGACTCAGACGATCAGTCTCTTCGGGGTTCAGGGGGGTGGTAAAAGTTATACTCTGGGGTCGATTATTGAAATGGCCACGATGCCTATTGCAGGTATTAACAGGCTGTCTCAACCCTTGGCCTCGATAGTATTCCACTATAGCCAAACCCAGGATTACAAACCCGAGTTCACTTCCATGGTCAACCCGAACGCAGATGTGGGATCGGTGGATGCGCTTCTGCGGGATTATCAGGCCCGTCCACAAGGGCTCAGCGATGTCCTCCTACTCACGCCGAAGGACAAACTGGAAGAGCGTCGCGGGGAATATCCTGATCTGGAAGTCAAACCTTTGGCCTTTTCAGCATCTGAACTGCAGGCGGGGCATTGGCGATTCCTGATGGGGGCGATCGGCAATCAGGCGATCTACATCCGGCAGGTAAACCGGATCATGCGGAGCCTTCGGAACGACCTTACATTGTCCAATTTGAAGGAAGCGATCGAAGCATCCAGCCTTCCTGAGAACCAGCGTAACCTTGCTCTGATGCGACTGGGGTTAGCAGAGGAATACATCGACGATTCAATTCGTTTAAGTGAACTGCTCCGGCCAGGCCGTTTGGTCGTCGTCGATCTCCGTGATGAGTTTATCGAGAAGGATGAAGCACTCGGCCTATTCGTTGTTATTCTACAAATATTATCAGAATCTACCTGGCAGGGTAAGCGATTCAACAAGTTGGTAGTTTTCGACGAAGCGCATAAATATATCGACAGCCCTGACCTTGTTGCCGGATTAGTGGAGGTCGTTCGGGAGATGCGTCACAAAGGAACCAGTATCCTCGTGGCCAGCCAAGACCCGCCCTCTGTTCCGGTATCCCTGATAGAACTGTCCACCCAAATCATTCTCCATCGCTTCAACTCTCCAGGGTGGCTCAAGCATATTCAAAAAGCCAACGCTGCCTTAGGTAACTTGGTTCCGGCGAAAATGGCTCAACTTCGTCCCGGTGAAGCCTATATCTGGTCTGCAAAATCAACCGACGTCCAGCTATCACACCAAGCGGTCAAAGCACGTTTGCGCCCCCGTGTGACTGCCCATGGGGGTGATACCAAGACTGCGGTTCGTTAAGGTTGGAGGATGACGTGATGCAATCGGTGCGTAGGAATTTCAACTGCGCTCAATCGCCCCTGAGGAAATTTTCTCGTGTGCCATTTGTACCCGTTACGAAGTGGAGGGTGACTGAAGCGGCTGTCCGTTGGGCAGCTGAGGTAACAATTAATGGAATGCAAAACAGCCGGGTTTGCACTCTTCTCGTGGCGAGTGGCGGAGGGGGGTAGTATCATCTTGGCTGTTTGGCGAAAATCGGGATAACACTTGGCTTTAGAAGGTATCGGGATCAAGGAAATCGAGTTGGGATGCCTGTGAATGTTGCTTAGAACGGGTGGGTTTTGAAGCTGGGGTTTTCGACCGATTTTTTTGTTTCCCAATAAAATCGAAAAGGAACAGTCGGACCAATTCGCCCATGCTGCAATTGTTGCGTTTGGCGTGTTCGTTGAGTTTATCCCGCATCTGGGAATCGATGCGGACGGAGACTTGTCGGTTGGTTCTTTTTTTGACTTCGAATTCTTCAATGGGGCGCTCTTCCAGCGCGGCCCGGACAACTTCGGAGAGTTTGGTGAATTCGGTTTTCTCAATAAACGCGTCCAGGGCTTTGGCGATGTTTTCGTCGATGTTGAAGGTAAAAGGGCTGGACGGGTTCATGAAAACAGGGGAGATGGGGTCACTTGAGCGGCGTCTTTTTTAAAAGGGCAATTTATTAGAATTTATGGAGTATTTCTTTTTAACGGCTCCTGGCTTTGAGGAAAAGGAAATTTGAGGAAAACGCTGAAAATCTGATCCTTCGTCGTCCTCCGGGCGGGGCAGGACAAGTGAACGCAGAAGGGGTGAGGGGGAGGGGAGGGACAAAAAGTGAAATTGGAAAAGTGAAGAGTGAAAGGGAAGAACAGCCGTCCAAAAACTCACGTTTTCGGCTACGCAGATAGCAGAAGGAAGGGAAGAACAGC
>JAFIGF010000081.1 GCA_020831535.1 Opitutales bacterium | reverse complement strand
CCATGAGGGGACGAGAACCCCGAAAGGGGTTTGGTCGTCAGACAGGATGCCCGAAGGGCAGTCCGAAGGAACAAGCGAAGCGCCGTCCAATCCCCTCCTGCGCACCACTTTCGAAAACAGGGAACGCTTGCCCCAAACCCTTAATCGTTCCCATGGGAATAAACACCCACCATCAGGGGACGAGAACCCCGAAAGGGGTTTGGTCGTCAGACAGGATGCCCGAAGGGCAGTCCGAAGGACCAAGCGAAGCGCCGTCCAATCCCCTCCTGAGGTCGGAGATCGGAGGTCAGAGTTCAGCGCGGCCACCAGCGGAGCTGGAATAGACAATTAAGAGACTCGGGGGGGGGCGGAAGTACTCCGCGCAGGGACACCAGGTCCCCGCTTGGGGCAAAAAAGCGAACGGGGGCCTTGTGCCCCTGTGCGCAATACTTCGGAAAACGGAAATGTCGCCACTATTCGACAGCGAGCGGGGACTTCATGTCCCTGCGCGCAACCCTCCTGAGGCCTCCGAAACACCCTGGTCTCACATCAGGGAGGTGGAACCCGTCCCTCCAGGGAGGCGGAGCCTCCGTTGGCAAACCGCTTATTTCCCGATGCAGAAGGTCGCGAAAAGGCGGTCCAGCATTTCCTCGTTGTCGATTTTGCCAACGATTCGGGCAAAGGCGTCGATGGCGTTGTGAAGCTCGCTGGCGGCCAACTCGACGGGCTCGTTTTGGCGCAGCAAAGCCAACCCTTTTTCCAAAGTACTACGGGCTTCCTCCAGGGCTTCGGCATGACGGGCGCTGACCGCGATCCAATCCCGCTGGTGGCCGGGGTTTTCCTTTTCCACCAGGTCATCGATCCGGGCGATCAAGCCGTCCAGCCCCTCCCCCGTCTTGGCGGACATCGAAAGGGCGGGAAAATCCTCCGGAGATTTTGGCGGGGGGGACGCCCCGGCCAAATCACTCTTATTGAAAAGGACAAAGGTCCGTTTGGCCGGCAAAGAGTCCCGGGCTTTCACGGGGAGATTGAAATTCGGGTTGGTTTGGTCGATCACCCAAAGGCAGATATCAGCAAGTTCGAGCTGTTCGATGGTTTTCTCCATGCCTGCGCATTCGAGGGGGTCCTCGGAGAGGTGCAACCCGGCGGTATCCAGAATCCGCAAGCAGTGCTTGCCAAGATGGACCGTTTCCTCCAGAAAATCGCGGGTGGTTCCCGGGGTATCACTGACCAGCGCCCGTTCCCGCGAAAGCAGGAGATTGAGAAGGCTGCTCTTGCCTGCGTTGGGGGCTCCGATGAGGGCCACCTTCACGCCTTCCCGTAAAAGGGCTCCGTAATGACTGGTGGCGGCCAGCCGAACCACCTGATCAATGAGAGCTTTCAGCTCGCCGAGGGGACCTCCATGGTCTTCGGCCGGCAGATCCTCCTCGGGAAAATCGATGTAGGCCTCGATCTCCGCGAGAATTTGCAAAAGCCGGTCCACAAACTTGCGAATCTGGTCTCCCAAAACCCCTTTGATCTGGTGCTGCGCGGCCTCCAGGGCACGATCCCCCCGGGCCCGGATCAGGTCGATCACCGCCTCGGCCTGGCTGAGGTCCATCTTCCCGTTCAGGAAGGCCCGCCGGGTGAACTCCCCGGGCTCCGCTGCGCGAATCCCGCGGGCCGACAAATCGCGGAGAATTTTTTCGCAAATCAACGGATTGCCATGACAGGAAATTTCCAGGATGTCCTCCCCCGTATAACTCTGGGGAGAGGCAAAAAAGGTAACCACCACTTCGTCAAGAATGTCGCCCTCGCGGCTGCGGTAGGGCGCAAAAACGGCTTTTCGCGGGGGCAGTTTTTTTTGAAAAATCTCCCCGCCAATCGCTTCCAATCCTTGGCCTGTAGCCCGAATGAGAGCAATGGCCGACTCCCCGAAGGGCGTGGCCAGAGCGGCAATGGGTTCATTTGGGGCGGATGGTTCCATCCGGGCCAATCAACTGTCTTCCGAATCGTGGTTGACTTCGTCGTTTTTATTGCGGGTGGCCAGACTGCGCACTCCGCTGTCCTTCAGCTTTTCCAGAATGGCGGCCTGGATTTTCTCGGCCAACTCAGGACTCTCCATGAGACTTTGCTTCGCGGCTTCACGGCCCTGCCCCACCAGGTCGCCGTCAAAGGAGATCCAAGCGCCCTTTTTCTCCAGGACCTTGTGCTCAACCCCAATGTCAATCAGAGACCCAGTGCGGGAAATGCCCTCGTTGTACATGATGTCGAATTCGCAATCGGTGAAAGGCGGTGCCACCTTGTTTTTGACGATTTTCAGCTTGGTCCGGTTCCCGATCACCTTGCCGCTGGACTCTTTGATTTGGCCAATGCGGCGGATGTCCATCCGGACCGAGGAGAAAAACTTCAGCGCCCGCCCACCGGGGGTGGTTTCGGGACTGCCAAACATGACCCCGATTTTTTCGCGGATCTGATTGGTGAAGAGACAGACGCATTTGGTCCGGTTGATGACCCCCGTCAGGCGGCGCATGGCCTGACTCATCAGGCGGGCCTGGGAACCCACGGTGGCATCCCCCATTTGGCCGTCCAGCTCGTTTTTCGAGACCAGGGCGGCGACCGAGTCGATCACGATCACATCAATCGCGTTGGACCGAATCAGGGTTTCGGTAATGCTCAGGGCGTCCTCCCCGCTGTCGGGCTGGGAAACCAAAAGATCATCGAGGTTCACCCCTACGACTTTGGCGTATTGGGGGTCGAGGGCGTGCTCCACATCGACAAAGGCGGCCAGGCCACCATCGCGCTGGGCCTGGGCGATCAGGGAAAGGGCCAAGGTCGTTTTACCCGAGCTTTCTGGACCATAAATCTCGCTGACCCGACCGCGGGGCAAACCGCCGATTCCGAGGGCCAGGTCGATGGCCAGGCTACCGGTGGAAATCGCCGACACATCGAGCTTGCGGTTGCTCCCGAGACGCATGATGGAGCCTTCACCGAACTGCTTGGTGATCGAGGAAATGGCAAAATCAATGCTTTTATTGCGTTCGCCGCTGGTCTCAGAAGAAGGAAGTTCTCGTTTGGTTGGTGATGCTTTGGCCATAATTTTGTCTTTAGGGAAGTTACTACCAGAAAAGGTTTTTATTTAGTCAGGAAGAAGGTTCTTACGCAAGCCTGCCCTGTGCCGGAAATGTGCGCAGTCACAAAATGGGCAGAACTCATAGTAGTGAACATTTGTATCCTTTTTCCGTGATGACAATCCTTTAATTCAAAAAAAATCCCCCTCCCGGCCCGTGAGCCTCTACCCCGGAAGACAAAGAAGCCCCTGACAATCTTATGACAATTTCCTTGCTTCCACCTGACAACCCAAGAGAGTCAGCGTGGTAGGGTAAACGAGTGAAGGTACGAGAAACCTTTAAACTCCGCCCGAAAGAAAATCCATGACCACCAAGATCCCCGTTTCATCCTTGATTGTACTACTGGTCGCCCTTCTACATAGCGGTTCCTTGTTGTCTGCCGACGATACGCAGAAAAACGGGGAACTTACGATCTACGACCGGCCCACATCCATCGGAATTGTCGCCAAGCGGGAGTTCCATGATACCGAAGGCCGCGTTATCAAGACCCATTACTACCGATACAATTTCAAGGCTTCTGCTGGGGAGATGTTTGACGAATCCGGACCTTATACCGAAGAAAATCTAATTCTGGACTCGGTCAGAACAAAGGAATACAATGACGACAATCGCCTCATCCGAAGGAACCGCTACGATGAAAACATGGAGCTTCAGGGATGGGCAGAGTTCAAGGAAAATACCACCCTTTCAAGACGAAGTGACGGCACCAGGAATATTGAAACCCGATCCGAAGGAGATCGCCAATTATCCACCCTTTACTTCGACCAGACAGGGGAAAACCTGATTGCCATTAATGGAGAAGTCCCGGGCGATATTGAATTCTCCGGCGGATGGGGCAAGCAAGTCGATGGCTTGGTTTGCGGAGTGGGCTTGAATCAATCCAAGGGTCAACTGGGAGAGATTCGTTTTTATGTTACCATTCGCAACATGACCGATACTTCCCGGCGATTTATTACGAGCATTGCCTATCATCAAATACAAGTAGAGCTACTCGATGCGGAAGGGAATGTTATGCCGCAGGATAATGAACACATAAAGCAACGGAAAGAAAAGCTGGTTCGCATAAACCGCGGAATCAACGAGAACCGCCAGCTACTTCGCCCTCAGCAAGCCAGAATTACCAGTGGTGGATATGTCCTGAAAGATTGGTACAGCGACATTCCTGCGGGAACATACTTTTTAACCGTGAAGCAACGGACCGATGATTCTTCTTTTGCCCTGGTATCCCATCCAGTCGAGCTGGAGATTGTCGCAAAAGATGAAAGTGAACACCAATGATCGGCCAGGAATCCCTGACAACTTTACCCTCAGTCGCCTCCGAAAACACCGATTTACGGTAGCTCCTGATCTCTCCCATAACCCGAACCCAACCAACCTCCCCAATTCCCATGAAACAATCCAAATCTCCTGCCCTGGCCAAACGGCTTTTGCCGAGCGGCCTTCTGCTGACCTTCCTCCTTTTCCTGCCGGCAAGCCTTCTGGCCCAATTTTACGTCCCGAACCAAGGAAACCAGACGCAACGGCCAACGATCTCGGTCTCCGGAGAAGCGTTGGTTGAAGTTCGTCCTGACAAAGCAATCCTCTCCTTCGGCATCGAAACCATGGATCAGGATGTCCAAAAATCCATCTCCCAAAACCGGGAGATTGTCCGCCAAACGATCAAGAGTTTAACGGACCTGGGCGTTAAAGAGGAAAAGATTCAAACCGACCACATCTCCATGGAACCCCAATGGCATAACCGACACGGCAATAACGAGCGTTTCAACGGGTATCGCACCCGGAACACCCTGGTGGTCACCATCGATGATCCCGATTCCATTGATACCGTCCTCATTGCCGCAACCGAAGCGGGGGTGAGTCATATCCACGGCATCGATTTCCAAACCACCGAATTGCGCAAATACCGTGACCAAGCCCGGAAAATGGCCCTCCAGGCCGCCCGCGAGAAGGCCGTCGATATGGCCGCCGTTTTGGGTCAGGACGTTGGCGCCCCACGGTCCATCTCGGAACATGGTTCGTTCGGCTGGTTTTACTCCGGCTGGGGGCACTGGGGCAGTGGACGCCGCGGCACCATGAGCCAGAATGTAGCCTCTTCCATAGCCTCCACCGCCGATGGCAGCGCCGAAGGGGTTGCGCCGGGCCAAATCGCCATCCAAGGCCGGGTTCAGGTTGTTTTTTATCTAAAGGACAAAGAAAACGAAACACCTTGAAGGGGCTTGTCCCTCCCTTCAGAATACCCCTTTCACCCAAGCCCTCAGCAAGCGCCGAAATGTCTAAACTCACCAAAAACGGAGCCACCCGCCACACTCTCGCCGATTCCCGTACCCTCGGATTTCTCCAACGCGGGTCCAACGCCACCACCGATGTGGTGGTCAGCCGCCTGCCCGCAGATTTGGCGGGGGCGGAAGAGAGCGTCTGCGGCCTCAAAGCTTTCCTCATCGATGAACGCCGGGCCTTTGCCAATGGCGACCAGGAATCGGTCATCGATTGTGCCCGCGTCGCCGTTCTCGACATCACCGACTCTCCCGTCCATGTACACGGGGAAACCGTCGAGACCTACCAAATTCTCAGCGGCGAAGGACAAATGGTCCTCGGGCCGGAAGTTCGCCCGGTTTCCAGCGGGGATTTCATTCTCTTGCCCCCCGGCCTTCCCCACGGATTGGTCTCGACCGACCCGGAAAAACCCGTTCGGGTGCTCATGACCTTCAGCCCCGGCATGGCCCCCGTGGCGGCGGAGCAGTTCCGTGACGAGAAAATCCTCTTCCCTTCGACAAAAGACTATCTGCGGGAATCGTATCCAGATTCCTAAGCGCCTCCAAAGTCTCACGACTTCATCTACAAACGTAGCCCGCTGCGTTCTTTGTCCTTCGACCTGTCCGCCATCATGTCCTGCGTAGCCCGAAGGGCGAAGAAGGAAGCAAGGGTTTCCGGACCCCGCCGAAAGCACCATCCCGCTCGAGTTGCTTGCTAAAGCGGCGCACTACGCAAAACCGCACCCTCCCCATTTTAGTTTTTTAGCTCTACGGGGGAACCGATATACATCACTCCAAGCGGTAGGCTTCGATGCGATTGCTCTCCTGGGTACGGAAAAAGATCTTGTTGTTGGCAAAAGCGGGGAAAATCAGGACAAAATACGGTTGTGCCAGGTCCGCTTCAAAAAATTGTTGCGTCTCGGCCATTTCCTCGGGTTCCGCCCGGAGAACAAAAATTCCTTCCCCGTGTTCCGCACTCCGGGAACGGGTGAAGATCCAGCCGCCATAATGAGCAATAAAGGGATTGCCCCCCGCCGGACGAATATTGCCCACTGGCACCTCTCTTAGGGTCTCACCAGTGGCGGCCTCAAAGGCTCGCAAACGCTCGTTGACATGCATGTAGGCAACATCTCCCAGGATCAGGATATTACTCCGGTACTCGTCAATGCTTCCCCAACTCCACAACTCTTCCAGGCCGTTCAAGCTGAGCTTATACCCATTCAGACTGCGATCCCGGGACCCCTCCGCCCGGGCGGCCATAATCACGTACTCGTTACTCACCCCAATATTGAAAACACAGGTGGGGGAATGGTGCCCATGGTCGCTTTGCCAAATTTTTTCTCCCGTGTCCGGTTCGAGCAAGGTCAGATGAAAAAGCCCAACGGCCAGAATATACGTCTTCCCGTCAAGCTCCACCAACTTGGGATTAGATCCACCGGCGCCAACCCCGGGAACCTCCCAGCGGACCTCCCCGGTATGCACATCAAGGGCCACATAGGTGTTGAATTCATCGTAATGATACGTCGTACCACCGTCCGTATCCACCCGATGCCAACGCTGGTCGTTCACAATCACCATTCCATCAACGGCAACCAGCGCGGTCAACATATCCCGATTGAACCGAGCCGCCATGCTGCGCCCCTCCAAGGCCGCCTCCAGATATTGCATGTGACGGCGATGACGGGGTTGAACATCATAGGTCCAGCGCACCTCCCCGGTTTGGGCATCGACCCCAAAAACCTGCGCTGAGGTCCCAAACGCCATCACCATACCATCGTGATACACTGGCGTCGGACCTCCCGCACCTTTACCAAAGAATCCGTAATTTAAACCTCGATCAGTCAACTCAGTCTGCCAAACCGTTTCTCCGGTCTCTTGGTCAATGGCAACCAGATTATCGGTCGCCGCCACCAACCAACGTTCATGGGCACTGACCAAATTGCCCTCCAGGGGCTGGGCCTGAGCGCGAAGCTCTTCTTGAGACAGGCCCAGGGATCTGGCCCGGGGACGATCATACACCGTGCCAGTGGGCCGATAAAAATAATGAAAAATCTTGCCTTCCCCCGTCACCGGGCTGGCATAACCCCCAGTGAAAATACGCTCCATATCCTCTAGCCCGGTTTGGCTTCGCCCATCGTCATCCCCTCCCCGACGTCCCGGAGGAATATCCGCTTCGCTGACCCACACACGGTTATGGCTGGTAATTTCCGGATTGCGCAATTGGGCCTCCCCGACCGTCGTCCCAGCTTGGCTGTCCCAACGCCACATCGGCCATTCACTCTGGCTACCCCGTTGCTCTCGGCGCAGCTCGGCCATTTGCGCAAAAACCTCCGCATGTTCTCTGGCAAAAGTGCGGTCAGCTTCGGAGAACCGTTCGAGCGGAACGGTAAATTCCTGCTGATCTACTTCCCGTACCAGAGTGAGGTTATCGCCTTCCAGGGCCGTCATCGTGGCCATAATCGAACGGCCTTCCGAATCGGTCCATTCGCGGGGTTCACTCAGCTCCGCAAAACGTTCTTCAAGATTTTCTTCGCCGGCCTGTAGACCAAAGACCGGAGTTATGAGAAGAGATAGAATGGCCAGCACGAGGGAGCATCGGCAACTGGCCAGAAAAGGAGAATTCAGAGTATTCATGGCACAAAGGGTTTGGGATAAAAAAGAAAGAAGATTTTATTATAACAAACTTTGCCTGATCTTACTATTTGCTAATTTCGGCCAAAACCCGAAATCCGGCCAAAGCTAAGATGCCCGTAGGCCGGCGGGAAAGGCTCTCCCCGCGAAAAGTGCACCCTGTGACTTTTTCGCGCCATAGCCCGAAGTAGGCCGAAGGCGGACCGTCAATCGGTCTTCTGATAATCCCGTGCCGATAGGCACTTTGGACTGCGGCGGCGTTATCAGCTCGAGATGTTCGGTCCTGATTATCGAGACCTTCACGCAAAGCGGTCCCGTCAGAACGGGACCGCACTCCTGCATTTCAGCTTTTTCATAAATTCTTACACTCCTTTTTCGCGGAGGTAGTCGTAGCTCGATTGCAAGCAATCGAAGGCATCGCGAAAACATTGGTCCTGCTCGATGGCATACCATTCCACGCCAGCTTTGCGGCACCCTTCGAGAATGCCATCCCAATCCATCGTGCCCTCACCAATAGGCGCCATACGGGTTTCATTTTTTCCTTCCAGAACTTCCTTGTCCTTCAGATGAATAACCGGCACCCGTCCATGGGATCGCTCCAGAATGCGAACGCAGTTAAGTCCCGCATGCTCAACCCAATACAGATCCAATTCCAAAAACAAATCGGGGCCGCCCTCTTCGATCAAAATATCCTCCAAGGTTTTGCCATGACGTTCCGGACGGAAAAATTCGTGCGAATGGTTATGGTGTCCGAAACGGATTCCGGCTTCTTTCAGGCGGGCAATCACGGGCTTGGCCTCGGTCAAAAATTGCCGGTACCCCTCGTAGGTGTTGGGGAAATTCCCGGGCACCCCGCCGATGGCCGAGTAGTCACAGCCCAAGGTTTTATGAAACTCAATCTCGCCTTCGAGATTGTTGAGAAAATTGTCCCAAGGCCGATGCGTGGCAATGCATTTCAGACCATTATCGTCCAGCATTTGACGGGCCGTTTTGGCATCCACCTCGGGGTTCTCCCCGTTCATGGCACCAATCGCCGACATCTGAACGGCGGGGTAACCCATTTTACTCACTCTTTCCAAAGATTTTGCCAAATCGGCGGACGTCTTGGTAAAATCCCTAAGGGTATACATCTGAACAGCTAATTGGGTCATAGACCCATTAAATTACCGACCCTCCCCGTAAGAAGGCAAGCCTTACCCACCGGAGTCGAAAATCCAGTGGCAAATGGCTCAGAGGGACCTTCGCCCTCCCGGCGGAGCGCGGGTGCGCTTTTGGGAGGGCGAGGGTCTCTCCGAGCTCGAGTGGTCGGATTGAGGATGCGGGTTCTTGGCGGGCGTCCATTCACCAGGCGGGTGCATCTGGGAGCGATTGGTCGGTTGTCGCGCGAAGGCTCAGAGGGACCTTCGCCCTCCCGACGGAGCGGGTGCGTTTCTGGGAGGGCGAGGGTCTCTCCGAGCTCGAGTGGTCGGATTGGGGTGCGGCTTCTTGGCGGACGTTCATTCAACAGGCGGGAGCATCTGGGAAAGATCGATCAGTCACCGCGCGAAAGCTCAGCGGGAACTTCGCCCTCCCGACGGAGCGGGTGCGTTTCTGGGAGGGCGAGGGTCTCTCCGAGCTCGAGTGGTCGGATTGAGGATGCGGGTTCTTGGCGGGCGTCCATTCACCAGGCGGGTGCATCT
>JAFIGF010000079.1 GCA_020831535.1 Opitutales bacterium | reverse complement strand
TCCCCCCTTCACGCGGCAAAGCTTTTTAATTCTTCCGAAGAAGATCTCACGCTGACCCCCGACACCCCGGAAACCATTCCCGGAAATTCCCAATACGCCTTGGGCGTCACCTTCGCCCCCCGCAACCAGAAACGACGCCTTCGCATCGTCTGGCCCCCCAATCGGGATGAGGCCCTGACGGGCTTCGACTACCCCCATAATCATAATTTTGCCAAAGCTCTCCCAGAGGTGCTTTTTCTTCGTAAACCCGGCCAAGGCTGGACCCGGATATCCCCCTGCGATACACATTCGGACGGTGTCACCATAACTCTCCCGTCTCATGCCGAGCCAGTCGAATTCAGCGTTGGCTTACCCTATTTTCAAAGCGATTTCGAACGCTTGCAAAAAGCCTTGGAAAACGGTCCGTGGAAAAAAACAATCATCGGGGAAAGCCGCCGCGGCCGCCCCATCCCCGCCTATTTTCGCCCCGCGACCAACCCGACACCACAGAAAGGCACCATCGCCTTGATGGGATATGCCCAC
This sequence comes from Opitutales bacterium, assembly GCA_020831535.1. Lineage (GTDB taxonomy): Bacteria > Verrucomicrobiota > Verrucomicrobiia > Opitutales > T3Sed10-336 > JAIUMY01. The sequence continues at coordinate 6,153 of JAFIGF010000079.1, read as the reverse complement.
TACAGCGAATGGGCGGGTTTGCAAATGCTCGACAGTCTCCTCCAAACAAACTGGAAAGACCTTCCCGGAGCCGGGGATTTTTCCTGGGCGATCATCCCCGCACTCAACATCGATGCCCTCGCCGGAGGGTGGCGAGAGGACCCCATGTACACCCGCGAAGACCCTTCGCTTCCCGGCGGAGGCAACCTCAACCGGGCTTGGAACCCGCCTTGCCGACCCGAAACGAAAGCCGCCGCCAGCTTTCTTCAAAAAATCCACGACCAAACTCCCCTCCTCCATGTGCTCGACATCCACATGGGTTGGTCACGAATGGAGAATAGCGGAGGCGGTTTAACTATCTTTCAGGATGGCGAAATCCCCCAAACCCTGGCCGAAAAGGAAAAGACTTTCACCAACCAATTCCTGCGGGAAGTGCCCATCGAAAACTTTCCCTGGAAACATTCCCGCCTGGAAGGAATGAACGCCTCTGCCTGGGCCGTACGGGAATTCGGCATCATCGGCCAAACCTTGGAAATCAGCCGCTTTCGCGCTTTTGATGAAAACAAAAACCCGGTCCCGGTTTCGGAAGACTATTACCGCAACCTCGGTCCCCAAACCGCCCGCACCCTCATCAATTTTTATAAATCCCTATGAAGACTCCCCACATGAATTGGCAGACTGGCTTCTGGAATGAAGAAGTCCACCACAAGAACCACCCCAGCATTCTTTTTGCAGCCGACTGGGCACCCATTCGCACGCTCGAAGAACCTCTCCTCGCCAACCCGGGCGGACTCTACGCTCCGGAAATCCGAGAGGCCTTTGCAAATTCAACCCTGCGTGTGGTGAATGTCGAAACCACTCTTCTCGAAGACCCTTCCGCCGAATCGCCCATCATAAAGGAAGGCCCTTGTTTTGGCAGCCCCGCCGAAGCCGTAAAAGATTTGCAGAGCGCAGGTTTCGACATCGCCTTACTCGCCAATAACCACATGGGTGATTACCGCGCCAAGGGTATCGCTTCGACCAAAAAAATCCTGACCGAGGCAGGCCTGCAAACAGTTGGAGTAGGCACCGACCAATCCGATGCCTACAAGGCCCTGGTTTTCAAACTCGGTAAACGCGAATGCGCCCTGATCAATTTCCATGAAGGCGAGGAAGGCCAAAACACCTACATCAACCCAGCCCTTGCCGGCTGGGACCTGGAAAAAGCCTGCGCGGAAATTGTCCGGCAGAAAGCTGCCAACCGATTGGTCATCGCGGCCGTGCATGGCGGGCGGGAGTTTTTTCCGGTCCAACCCCGATACTTGCAAGATGCCTATCGCAGCCTGATCGAAGCTGGAGCCGTCGCGGTTATTGGCCACCACCCCCACGTGCCCTGTGGCATCGAAACCTGGAAAGGATGCCCGATTGTGTATTCCCAAGGCAATTTCCTCTTTTGGTCCGGACAACCAGGCCTGATGCGGCGCCTCGGCTATCTGGTCCGCCTACACCTTTCTCCCGACGACCAAATCAGCCTCGAAGCCATTCCCTACCGGATCACCCCAAAAGGTCTTCGCGGACTAACCCCCAAGGAACGCCAATGGCTTTTCGCCCAACTCGCGGAAGTCTCCGAGGAAAAGATTAGTCCTGCCGACGTCCAGCGCTACTGGGAAGCCGCCATGGACGCCTACCCCGCGGAGGAATGGTTACACGACGCCACCGGCATGGCCCACACCTGCCACCTCATGCAGAAAAAAGATCCTCAAGGACTCGCTCGCCTTCGCACCCGGCTAGCCTGCCCCGCCCATTACCATTTTATGTTTGAAGGAATCACCCGCTTCCTCGACGGTAAGCACGGCCAAGGCGATCCCGACAAAATCGGACGCGTCAAACTCTGGAACGAAACCCAAGAAGACCAGCTCCCCAACCTCTTGGCCCACCTATAGAAAGGCCAAAGCTCTTTCAACAGACACCAGGTCCGTCAATACACAAGTGTCAGTCCCTAAAAAATACGCTGGAAACTCAAAACGATGAGGCCATCCAGCTTATGCAAATTGTAACCGAGGGAAAACGATTGAAGGACATTTCAGACCTTCCCTTGGACTTGGTTATTTGATTTCTCTAAACTCACCCTCACACCGATTGCCGTAGGCGTTGGCAATCGGGGGAACGTCCCAGCAACAGCAGTTGGTCCCCTTCCTCCAAAACGGTCCTGGCGCCCGGGGTCGTGTGTTTTTCACCCTTTCGTTCCAAGCCGACAACCTGCACTCCATAACGCAAAGGCCATTCCAAATCGGCCAGGGTTTGCCCCACCAGTTTGCTCTTTTCCTCCACCACCAAATTTTCCAGGACCAGGTCACCAATCCCCGCTTCCTCCTGCGACTCATCCCCCATTTGCCCCAAATGCGCCATCGCCTTTTTGCGCTGTTCATCCGTACCCAGAATCAAAATACGATCCCCCGGAAACAAATGCGTCGAAGGCCCGATGCTTTCCAACGCATACCCCTGCCTTTCCAGCCCCACGATCGAAGCTCCGGTAACGTTGCGCAAGGCCGTTGCCTGAATTGTTTTTCCGGCCCATTTTGAGGAATCCGGCAAAATGCTTTCCTCCACCTCAATATTCCATCCCGAGGGCGTGATCTGAGCGAACAACCTCTCCGGTTCCTCCTCCTCACCCTGCACGGTTTCCTCGAGCACGTCACGGAATTGACTATGCCAGTAAATCATCCGGCGGCGAAAAACCACTCCCGCCACGCCAACCAACAAAAGGACAATCGGAAACACCCAATGCCCAACCCATTCGATGGGCAGTAAATTCCACCACCACAGCAGCAGTCCAAAGGCTACCACGGCCAACAAAACAGAACGCAAAGCGGGGCCGTAGGCACGCAGATCCGGAAAATCCTTCTCCGCAAATTCCCCAATCATAAGCAACAAGGCATTCAAGTTCCGCCCGATGGAATAGGCCAGGGGAAGAAAAACCCCGAAAGCCAACGCCAGCACCACGTATTCTACCCATAAGAGTTTCTGATCGTAATGCGTGGCGACAAAATCCGTTAGCCACAGACTAACCGGGCGGGCAAACACCACCAACGCCGAGGCGAGTAAGACTTCCAGCAGAATATGTCCGGTCCGGCGGCGTACCATCCTCCAAAGCGAGCTATTCTCCGAAAGCAGACGTATCTCCTGCCAGAATTTCTGGTAAGCCTGAAACGGCTTGCCGGGTTCCTCCCGCAGACCAATCCATTGCCCCACCAGATCTCCCCGGGTGGCCAGCACCGGCGAAACCAGACTGGTCAAAATAGCCACCCCCACCGCTACCGTTTGGAACTCGGACGGCATCAACCCTCCCGCCACCGCAATCCCGGCAATCACAAAGGAAAATTCCCCGATGGGGGTCAAACAAAGAGCCGATGACAAGGCCGAGCGGGGCCGCTCGCAAATAAGCAAGAGCGCAATGTAGGCAAAAACCGCCCGCCCCAAAATCGCCATCAAGGCCCCCAAAACAATCCAGTGCCAGACCAAGGGGAAGGTGGCCACCTCCACTTGCATCCCGATGGCCACAAAGAAAATCGTCAAAAACACATGCTTCAAGCCCGCAAAACTTCGTTCCACCTCCGTTCGCTGTCTGGTCTCCGAAATAACAATCCCGAAGAGAAAAGCCCCCAACGCAAGGGAGTACCCGACATTGTCCGCCAGTAAAGCCAAGGCCAACAGGACGCCCACCACCAGAACCATGACCAATTCACTCGTTCCCCATTTTTGAGACCAGCGCAGAAGCCGGGGAAAAATCAAAAACCCGCCGACCAACAACACCAGCGCAAACCCGATGACCAAGCCAATCGTCCCTAAAATCCCTATCCCCTCCCCGGTCCCGGCATTCTGTCCCAACACCGATCCGAGCACGGCCAACAAAATCACCGCCACGATATCTTCCATCAGCGTTATGCCCAAGGCGATTTGCCCAAACCGTTGGTGCGAAAGATGGCTTTCCTGCAACACCTTCCCAATCACCGCCGAGCTGCTGACCATAAAAATCGCCGCCAAACAAAGTCCTGCCTCCGGTGACAATCCCGCCATTCCCGCGCCCCACCGGAAGACGGTAAAGATCATCATAGCGATCAGAAACGTGGCGATCACAATGGGAAACCCCATCTCCCGAATCCTCCGCAACCGGAATTGCAGCCCGATCGAGAACATCAGGAAAACCAAGCCCAGCAAGGAAATCGCGGTCAACCGGTCCTCATCGGTCACATAGGGAAAGGTAATTTCCGGAGTCCCGATGATCAACCCTGCCAACAAATAACCCAGAATCGGCGAAAGCCCGAAGCGCCGGCAAAGAAAACCGAAAATCGTCGCGGCCACTAAAATCACCGCCAAATCCTGAATCAATAAAACCGGGCTCATTCCCCTTAAGAAAAACCGATTCCCCCAAAACGTCCACTCAATCCTATCAAAGGCAAACTCTTTTTCTCCGTCGGATTTTCCCCTAGAAGACTTATCGACTGCCAAACACCGTCAGGACGACGAGACTACCCCAGTAAGAAACAGAAGTCGGAGGTCGGAGGGGCTTTACGCCCCGATTGGCTGTTTTCAGTAGCGCTGGCTTTAGCCTGCGATCCGGGGTACAACACACTCGAAGCGAAGATCACGCCATAGCCCAGTGGGCGAAGGCGGACACTCAATCAACGAAAGCGCTCCCACCACTCCATCACTCCACCGTAAAAACGTTGACGAACAAAAGCCATTCGAAACATTCTTTTTACACAGAAAGAAATCACCTCTCTCTTCATCCTTCGATTTCATTCCCGTGCCAAAATACACTGCCCAGAAACATTTGGAAATAGCCGCCAAGTCAGCCCGAAAACTCGCACCCGAGGATTTGCGCCACCTTACCTCTTTAACCTACCAGATTCAGGCAACCGAAAACATCCCGACCTTCCTGGCCACCACCCACGAGAGAATGCTCGAACTCATCCCGGCGGATTGCCTGAGTGTTTCGGTGACCCGTTTCCGCACCAGAATGAAAGCCGTGGCAGTGGAATCCTACGGAAAACCGGATTTCACCAAAGAGCATTTCGAATACTATTCACGCCATGCCATGGAACATCCCTACAGCCGCTTTTTTGTCGAAACCGGATCCGGTGAAGCAATGCGAATCAGTGATTTGGTTTCCACCCGGGAGTGGATGAAAAATCCCTTTTGGAAATTTACCCTGGAGTGGCTGGACTTTCGTTATGGCTTGCTAGCCGTTTGGCCGCTGGGACGCAATTCCATCTTCAACTTCGACTTTGAACGCTGCCGGAAGGATTTCAGCGTGCGTGACAAACACCTGCTCAACGCCTGCCTACCCATCCTGGGCCGTCACTATACCCTACTGACCAAACTGGCCCGCTGGGAGGCCAGCAAAAAGAAAAGGTCTCCTTTGTCTGCGCAAAATGTCTATGCCGGACAGATTCAAAAGCTCACCGCACGCGAACAGGAAGTTATGCAATGGCTGGGCAATGGGAAAACCAATGAGGAAATCGCCATTATTTTAAAAATCCGCCCTCGCACCGTACAGAAACACGTGGAAAACATCCTCCGCAAACTCCAATTGGAAAGCCGCTACGCCGCGGCCACCTACGCCGCCCGGGTGGGAGGTTGACGCAAAGGCAATCAACATCAGAGAATTCGAAAACCCCCGCTAAAACAACGGATTCCTTCAGAGGTAGCACAGCCATCCTGGCTGTGTTTTAGCAGCCCAACACAGGCTGGAAGCCTATGCTACCCCAGACTCCACCACTCCACTACTCCCTACGTTTACCTACGTATAGAGGAACGGTTGTAAATTTGTTATGATCTAAATTCTCCTTTATCAAATCCACTGCATACATTCGTGTAGCCTTTTCATCCGTTGGAAATTTAATCCTAACACCAACACTTTTCACCTGAGCAAGAATTGGGACCGCATGTTCCGATTTTAACGAATCGATTGGTTTGTCCGGCTTAAGAAAACTTGTTTTTCCGATGAAATTTCTCCTTCTCCCTCTCTCTCTTCTTTTGCTCACCGGATCTCTCCTGGCCCAGTCCGTGACCGTCGATCCCGACACGCCGGATGGAATGCCCAATTCGTTGCGGGATGTTCTGAACCAAATGTGGGGCGGTTACCTCGAGGCGGATACGATTCTGATTCCCAACGGGGCCACGATCACGTTG
>JAFIGF010000075.1 GCA_020831535.1 Opitutales bacterium | reverse complement strand
CCCCCCCCCCCCCCCCCCCCCCGCCCCGCCCCCCGCGAAGTTCCATATTCGGTCGAAGAATCGCATTTTCGTCGGGCAAAACTTCGCGATTAGCTCGCAAAATCAGTCGAAAATGACGCGCGTTCCCATAATATTGGGAGCTGAGTCCATAGAGCGTATCTCCAGGGACCACCCGATGAATTCGGTACTCCTGCCGATCAGACCGCTCTTCCCGGCTTTCGGTAGAAGTTCTTTCGTCATCATCTCCACGTTCGCGATTAGACAATTGCGAAATCAGCCGATCCCGTTCGCTCCGGGCCGTCGCCAGACTATTCCGCAGTTGCTCGTTCTCCCTTTGCAAGCGCTCAATCTGCTGCATCAACTCATTCCTTTCCTCGCTGCCAATGCCTCCCGGACGCGCGGGTAACATGCGGGCAAACTCTCGTTGGGCCGCCAGCTTGCGGCCTTGCACCAGTTCCCTCTGCGGCGAATCCGGACTCTGTTGCAAGTAGCGCCGGTAGTGATAGATGGCTTCTACGGGGTCATTTAAATACGACAAGTAGATTTCCGCCGCCTCCAGGTGGGACTCCGGAGCATTGCCGGGGCGTAAGTCGATGACGCGCAGAAAATCTCTCAACGCATCCCCTTCCCGCCCTTCACGGAGCATCTGACGGCCTCGTAGAAAACTGCGCTCCTGTTCTTCCGGCCCGATTTCGACATCATTCTGATTAAAACAGCCCGTTCCCCACCACGAAATGGAGAGGAGTAAAAACGAGACAAATAAAAACGAAACCAAGCGCATGCTAACAAACAATACCAATTCTCCCATCTTGATGAAAAGCCGCCCAAACGAAAGAAAAAAGGAAGTCTGCCTCAAACGGAAACATTCTCTCAGAAGTTGACCCTATCAGACCTTTGTTCATTCTGTAAACTATGCACTCCCCACCGTCCTTTTTCCGCATCGACAAAGAATTGACCGAGGGCGCGGAACATTACGTGGTTCATGGGGTTCGCCCTCGCTTTACCATTCTCGTGGATCCAAATTACAACCCTGATGGTCCCCCCGGCCGGGGCTTTATCAAAAAATTACGGATCTCCAATGGTTGGGGCAATGACTACCTGCGCTGCCGGAACCTGCTTTCCGCAGCGGAAAAATACTTTCGTGAAGAACACCAGAGAAGAAAGAAAAATCAACTATCCGCCCGGTTTACTTCCGACGAAAACAGCGAACAGCAGTGAGGATCAAAGCCTTTTACCACCCCGACTTCTTTCTCCCCTTGCCGATTGGACATCCCTTCCCCATGGAAAAGTTCCCCGGGGCCTTCCAGAGGCTCAAAAACCATCCCCAAATTGAGATCGAGGAAGTCTCTCTCTTCCCCCGTGAGCACATTGAGCGAGTACACCGCCCCTCCTACCTCAACCGGGTCAATTTCGATGATACTGAACACGGGCACTGCGGACTGACCCGCTCCGAACGGCATCGCCTCGGCCTGCCCGCCCGGGAGAATCTTTTATACCGCTCTATGCTGGAAACCAGCGGCACCATTCTGGCTGCGGAAACCGCGCTGAAAGAAGGCATCGCAGCAAACCTGGCGGGTGGCACCCACCATGCCTTTCCCGACCGCGGGCTGGGCTTTTGTGTTCTCAATGATGTCGCGGTGGCCATTCGCGGGCTGCAAAAAGACCGACCCAATCTCCACTTTTTGGTCTTGGATACCGATGCCCATCAGGGAAATGGAACCCATGCGATTTTCCGGGAGGATCCTCACGTGTTTACCTATTCGATTCATGTGGGCCGAAACTACCCTGCCCACAAAGAACCCGGCGACATGGATGTTCCCCTTCCCCGGTGGGTCGAGGGGAAACAGTATTGGGAGGCTTTTGCTGAAAGTTCCGCCTCCGCCTTTGACCGTACCGAACCGGATCTGGTTTTCTGGATTGCCGGAGCCGACCCCCACCACGAAGACCGCTTTGGCCAGATGACCTTGACGGACGAGGATTTTCGCCGCCGTGACCGGCACGTCTGGAAACTGTGCCGGGAGTTCAACTGTCCGGTCGTGGTGCTGTATGGAGGGGGCTACAATCGGAAACGCGGGAAAACTGCCGCCTTACATGCAGCCACGCTGGAAACCTTGGCGGCTATTCCGAAGTAACGAAAGACTCTACTCACGCATCAATTTCGATATCCCCCCTGGGAACGGAACAACAGAGCAATGCATTCCCTTCGTCCGGCTCTCCGGTATGTCCGTTGGGATACTCGACCTCACCTTTTACAACTGGTTGCTGGCAGGCCGTACAGTTGCCCATACGGCAACCGAAGTCCAGATCGAGGCCATTGTCCTCGGCCAGTTCAAGAAGACTCTCATGGGATCCATCCCACTCGACTTCTACTCCACTTTGTTTGAATAATACTTTAGGCATAAAATGATTCCTTAATTGAAGTTCGCTTGCAAAACAGCCATAACATTCGAATATCCCCATTCATCGCAAACACTTTTATCAAAATCCCCCATGAGCGAAAAGCCCCTCAAAGACCGATTGCCTTTCATTCTGTTGGCTGATCTACTCGCCTTCACAGGGATTCTTTTGGCCGGATATTTATTCTTTCTCAGCGCTTTGGCGTGGCCCTGTTGGGGCGGGGGATGCAGTGAGGTTTTACGAAGCACCTACGCCAATCTCGACCTGGGGTTCGGAGATATCCCGATTGCCCTGCCCGCTATTTTCGCCTGGGTTGCCCTGTTTTTTGTCCCGCTCGTTCTGGGAAAAATCATTCTCGCCCTGATGCTTGTCGGGGCCGGATTTCTGGTGTTTTTGCAGGTTTTTGAAATCGGGGCCTTCTGCCTTTGGTGCAATATCCACCATTTCCTCGTCCTGCTCCTGCTTTTCCTGCCCGCCCGTCCCCAACATCGATTCCTGGCTACCCTGGCCCTGCTCCTACTTTTCCCTATCCTCCTTTTGGAACAAGCCCGGATTTCACAACACCTACCAGACCGTGAGTACCGATACGTTCCGGAAGCCGAAGAAACGGAAGAAAGCGATGCCGAAGAAAAAGAGAAAACGTCTCCACGGCAGACCCGCTCCCACCTCCTTTGGGATAATCCGGAGGCAACCTCCCGAGCCATCATGGTGTTGAACCTGGATTGTCCCGAGTGCTTGGTCAAGTTGGACCAACTCGCGGAAAGCTTCGCGGAAAAGCCCCGCCTCCCCCGTGTCCGAACAAGAGTCTTCTTCCTCTCCAGCGAGGAAATTTTCTCTCACCAAGCTTTGTTTCTCGCCGCCTTGTTTCCCCCTGAAACGAGTTTTCCGGAAGGCATTCGGGAGCACTGGCCGATCCTGAGTCAACACTTCCAGGAGATCCCGAGATGGCGAGAACTACCGGTGGAGGAATGGGAAGCCTTGCTGGAAATGGACTTCCCCCATATCGCCTCGGCTTTTTCCGATTGGCAGGACCGTCTTCGCCAGCAACAAAAATTTCTCAACCAGGAAGGCCTTCAGGTTACTCCGTTACTGATCGATGAAGAAGGCTGGACCACCAATTTTTCGGTATCCGGGTTACTCCTGAAGGAAGACTGACGCACCGATAAATTCGAAAAAACGCAAGGTGCCGTTGCCAAATAAAAGAAAATAAGGTTTCCTCACATCATGATTTGGTGGCTTTTACTTATTCCCGTATTCCTCGTTATCGGGATTGTGCTCTTTCAGGCGAAGGATTGGATAACGATTCGCCGCAAAGACTGTTGCGGTGCAGGTTGCGGCTGCCTTTTTCCGAAGAAGCGCAAGGATTGAGTTTCGCGCTGTTTTTCCCGTCCTTCGTAGCTTTAGCTTTGCAGGAAGCCTGCGATCATCCCTCCACAACTCTCGTAGCGAAGCGCTTCTATAAGGATCAAGGACATTTCTGTCCTTGGGGAGCCGATCAGGCGACCTGATGGGGGGGAGAGTTTTCCGAATAGGCACCATCCCTCCTATTCTCAAGGACAGGACGGAGGCGGAGACGGAGAGGGCGAAGCAATGTCCTTGCTCCTTATCCGACTTTTCCGGCCCTCTGCCCTCACGCTTCCGTTTGGGTCAAGGAGATCAAACTAATCTCCGGGGGACTCCGAAAGCGAATGCGGTGTCGAATGACCCCCAACCCGCGGTTCACCAACATTGTCCTCGAACCCTTTCTAAAGACCCCACTCAAATACTTATTCCCGTAATCACTGGGCACAAAATGAGAGGTAATCCCTGGTAAGTTCACCTGCCCCCCATGCAAATGTCCGGCAAAAATCAAAGCGTTTTCAGGACCTTCCCATTCTTCGAATAAATCCGGCTGGTGCATCAGAAGAAGGATCGGCTCACCTTCCGGCAGGTCCTGAAAGGCTCTAGCAGGATGGGGAAACTCCAATCTATCCCGCAAGCCCCCAATCGCCAACTCTTGCACCCCGCCGGGAAAACGCAGTCGCGTCCAGGCATCCCGAAGCACCCGCACCCCGGAATCCTCAAGGAGTTGAGTCATCCTCCCGGGCCCCACAGAAATGTCATGATTACCCAAACAAGCCCAAACCCCAAGCGGAGCCTTTAGCTGGCGAAGCAACTTTTGCAAGGACGAGCCAAAAGTCTCAAAAACCTGCCCTCTTTGATGACCGGGTGCCGCAGTCAAAAAATCACCAGTTAGAAAAATCGCCTCCGGCCGCTCGGCCATTAACTTGTCGATACATATTTGCAGGTATTCCGAAGGAACGATGTCTGATAGATGCAAATCGGAAATTTGGGCAATACGGGCATTCACAAATTCCGAAGGCAGCCCGGACAAACCCATCTGATAGTGCTCCACCCGGACGTTAAAAGGCGACCATCGAGTGGCCCGCCACCAAGCACTTCCCAAAGTTAAGGATCCGGCGACCATCAATGAACCCGTGGTTGCCAGAAATTTTCTCCTTTGCATGAAAGCCCCCCGTTCACGAAAAATCAGTCTTCCTTACGATCCGTGAAGAAGCGCTTGGCTTTTTCAAAGAAACTCTTCCCCATGGGTTCATCAGCATCCCCGGAAGCCAGAGCAAATTCCTCCAACTTGGTGCGCTGCTCATTGGTAAGCGCTTTTGGCACCTCCACCTGAACTTTGATCAGTTGATCGCCGAATCGTCCGGTACGCAAACCTGGCATACCTTTATTCCGCAGGCGGAAAGTCGTTCCGGTTTGCGTTCCGGGAGGGATTTTCAAGCTGGCCTTGCCCGACAATGTGGGGACGTCAATTTTCCCACCAAGGGCGGCAAGGGTAAACTTGATCGGAATCTCACAAAACAAATTATCCCCCTGCCGTTCGAAAATCTCATGGTCCTTGAGATGGATGACAATGTAGAGATCGCCCGTGGCTCCCCCACGAACTCCCGCTTCTCCGTTGCCGACCGAACGCAATTTGGAACCGGTGTCCACTCCCGCAGGAATTTTCACCTTGAGCTTGCTGTTTTCCGGCACTCGGCCCTCGCCGCCACATTTCCGGCAAGGCTGTTCGATCTTCTCGCCGGTTCCGCCACAGGTCGGGCAAACTTGACGAACACTGAAAAAGCCACGCGAGGAGGTTACATAACCGGACCCACCACAAGTAGGACAAACCACCCGACTCGTTCCCGGCTCCGCTCCGCTGCCTTTACAGGCCGAGCAATTAACCAGACGGCGATAGGTGATTTCCTTTTCGATCCCGGCCGCGGCCTCCTCCAGTGAAATCTCCATGTCGTAGCGCAAATCGGAGCCACGCTGCGAACCATCGGCCTGGCGGGGGCCAACGCCGCCCGCCCCGAAAAACAGCAGGAAAATAAATCCCGGACCAACCCCCCCCCCACCCCCCCCCAAAACGACAC
>JAFIGF010000072.1 GCA_020831535.1 Opitutales bacterium | reverse complement strand
CTATGGGGTCACCCCAAGCCAATGTATTCGTCTGACGCAGCATTTCGGAAGTGACACCCGGAAAGTCCTCAAGGAAGAGCCTTTTCGTATGGCCCGTGAAATCCATGGAATCGGGTTTAAAACTGCTGACAAAATCGCCCGAAACCTCGGTTTACCAAACGATCACCAACAGCGCATCGAGGCCGGATTTTTGCATGTTTTGGCCGATTGCGAAGAAGAAGGACATACTCGTTTCCCCACAACCGGTTTGATTGAGAAAGCGGCCGACCTGCTCGAACTCAAGGAAGCTCCTCTACTTCCCGTTTTGCGGGAGATGGTGAAACGCAAAGACCTTTTGGCCAAAGTAGATGCCCCGGGTGAGGAAAGTTTTATCCAATCCGTTCTTTTGGCCAAAGCGGAAGGAAGCATTTCCAAGCAAGTTCGTTCACTCCTCGAAAATCCTAGTGCCCTGCCACCGATCAAAGTGGAAAAAGCTATTGAGTGGGCTCAGGCCCGAGCCCGTTTTGCTTTTGCACCGGAACAGGCAGAGGCCTTGAAATCTGCTCTGCAAAACAAGATAAGTATCATAACCGGTGGTCCTGGCACTGGCAAAACGACCATCCTTAATGCGCTGGTAGCCATCTTGAAGGCCAAAAAGGTTCCCCTCCAACTGGGAGCGCCAACAGGCCGGGCCTCCCGGCGCTTATCGGCAAGCGCCCACAACCATGCCCAGACCATTCACCGTCTTCTCAAATTTGATGCTCAAACCGGAGGATTTACCGCCAACGAGTCCCAACCCCTGAAGGCGGATTTTGTTATTATTGATGAATCCAGCATGCTGGACACCCGATTAGCCTCCGCCCTTCTGCGCGCACTCTCTCCCAAAGCTCATTTGGTTTTGGTTGGAGATGCCGACCAATTGCCCTCCGTAGGCCCAGGGCAGGTTTTTCGAGATCTTATGGAGCACCAGGAGATTCCGGTAATCCGATTAAATTCAGTCTTTCGCCAAAAAAGCGGCAATGATATTGTAAACTTGGCGCACCAAATCAATCAGGGCCAGGTTCATTATCCGCAAAAAATGGAAACGGTCTCCGGATTTGAACGATCCCGCGATGCATTTTTCCTTTCCACGGAGAACCCGGAGAAGGCAGGCGACTGGGTCGTTGAGTTGGTTAGCCGCGTACTTCCGAAAGAACTCGGGGTCCAAAAGCTTTCCGATATTCAGGTTCTCTCTCCCATGCACCGGGGTGAGACCGGGGTTGGCAATTTAAACCAACGCCTACAAGAAGCACTCAACCCTTCCGAACCCTCACTTCCTTACGGATCTTTGAACTTTCGACCAGGAGACCGCCTTCTTCAGACCCGTAATAATTATGAAAAGATGGTATTCAATGGAGACATGGGCACCGTTGTTTCGGTTGATCCCTCCCAACGCACCCTTATCGCTTCTTTTGAGGGACAGGAACACCAATACGAAAAAGAAGAGCTGTCCGAGTTGTCCCTTGCCTACGCGATCAGCATCCACAAATCGCAAGGCAGCGAATATCCCATCGTGGTAATCCCCATCCTCCGTCAGCATTACATGATGCTTCAACGAAACCTCATCTACACCGCCCTTACCCGCGCCAAAAGCAAAGCCATTTTCGTAGGCGATCCCCGTGCCTACGCCATGGCCATCCGAAACGCCACCTCCCACCAACGCCACACCGGCCTCCAGCCTCTCCTCACCCCCTAAAATCCCTCCCCTGAATTTTAAAATTCCACGTAATTTTAAACTTGACAAATTTGAAATTTTCAGGTTATTTAAGTTTTGACATCCTCAGAGGGGAAAGGTAGATTTTTAGTATGAAGCGTGTGGTCGTAGAGAAAGGTGATGGTGTTTACCATGTCATGTCGAGGACAGTGAACGGGGAAAAACTGTTGGGGCCGAAGGAAAAAGCGGTTATGCGGCGAATGCTGTTTAGAGCGGCAGGATTCTCGGGGGTTGAGATTCTCACCTACTGCCTGATGTCCAACCACTTTCACGTTCTTGTCAAAGTGCCGGACAAGCAAACGACCCACCTGAATGATAATGACTTAATCGCCCGTTACAGCATCCTCTACGAGGAAGATCAGGAACTGCGAACAAATGAGAGAGCAATCCGCTATCAACCACCCACTCCACAAGAGGTTTCTGATATTTTGAAACGTGGTGGCGAGGAAGCCATAGAGATGAGAAAGAGTCTATTGCTGCGCATGCATGATCTGTCACAATTTGTAAAAACCTTCAAACAACGCTTCGCAATTTGGTTGAATGTCCATCGCAAGCGTTTTGGACCTCTTTGGAACGAACGCTTCCGAAGTGTATTGGTTGAGCCGAGTAGCCGCGCTTTATTAGCGGTAGCGGCTTATATCGAACTGAATCCGGTTCGGGCCGGGTTGGTGGATGATCCGGGGAAATATAACTTCAGCGGCTATGGCGAAGCCAGAAACCGAAAATCAATACGCCCTGGACTTAAGGAAATCATCCAACTCTATAGTCCCCAAACCTCACCCGAGACGCCAACCTTGTTGGAGGAATATGGGAATTTTCTTCTGGGACGGGGAAGTATTGAAAAAGAAGGCCAGAGCTGCGTCGGGGATCTTATGACGCTGAGTGGCCTTTTGTCAGAAAGGCCACCGGAAGAGGAAGCTCGCCGTCGTCACTGGCTTGCCCCACTGAATCGAGGAATAATCCTGGGGAGTATCGAGTTTGTTTACGAATGCGCTTCGAGTTTACTGCGAAGAGGAACCGACCAAAATCATAAACCTCCGAAAAATACGGTTTTCGAAGGAATTGCCTGTTCACAGAGAAGGTTTTGGAAGAAATAAAACTGAGGTACGGTCGCTCCCCCACCGACAAGAGGTACTCCAAAAATACCCCATCTTACCCGCCGATCTCAAAAATATTCCTCTAATTCATCCAGAAGAGAGGTTTTCGGCAAAACCGGAAGGATGCCCCGATCTGTACCAGGTGATATTCCACGGAGATATACAACCCAAGCTCCGGTTATCGATTTTCGGTGACCCAAATACCGCCGTAACGCGATTAAATAAAGCCACGACTGGAGAAGGTAATGACTTTCCATGACGGATCTCCGGAGTCCCTCTCCTCGATAAGAAGCCAAGTCACTTCCCAGATTGTTGGTCTTCCAATCAATGACCCCATAGTTGCCATCCCAATACGCAATACGGTCAATAAAACCATTCAAAAATCCCGTTACATCCGGCAAAGGGAGAGTTTCCAAATAAGGAGCATAATCCGGCTCGCCATGACGCCGGGCCAAATCAGCAAGAACGTCCGGACGAAGAGGTTTACGCAAAGGAAGCTGAAAATCCCACTCGGACAGGTCCGCCCTCGGACAGGCATCGGAAATCGTACAGCTCCAGGGAGTTAATAAAGATTCACGAAGTTGTAATAACATTTCATGAACTTGCCTAGGAAAGGCCTCTACTTCCTCTGAAGAGTATCCCAGAAGTGGATACTTTTGCAAATGTTTTTGTAATTTCCGGTAATCAGGGGGTGAAGAAAAATCCCAATTTTCCACCCAGTCATGAACCGCCGACCCAACTCCTGTCCCTCCGGGAGAAAGAAGAAAGGGGTTCCCCTCTTGCTCCGACCGCTCAGCCCCTCCAACGGCTTCTGGCCCCGACAAGCCATGCGGCACTTTCTCTCTGGTTAGCGAGGAAAAAGAAGTCAATCCCCAAGGAACCGGAACGAAGGGACGGGATGAATTCTCCAAATCTTTTGTATAATTCGTAATTCTTTCGGGGTTTTCCACAGGGGCCGTTACTTCCTCCAAAGCGGGAGGAGTGGAAAGATCAAAACTCTCCTCGACATGATTTTCACGAATCAGTGTTTCCAAAACCTTTCGGTGAGCCTCTCCAGGATTTTGCAAAAGACCAAGGTCCCACCAATGGGCAAACGACACAGCGGGATCAGTACGCAAAAGCCAATCCAAGGCAGAAGGCTGTCCGCTTTTGCCCCGATTTTGCAGATTCCCCGCAAAAATCCAAACCTTGACCCGCGCTCTGGTGATTGCGACATAGATTAGCCGCAGCCGATCCTCAATACTTTCCTTGGTTAACTGGGCAAGAAAAGCGGGGTTTTCTGACAACGATAGGTCCACTAAAATTTGCTTATTGTCGTCCGCTCGAAAAGATCGCACCTCCTTCCCTGACGGAACTACCGAGGGCCAAAGGAAGGGACAAAAAACAAATGGATACTCAAGCCCCTTGGCCGAATGCATGGTGACGATTTGCACCGCTTCCTCATCAGTTTCGAGGAGAATTTCGCGTTCCTCTCTGGACCGCCCCGCTAAGACCGCTTGCCTCTCCGTGACCATCCAGCGGAGCAGCGTTTCCGGCTTTTGGTGATCGGTGGAGGCGTTCTGCAAAAGATCAAGGATCTGTCGCCAATTGACCAGGGCACGCTCCCCTTCCGGCAAAGCAGCCAAACGCTCATAGGCCTGAGATTCCAATAAAAGGTTCTGCAATGCGGCAGCCACCCCTTTTTCGCGCCAAAGAAGAGAGGCATTGGTAAAACGGTTAAGCCACTTTGTTTCCTCCTCTGAGTCTTCTTTAAGTTCCCAAAGATCCTTCGCCGAGAAACCCATTGCCATGGTTGCCAAAGCACCTGTTCTCGCCGTTTGCCTCTGCGGATGAAGCATTGCTCGTAAAAGAGCGACCACCTCCCCTGCCTCGAAAGAACCCAGAATATCGCCCAATTTTGCCCGCAGACAAGGAACGCCACGATCGAGCAAAGCGGCAGCGACTGCTTCGCCCTCGCGGTGAGAAGATACCAACACGGCAAAATCCCCCGGTTTAACCGGCCGCCGCACACCCCGGCCTTCATCCACCAAAGTTGCGGCAGAATGTATCAACCGTTGAATTTCACCGGCCACCTGACGAGCAATCAAGGAATTCCTCATTTTCTGATTGCGGTAGGCATCAGCGTCTTCATCCGAAACGACCCAGGCTTGAGCCCTGACTCGCTTTCCCGAACATGCAGGGTCGTCGAGATATAAATCTCCGGAGAGTCCGGACTCGGCCTCGGTAAAGAAAAGACCTTCTTTCAGAAAAGAATTTTTTCTTTGAAAAAGAGCATTCACACAGTTCACCAACGAAGGCGGCGCACGATAAGTGGTCGTGAGAGAAAAAACCTCCTCAGCCTCCTCGACGGCCGCTAAATAGGTATTCACATCGGCCCCACGAAAGGCATAGATTGCCTGCTTGGGATCTCCGATCAACACGAGGCGATGAGGGGTTTTAGAAGTACTCTCCTCTTTTAGAAAAATATTCGAAAAAATGGAAAACTGCCTCGGGTCCGTATCCTGACTTTCGTCAATCAAGGCAACCTTGAAACGATCCCGCAACCGTTCTCTTAGAACGTCTCCACGAGGCCCTTCCAACGTATCGCGAATGGTCGCAATCAAACCTTCATAGGTAACCAGGCGATGGTCACGCAGGTAGTTCTCAAAACTCTGTCGGCCTTCACCGAGCAAATGATTGCGATAACTCCAGCGAATTTGCGGCAAATGAGCTTTTATGTTCCGACAAAGCTGGCAAAAAGGATCCGCTTCCAGACCCTTGGATCTCTCCCTGCCCTCCTTGGATTTTTTATTAACCCATCCCGGGGCATCGACAAAGGTTAGAGCCAGCCGCAAAGATTCCACCGGGGCACGGGATGAAGATTGGAGCATTTTCTTGAGGTCCCCCCACTCCCCCTCCGAGGGACGACTCACGGTCGCACGGTAGGTCTCAAAAGGCTCCAGCAAGGAAATCATTCCACTGGCTTTTTCGAAAGTAATCTCTTCCAAATAACCCGACAACCGGGCAAGAGAATCGGCCAGGCCTTGGGCCGGAGGTTCCGCCTGCAATTCATCCTTCTCAACAAAAAGCTGAAAGAAACGGGTATCCTCCGCAAGCGACCACCGGTCAATTTCAGCGACACCAGCCAGAAGCGGATCTCCAGCAAGTCTCTCCACCCACTCCCGATAAAGAATTTCCTGCAAAACCTCTGCGGTGTCGGGAATTAACTCAGGACTCACCGGCCATCCACAAAGCGGTCCTTCCAGTTGCAAAATACGCTGGCAGAAGGAGTGAATGGTCGATACGGAAAGCTGGTCCATCTCCCGCGAAGCCTTTTCCAGTATTTTTTGTCCCGCCGGGTTCTCCGGCCCTAAAAATTTATTCCGTATAGCCGCGGGAACGCCCTCCTCATTGGGTTCAGGCTCAGAGGCAAGCTGCTCGATAACCCGGCGAATCCGGTCGGCGAGTTCAGCCGCGGCATCGTTGGTGAACGTAACCAACAAGATCTCCCCCAGGCGGGAAGCTGATCCCTCCAGCAGCAACCGGGGCACCAAATGACTGAGAGAATAGGTTTTGCCAGTGCCAGCACTTGCCTCAATCACCGAAAGGCCCGGTGGCAGGATACTCTCCGCAGGGTGAAAGATTGGGTTCACAATTTCACCTCCTCCCCACCATTGATCCACTCCTGCAGGGGAACCGCAATCGTATCCCCCCAATAAAACCAGCCGGCCGGATCAGCAAAGGGATCCCGCCCCCGCCAAGCCAATTCCGCCGCCGGGGTCATTCCCTCCCCGTACCCCGTGTATTCATCAGCCCAAGCCTTTTTCATTTTCCCCAGAGCCTTTTGCTGGTCAGGCTTTTGGCTCAAAAGGTCCTTCGCATAGGCCCCCGATGTTTCCGGAGCGTATGGCAAGGGGCTCTTTTTTCCACGAAAATAGCCCTCAATCAGAGAGTTCAGAATGGCCATTGCCGACGAGGCCTCATGAGGAGGAAATTCCACCAAAGAATCCACCGTTTGCTCATCAAAGAGGCGCAAAGGTTTAGGGTTGCCTGTCGCTGCGACCAGGAGGCTGGACAACCAAGCTGACCAATAATGAGAAACCTTTTTTATTTCCCGGGGCTCCACGGCAAGAAGGGATCGCTCATCCCTAGAGAAAAAAACCTGCCCCGAGAGCCGTACGCCAAAGCGCTCCAAGTCAACCGAAAGGAAAGCCCTGGGCCCGGCCTGTGACCGGAAAATCCCGGCGAGCGATTGCATTCTCCGTGAAATCCGCCGCCACTCACTTCCCGCCAACTCACCCGGCGGCAAAAGCCGGTCGGCCCGCAACCGGGCTTCCAACCAAGCCTCACTGGCCCCTTCGCGTTGCCAACCTTCGAAAAGAAACCCTCTCAACTGGAACCCCTCCAGTCCCTTAATTTCCATGGGGAAAAAATCAAGATCATCATCCCGACTCTCTTCCCTGGGGTTGGCCCAACCCAATTCTGCGACATAAGCATCGGCGGGCTTACGCCAAAAACGCCCCAATTCCACGACCGGCAACTCCGTTCCTGACTCCGGAGGCACCGGTTCGGAATCTGAAAATTCAAGATTACCAAACGGCTCTTCAGGAAGATTCTCCCGCACCTGAAGAGCTTCGGCAATCGTTTTGGCAGAGACCGAAAAAGAAGCCGGCAAGGAAGTCGCATCAGGCATGAAATAGGCAGGCACGAAAGGGTGCAAACGGTGCTCATACACTAAAGCCTCAGGCACGCCCCCAGCCTCCTTTACGAATCGCAGAACCTCGTCCACGCAGGTAGAAAATGGCTCTTTCTTCCGATTGCGCGGATTGAGAACCGGAGCGGTCAGAACCAAACGATCGCGAGGCGTCAGCAGTGCATCAAGAAACGCCTGTCTTTCCATCAAGTTCCTCCGCCGGTCCCACAATCGAGGAACGGCAGCAGTTAAGTCCCAGGCCGGGGAACGGTCGCCTGACGGAAAGCGGTCATCCATCCCCAACAAAATCATAACCCGGCAGGGAAGATTCTGCAACTGCGAGAAACGTCCCAAGGGAATACTGCCCGCCACTTTGCGATGCCGCACAAAACCCTGAACCTCACCTTCGAGCCATTCGGCAATGGTAGCCGCATCCACGGGGTATGTACTCTCAACTGACTGCAAAAAGCTCAAGGCCCTCCGCAGCGCCTCCCCTTCCCGATCCTCAGGGCTCAACGTTTGAGCAGCTAATTGGGCCAATCGCCCGGCCCATCCGGCAGCCGTCATTCGGGGCTCATGTTGCCACCCCGCCAACGTTTTTTGCAGCTGCCCCATCCACCGCAGCAAAGTTTTTTCGGCATCCGGATCCGCCGGCAATTGATCCGCCACGGGCAAAACGAAAGAGCCATCCGGATAGGCCGCCAAAGAGGCAGGTTCCAACCAACGTCCGGCCACTACCCTTTCCCTGGCCTGAGCAAAAGTTCCGTACTCCGCACGGCTTCCCCCCAATCCACGGGTTAAGCCGGCTCGCTGAAGCGTAGTCCGCGACTTTTCCAAAGCCTCCTCCGAATCATCGATGCCCAGATAGCGCTGTACCGCCCTTCCCTCCAGCAAACCCAACCATTCACTGGCGCGGTATTGCCCTCCCTCCACCATGCGAAGGCAATGCCAAAGAGTTTGCAAGGACGGGTCACCCTCCCCAGGGGACAGATCCATTGACTGTACCGGAAGATTCCAGTCTTCCTGACGGAGCACGGATTCCACCAGTGACCTATAAATTTCGGGGTCCGGACAGACCAAATGCACCTCTTCGGGTTGCAGGCCCGGAAAATCGCGAAAGGCCCGGAGAATTTCCTCCCCCACGGTTTCAATTTCCCGCCGGGGGCCAAAACAAGCGTGCACCTGCAAACTCCCATCCCCGGAGTCCGGCAATTTTCGCAGATCAGGCGACTGAAGATTTCTGACGCTGTTTTGCAGACAACCCAACAGAGAATCGTTTGTCGTCTCGACAGGCGCATCATCGGGCCAATGCGTGTACTGTTCATCAAGTGTCCCCAGAAGCGCGAAGGTTCCGACCGCCTGTTTTCCCAGGGAAAGGAGCAAGGGGTGAGCGGGGGGAAGTTCCATCTCCTCCGGATCAGAATCCGTTGGCGGCACGGCAGTCTGCTGGTGGAGGTCCGCCAAGTAACCAAGGGAGGGTAATAGTATATGCACCTCAATCTCACTACCCCCGGCATCGAGGAGTCTCAGGTATTCGGCAATCAAGGGATCCAAAGCACCACTACCCAGGACCAACAGGCGGGGAAATTTTCGCGCCAGCGTTTCCGCAAACAAAGGATCCTTTTGCCACTTGGCCAAAACCTCTGCCGGAGAGTCGAGACCGATGGTTTCACGCAATTTACGCCAGAGCCCTTTTTGCCACTCTTCCTGCGATCTGGCCATGTTTCCCGCCGTGGGGGGCAGAACCGATCTGTTCTCCTGCCAGCTTTGCAAAAAGTCAGGCCGAAAATGTCCATACAAGGCAAACTGACGGGCCAGCGCCCGGGCAAAGGAAAACGCGTCCAGAGGGCGTTCCGGAACCTCCTCTCCATACTCGCCCAAATGCTCGAGCAGATCCAGAATATACCATGCCAAACGCTCTTCGGACCATGCCTCTTCCTCTCCTTCATCCTGGTTGGCTAGGCGCAAGGCAAATTGCGTAGGGACCAGAAAATCCCATCCCATAAAAACCCCTTTCCGGGACGCCAGTTTTTTTTCCACTGCGGCGGCGAAGGGTGCGGTGGGAACAATCACCATTTGCCGTTCCAGAATTTCCCTGGCCTCGCTCCATGGAGCAACCGTTTCAACAAGCGAAGAGAAATCCAAATGGGGAATAACACGGAGCACTAAATCAGAATGCCTGCAACCGGCATTTGTTAGAAGAAAAAAATCCCCCTGCCTCTAAAAAACGAAAGGCCGCTCCGGCAGTAAGCGGTAAGCGCAGGACTAGTCCAAGAGAGATTCGATTGCCTTTTTACTGGCTAAAACCTCTTCTTTATCCAAGCCCGGGCTGAGTTCCAGAACCAAGGCATCCTCCGGCTGAAAATAACGGGCCAACATTTTGAAATCGATCTCCCCAGAGCCAATCGGCTGATGGTCCTTGCCGTTGGCCGAAACATCGTGCAAATGAAACCCGCCCAAACGTGGGCGGACAAACTTCAAATGGTTTTCGTGGTCTAAAAACCCGTATTTTTCCTTTATTTTGGCATGCCCGGTATCGTGCCAGGCCAATAGGTTTTTCTGTCCGGAAAAATGAGTAAACAAATCGCTGAATTGGTTATCCAAAGGAAGCTCCTCAAAACTTTCCCGGTTTTCGCAGCAAAAGTACAGGTCCTCTTTTTCCGCTTCCGGTAAAATCGTTTCCAGTGCTTGGAGAGTGTGTTCCCATGACCCGAGCAATTTCCGCTCGAGCTTCTTTTGAATTTTCTCCCGCAACTGCTGATACGCTGCGTCAGATTTATCGAATTCATTTCCCTGGGCCCGGACAAAGCGTCGCAGCCTAATCGCCGGAGAGCGCCAGAAAAACGAGATGCTTCCCAAATGGAGAACAATTTTGCGGGCTCCGAGCCGGTTTGCGAACTCCATGGTTTGCCGGGTGTACCGAAGCCACTGTTCCTGCTCCCGCCGGTCACCGGAGGACGGTTGGTACAAATTCGGGGCGGGATAATGAATCCCCGGAGGCAGAGGGCAGAAATTATGCACCGAACAAATCTCAATCATTCCCTCCTCCACCGCCTTGAGAATTCCCGGCACCAGAGACATGCGGACGCCATGACTCAATTCCAGCTGCGTAAAGCCCATCTCCACAAATTCACGAACCATCTCATACCCGTCCTTGTGACGGGCCGAGGACCAGCAAGAAGAGATGGCGACAGTTTTACTCATACCAGGAAAAAGACTTTATTGCGCTGAGCATAGAAAAAGCAAACCTCCCGGCCAAAGAGATGACAGGGAGGTTTGGGTAAAGTTTTATCCGCTAACGCTCGGATACCGCACAGGCTTAGGAGTTCAAGTAACGGTTACGAAGCATGTTGTTGAAATTCGCCACTTTTTTCTTCCGGCGGCGAACCTCTGAGGGCTTTTCAAAATAGCGCTTGGCGCGGACATCGCGGATGACGCCTTCGCGGTCGAGCTTTTTCTTCAAGCGGCGAAGAGCCCGTTCCATGGGCTCGCCTTTACGCAGTTTAACTTCAATAGACATAGATTTTAATAATGAAAATTCGAGAAAAAGGAAGAATTTGGCATTTGCCCACGCAGGCGTCAAGGAGAAAAAAGAGAAAGCTCACCTCCTTTTTCCAAGCGACCAAAGCCAGGGCTCAGGGACGCAAAAGATACATCCCTTGGTTGTAGTGATGAAACTTATCCCAGGACATCGTTTTAAACTCATGACCCGGCCCCCAGGAATCGGAATAAACAATGCCCTCGCCTTCCGGATGATACCCGATAATCAGGTTCATGTGGCCAGGAATGAGCCACAGAATCGGGGTGCCGGCCTCGATGGCTTCCCGTACATTGCGTTCCGCCCGGCGGGACTGGGCCGAAATATCGGTCAGCCGAAAAGGGCTGTTGTGGCTGGATTGACGCATTGCCCGCAGCGCGTCATTGAGGAACGTCCCCCCCTGGCCAAAAGCGGTCTCCGGGAGGGTTCCGGCCAGGTTGGCCAAACTGTTTATCTCCACCTCGAAACCGTAAAAATTCAACACCCGCCCCATCGTAGCGACCACACAATACCCTCGTGACCCCTGATTGATCATCGGAATATTTTCGATGTAGCGATGACCGGTCTCCTCGGAGGTGGTTACCTGTTTTTCCAGAAAGGCGCGCAACTCGGCCGGATCGCTGGGCGGACCCTGAGCATCGCGGCGGGGAACAGCACTGGTTATTTCCAGAATCATATATTCCCCGCTTTCGTGCCGAAAGGTCAGATTTATAAAATTGGGTAAGGAATAAACCTCGCCACCATCACGAATCATCGTCAATTCTCCCCCTCGGACCCTTTGGTGGGAGGCTCCGTGGTTCTGCCAGATTTCGAGAAAAGAATTCAAGCCGCGCCGGATTTGCGAACGGGCAGAATTTTCCCGGAAATCAGGCCGCTGGTAGGTAAAACCTTTATTCCAGACATCAACAACAATTCGATTCCCCCCTCGAATCGACTTCTGCAACTGAAGTTGCACCGGCTCATGACCAAAGACAGGAGTTATCTCCGAAGTCCGAAGGGTCAATTCCGTCGGATCGTCCCGGCTTCCTGCGGTTACGCCCCATTTATCACGTTCAGCGAGAGCTTTGGCCAAATCACGGATATCGCCATGGAGCAAGCGGTAATCAAGTTCCATGAGTTTTTCCAAGAGGGGGAACTCAGCAAAGATCTCGGCCGAATCCGCCACCGCCCGGGAATCGATCTTTTTCAGGGAGGGGATGTCAACAAACGACTCCAAAGGCTCCTGTCCCGCCCGGGCAAAATGAACGCGCCAGGCTTTATCCTCGGGCAAAACCTCCTTGACCTGCACTTCGATGCCAGGCTGAAAGGTCCCCATTTCCTCCGTTTTCGAGGCCGTTTCGTAAGCTGGGGTGGGCTCGGAAAAACGCCAACGGTCAGGCTTTTCGGTCAGGTAAAAGCCGCTGCCTTGCAGGCTCAAACCTAAACTGCCGGAGAAAAGCAATAAAAAAGTGCGCAACAACATATTTCAAATATCCCAAAAGGCACGACTTTTGTCAAAACCATTGTGCCCCACTGAAGAACAGGAGATTTAAAACAAAAGGCGCTCTAATAACTGCAACTTTTGCCTTTATTTCCCGCCACGTTTAAGGCAAGTTAGAGGTTTTACTGGCATCAAGACTGCCGCAACCTGGAATCAGATCCCAAGAAAATCGACTTATGCCCACCTCAAACAGCTTCTTTTTTTCCTCCCTTGGGAAAAAGTTTATAATGGCCCTGACCGGCCTGATATTAGTCCTTTTCGTTATCGGCCATTTAATCGGCAATTTGCAAATCTTCGCGGAGCCCGAAGTCATCAACCAATACGCCCATTTTCTTCATTCCCTGGGCCCTTTGCTCTGGTTGGTGCGGGCCTTTTTGCTCATCACTGTGATTTTGCATGTCTGGATGGCCGTCCTGCTGGTTATTGAAAACCGGAAGGCCCGCCCCCAAGGCTACGAAGGCGAGCATACCCACCGCGCCAGCTACGCTTCCAGGACAATGCAGTACATTGGCATCATCGTTCTGGCTTTCATCCTCTTTCATCTGGCCCATTTCACCCTCCGCGTAACCCACCCCGAATATGAGCAATTGCGATACGTTCTGCAGGAAGGGGCCTACCAGGGGACGGAAGTTCTCGATGTTCATGCCATGATGGTCATGGGGTTTCAGAAGCCGCTCGTTTCCCTTTTCTATATCTTTGCCGTCGGACTCCTGGCCTTTCACCTGCGCCACGGTTTTGGCAGTATATTTCAGACCCTCGGACTGCGAAACAAATACTGGGCCGGCACCATTGAAAAAACCACCATTACCTTTGCCGTTGCCTACTTTCTGCTCAATGCGGCCATCCCGCTGAGCGTTATGTCCGGAGTCGTCGACAACGAGAATGTCAACAGCATTGGCGAGTCGGCAGAGGTCCTTACCCTACCCGAAGATGCCTCCTCTGAAAGCACCGAATAACCTTTTTCTGACCTGACGAATATGAAACTCCAAGCAAACGAACCCGAGGGACCCCTGGCCGAAAAATGGCAAAAGCATCAAGCCAATATCAAATTGGTCAACCCCTCGAACAAGAGAAAATACGAAATCATCGTCGTCGGCTCCGGTCTCGCCGGCTCCGGCGCCGCCGCCACTTTTGGCGAGATGGGTTACAACGTGAAATGTTTCACCTATCATGACAGCCCCCGCCGCGCCCACAGTATTGCCGCTCAAGGCGGGATCAATGCCGCCAAGAATTACCAAAACGACGGGGACAGTATTCAACGCCTTTACCATGACACCATCAAAGGCGGAGACTTCCGGGCCCGTGAGGCCAATGTCTACCGTCTGGCCGAAGTCAGCGTAAAAATCATCGACCACTGCGCCGCCCTCGGAGTCCCTTTTGCCCGGGAATACGGCGGTTTGCTGGCCAACCGATCTTTCGGAGGCGCCCAGGTATCCCGGACCTTCTATGCCCGCGGACAAACCGGCCAACAGCTCTTACTTGGAGCGTACTCGGCCCTCAGTCGGCAAATCGGCCTGGGCACCGTAGAAATGCACCCCCACGAGGAAATGCTGGATCTGGTTCTGGTCGACGGACACGCCAAGGGAATCATTACCCGCAACAAGGAAACCGGCAAAATAACCTCTCACGCGGCCGACGCAGTGGTCTTGGCCACCGGGGGATACGGCAATGTGTACAATCTTTCCACCTATGCCCGCAACTCCAATGCCACGGCTATCTGGCGCGCCCACAGAAAAGGAGCCCTTTTCGCCAACCCTTGTTTTACCCAAATCCACCCAACTTGTATTCCGGTTTCCGGAGACTATCAGTCCAAACTGACCCTCATGTCCGAATCCCTGCGTAATGACGGCCGCATTTGGGTTCCCAAGAAAGTCGGAGACAAACGGGCCCCGCAAGATATTCCGGAAGACGAAAGGGATTACTATTTAGAGCGCAAGTACCCGAGCTTCGGCAACCTGGCGCCCCGGGACATTTCCTCCCGCGCCGCCAAACAGGTCTGCGACGAAGGGCGCGGGGTTGGTCCCACCGGACTGGGCGTTTACCTTGATTTCAGCGATGCGATTAAACGACTCGGGGAAGACACCATCCGTGAACGCTACGGCAACCTGTTTGATATTTACCACGAAATCACCGGAGAAAGCGCCTACCAATCCCCCATGCGTATTTTCCCGGCGGTTCACTACACCATGGGAGGCTTGTGGGTAGACTACAACCTTATGAGCAACATTCCCGGCCTCTTCGTTTTGGGCGAAGCCAACTTCTCCGATCACGGAGCCAACCGGCTCGGAGCCAGCGCGTTGATGCAAGGTCTGGCGGACGGGTTTTTCGTCATCCCCTACACCATCGGCAACTATCTGGCTGAATGTCGGGATAAACGCGCAACCGTCGGCCATTCCGCCTTCAAGGACGCGGAGGAAAACGTGAACAGCATCACCAAAAAATTGCTAAACACCCGGGGGCGCCATCCGGTCAGCCATTTTCACCGGGAACTCGGTAAAATCATGTGGGACCACTGCGGCATGGCCCGTACCAAGGAAGGCTTGGAAGAGGGAATTACAAAGATCCAAAAGCTCCGGAAAGAATTCTGGCAAGATGTCAATGTCCCCGGAGATAACGAGGAATACAATCAGGCTCTCGAAAAAGCCGGTCGGGTGGCCGATTACATGGAACTCGGGGAGTTGATGTGCCGTGACGCTCTGGAGCGTGATGAATCCTGTGGATGTCATTTCCGCGAGGAACACCAAACCGAAGATGCCGAAGCCCTCCGCAACGACGAAGACTTCGCCTATGTCGCCGCCTGGGAATTCAAAGGTGTCGACGATACTCCGGTTATGCACAAGGAGGAGTTGAAATACAAGGAAACCAAAATGGCGACAAGGAACTACAAATGAACGTAACACTTAAAGTCTGGAGACAAAAAAATGCCGACGAGGCGGGGTATTTTGAAACCCTGGAGGCACGCAACCTCAATCCCGACATGTCCTTTTTGGAAATGTTGGATGTGGTCAACAACGAGCTTGAGGCCGATAACAAAATGCCGGTGGCCTTCGATCACGACTGTCGGGAAGGCATCTGCGGAACCTGTTCGCTGACCATTAACGGACAGCCCCACGGCCCCGGCGAAGGCGTCGCCAGTTGTCAGGTGTATATGCGAAGCTTCAAAGACGGCGACACCATCACCATCGAACCTTTTCGCGCCAAGCCCTTTCCCGTCATTCGAGACCTGGTGGTGGACCGTACCGCCTTTGACAAAATCATCCAATCAGGGGGATTCGTCACCGTGCGAACCGGAAGTGCGCCCGACGCCAATGCCATTCCCATCCCCAAGGAAACTGCCGACCTGGCGATGGATGCCGCAGCTTGCATCGGCTGTGGAGCTTGCGTGGCGGCCTGTAAAAACGCCTCCGCCATGCTTTTTGTCGCCGCCAAGGCCAGCCAACTCAACATGCTTCCCCAAGGCAAAGCTGAAAAAGACACCCGGGTGCTCAAAATGGTCGCCACGATGGACGAAGCGGGCTTCGGTAATTGCACCAACCAATACGAATGCTCCGCCGCTTGCCCGAAACTGATTTCCGAGGATTTCATCGGCCAGATGAACCGCGATTACCTGTTTGCCAGTCTGCGGCAAAAATTTCTGCGCCGTAAAAAGAACGCCTAAAGACCCTGAACACATCCCCTCCACCCTATTTGTATGTGGATGGAGAAATCCGCAGCCTCCCCGAGGTCAGGATTTCTCCCTGGGACCAAGGTTTCCTTTTCGGAGCCACGCTCTTCACGACCTTCCCCATTGACGGCGAAGGTCGCATTCCGTTCTGGCCCGAACACCAGGAACGCCTGACCACTACCGCCAAGAGCTGGAATCTTCCGATTCCGGAAACATTTCTCCTCCACCACGGAAATTCCCGGCGAAGAAAAACCTTGAGGGAGCTCTTGCAAAAGAACGAACTCCCTCACGGTGCCGTAGGGCGCTATCGACTCACTCCAGGAGAAGTCGGAGGCGGACTGCCGGGCAATGCCCCCCTGTCCAATCCCCGCGAGATTCTTGATATTCGTCCCCTGCCCGCACCAAAACCATCAGTCTCTCTTTTTCTCCTCTCCCAAAAACGAAACTCCCCCGAAGAAGAGATCCGATCCAAAAACGGAAGTTATCTCAACACCTGGCTGGCCCACCGGGAATTGGCCCTCCTAGCCGAAGGAAAAGCAGCCGAGGGCTTGATGCTCGATCGCCGGGGGAATCTCACCGAAGGCACTGTAAGCAATCTCTATTGGATCCGCGCCGGAAAAGTCGAAACCCCATCACTTTCCACAGGATGCTTGCCAGGCTTAACCAGATCATGGGTAAAAGACCATTGTCAGACCCACGGGATCCCCATTGTTGAAGGAGAATTGCCGCTGGAGCATCTTTTCCGGGACGACCTTGACAGCCTATTCGTCTCCAACTGCGTCCAAGGCTTGGTTCCGGTAGAACAAATCCTCGACCCCGGAGGCACTGTTCTTCGGGCCTTCCCAGGAAAACTCAAAAACGCCCTATACGAAACACTGTCCACAGAATACCATAAAAACCGTCAGCAAAGTTTATCCTGAAATTCTTTCTTAGCCCCAAAAAAATCGCCCCCTTACCAACCAACACTTCCCTAACACAAACAGGAAAAACTTCGTCAATATTTAAGTTACTAGAACTTAAATTAATCTGACAGACTCCTTTGAATAACCCTCTCATCATTTCCGCTTTTGCGATGTGGTTTTATTAAGCCGAAAGAAATTCGGCGAAAACAATCCGGGAAGCGGCGTCTCAAAAGTCAGGCTGGGCCGACGCACCTTACGGGAGAGGCAATCTCGCGCTTCCTTCAGCAGTCCCCCGACGAAAGACTCTGAACCAATAACCTGCCCTCTGGTAACGGAA
Organism: Opitutales bacterium; assembly: GCA_020831535.1. GTDB lineage: Bacteria > Verrucomicrobiota > Verrucomicrobiia > Opitutales > T3Sed10-336 > JAIUMY01. The sequence continues at coordinate 193 of JAFIGF010000072.1, read as the reverse complement.
GCAAAGATCTTTTCCCGTCCACGCCGATCAGCATCGCTTGCGGCCTGCTCGCTGAGCAAACGGGTGATCTCCTCCTGCGCTTCCTGGTCATCGAGGTGCCTCTTGCCGTCCCGCGGCATCCGCCCCTGCCCCAGCACCAGCATCCGGTAAAACCGCAACACATCGCTGCCCGTATCCTTGTCAATCGCATCCA
>JAFIGF010000046.1 GCA_020831535.1 Opitutales bacterium | reverse complement strand
CCAGCCTGTTGATCAACTTAAATAAGCCAAACACGGCATCAAATGCATCTCATTATAAACAGCCGTCTAAACCACCGATTGCAGAGAATATACAGCCAATACTCCATTCCCCCTTTTCAGCTTCTTCGCTTTTCAGCTTTTTAGAAATCCTCTCCTTCGTGCCTTTGTGCCTTTGTGAGAGTCCCGGCTGTTTTCCTTTTTAGCTTTTTGCAAAGGCGTCTCCCAAAACCCAAAAAAAACTAAATTCAGCTTGCCTACTAGCCAAATTTATATAAATTCAGCTACAATGATCCCTCGTACGCTGGAAAATCATCTGGAACAGACTCTCCGTCCGGGGCGGGTCTGGATGCTTTTTGGTGCCCGAAGGGTTGGAAAAACCCAGCTTGTCACCCACCATCTAGCCAAGCGCACCAGCGAAAAATGGTTTTCCGCCCACGGCGAGGATCGCGATATCGCAACACTCATGGCGGAACGCTCGGCAACCCGTTTCCGCCAGACTTTCCAGGGGTTCGACGGGTTTTTCCTCGATGAGGCACAGTCCATTCCTCAGGTTGGACTGGCCCTCAAACTGTTGGTTGATCTACTCCCCAACCTTCGCGTCATCGTCACTGGCTCCTCCGCCTTTCGGCTGGATCAAATGTTGGGACAACCGCTGACCGGGCGTCGCTCGGTACATTACCTACACCCGATCACCGTGGGCGAACTCAGCGCATGGAAAGGCCCGATCACTCCGAGCGCATTGCTCCCCGATCTTCTGACCTACGGCAGCTACCCCGAAGTTCTCCAACTCGGCCCGCCCGAAGAACGTCGCGACTATCTCCGTCAATTGGTCGAAGACTACCTATTTCAAGACATCCTCGCCTTCGATCAATTGCGCAATGCCCGGAAACTGAAGGATCTCACCACCCTCATTGCTCATCAAGTGGGCAACGAGATTTCGCTCAACGAACTCGCCAACACCCTCCAGATCAGTAAAGACACCGTCGAACGTTATCTCGATCTTCTGGAAAAAAGCTTTGTCCTCTTCCGGGTCGGTGGCTTCTCCCGAAACCTTCGAAAGGAAGTCAGCAAAAGCAAGCGCTACTACTTCGTGGACAACGGGGTGCGCAACGCCGTCATCGATCAGTTTCAGCCTCTCGACCTGCGACCAGACTGCGGAGCCCTCTGGGAAAATTTTTTCGTCAACGAACGCCGTCGCTTTCTCACCTATCAACGCGAGGACGTTCGAGACTTCTTCTGGCGAACCTACGACCAGCAGGAAATCGACCGCATCGAAGTCGATTCCTCCGACCGCCTCCAAGCCTTCGAATGCAAATGGTCCAATAAATCCCACAAAACGCCCCCTGCCTGGAAAAAGGCCTATCCCAACACCCCCGTCCAATTCGCCCACCCCAAAAACTTCATGAATTTCCTCACCTAATTAAAGCCAGAAATCGGTGGTCGGAAATCAAAATTCATACTTCTCCCCCTCCCTCCTCCCAATAAGACTCGACGGGTTTAGCCATAAAGAGAAGAATGTGGATTTGCCACGCGGCCTTCCTCCTTCTTGATTTGCCTTTCCCATGATCCCAAACCAACCACCCTATGACCGCACCCCGGCGATCCTGCGGCTTGTTGCTGAGATCAGCGAATGCATAGGTCGGTATAGCGCATTTTCTGAGCAGAGGCTCACCCCACAACTACGTCGAGCCAATCGCATTCGCACCATTCAAGCTTCCCTGGCCATTGAGCAAAACACCCTAAGCCTCGAACAAGTCACGGCGGTGCTGAAAGGAAAAAAGGTTTTAGCGCCCCCAAAGGAAATCCAGGAAGTCCGCAATGCCTTCACCGCTTACGAAGCCCTTGAAACATTAAACCCCACATCCGCAAGGGATCTACGTAAAGCGCATCAACTTCTTATGTCCGGCCTGATGGATGATGCCGGAAGCTACCGTTCGGGCAGCGTCGGCGTTGCTCAAGGCAAAAACATCGTCCACCTGGCACCACCCGCCGACCGTGTCCCGACACTCATCAAAGACCTCCTCCATTGGTTGCGGAAAACCGACGAACACCCACTCGTTGCCAGTTGCGTCTTCCACTACGAATTCGAATTCATCCATCCCTTTGCCGATGGCAACGGACGGCTCGGTCGCCTCTGGCAAACCCTCATCCTCCGGCAATGGAAAGCCCTCTTCGCCTACCTGCCCGTGGAGACGATTATCCGTGACCGACAAGACCGCTACTACAAAAAGTTAGCCGAGTCCGACAACTCCGGCCAAAGCACCGCCTTCGTCGAATTCATGCTCGAATCGATCCTGCAGTCGATCCGGGAGGCCACCCCGACCGACCAAGTAACCGACCAAGCGACCGATCAAGTAAAAAGGCTTCTCAAAGCCATTGGCAAAGGTAAAAAAAGCAGCGCCGAGCTAATGAAATCCCTTAAACTTACCCACGCCCCCACCTTCCGAAAAAACTACTTAACGCCGGCCCTCGAAGCCCAATGGATCGAACGCACCCAACCCAACTCCCCCCGCAGCCCCACCCAACGCTATCGCCTCACCGAAAAAGCAATCGTCCTCCTCAACCTGCTTGAGAAACCATAGAATCGAAGCCGGAAAAGGAAGTCGGAGGTTCCCGCCTGCCCCATACAATTCGGGAGGGCGAGTGTCCCCACGAGCCGAGAGGTCGGGAATCTGTTCTCAGTGGTCAATAAATCGGAGATCGGAGGTCAGTGGTCCGCCAAGCGTCATCTCCCTTATCAAGCACCGCGCCACTTCACAAATTCCCCCTTCCAAATTCATCATTTCTTCCCTCTTCCCTGTTAGTGTTCATTAGTTTAAATTAGCGGTCATTCCCGGCTGTTCGCCTTCCCCCTCTGCTTCCTTCTGTTCCAAACTGGCTGTTCGCCTTTCAGCTGTTCACCTTTCAGCTTCTCAGCTTTTTTCTTTCCACCGTTCTCCGCTATCCTTTAAATCAACGTTCAATAAGCGAAAATCAGCGGTTTGAAAATCGGCTGTTTTCTTCATTCTTAATTCTTCCTTCTTACTTTATTCTCATGCCACACCCTCCCCAGACCTCCACCCCATCCCTCACCATTGCCAATGAGGAAGAGGTTGCGGATTTCATTCAAAAATGGGCCGGAAAAGACGGCGGAGAACGCGCCAATTACCAACTCTTCATCGGAGAACTCTGCCACCTGCTCGGCACCCCAGCACCCGATCCGGCCAGTTCGGACACCGCCGAAAACGCCTACGTCTTCGAGCGCCAGGTCGAGTTCAGCGGAAACCTCTCCAGCGACACCACCCCGCGATCCTACGGCTACATCGACTGCTACAAACGCGGCTGCTTTGTCCTGGAGACGAAGCAAGGCGTGGAAAAGAAAACCCGGGAAGCGCTCTCCGACGCCGGACGCGAACGCGAGGCCCGCCGCCGCAAGGGCCATGGCGTTCGCGGCAGCCGGGCCTGGGACGAAACCCTCGTCAAAGCCCGCAACCAAGCCGACCGCTACGTCCGTGGCCTGCCCCCCACCGAAGGCCGTCCCCCCTTTCTCATCGTCGCCGACGTCGGCCACTGCATTGAACTCTATTCCGAGTTCACCCGCAGCGGCGGCATCTACACCCCCTTCCCCAACGCCCGTTCCCACCGGATCATGCTCAACGACCTGCGCGACCCCGGTATCCGGGAACGCCTGCGCCTCGTCTGGACCGATCCCCTTAGCCTCGATCCCGCCCGCCGCACGGCCGCCGTCACCCGTGACGTGGCGGCCAAACTCGCCGCGCTGGCCAAGTCGCTGGAAAAATCCGGCCACCAGCCCAAGTTCGCGGCGGAGTTCCTCATGCGCTGCATCTTCACCATGTTCTCCGAGGACGTGGAACTGATCCCCAAAGGAAGTTTTAGTGAAATGCTCAAAAGCCTCCGGGGCAAAGTCCACAT
>JAFIGF010000045.1 GCA_020831535.1 Opitutales bacterium | reverse complement strand
GGGGATTAGGATTACGATTAGGATTAGGATTACGGTTTGAAAAGGGGGGGCCGATTCGCTAGGCAGGAAAATTTTGTTGGCGCAGGGCCTTTTCGGGTTTCCGAATGAGACCCCAAAAAGATTAAGTAACCGTAATCCTTCTTCAGCTCATATTCCTAATCCTAATCGTAATCCCTAATCGTAATCGTAATCCTAATCCTAATCGACATCGACTTAAAAAAGTACAACTATCAAATAATGGAACACTCGTTTGACCATGAGAAACTCGATGTTTATCGAGCATCAATTCAATTCGTTTCTTGGGTAGACGAAGTTCTGGAGCAGCTTCCCAAGAGTCTTGCCGTTGCAAACCAACTGGACAGGGCATCGACATCGATACCCCTGAATTTAGCAGAAGGAAACGGGAAGTTTACCGACAAGGATCGTTGCCGATTTTTCGATATCGCTCGAGGCTCTGCTTTAGAGTGTGCCGCATGCCTTGATGTCTTGGCAGTAAAGAAAAGGATAAACTGTGCCGAGGAAGGAAAGGCCCAATTGGTTCGAATCGTTTCTATGCTTGTTGGACTCATCCGCAGGACATCGGCGAACCGGGTCTACGAAGAGCAAGAAGAATACGGAACAGAGCTACCGAAAATGTGAGTACTGGCTCAGGGCGCGTTAGATTGCAGATTGGGGATTAGGATTAGGATTAGGATTAGGGATTAGGGTTTGAAAAAGGGGGGACCGATTCGCTAGGCAGGAAAATTTTGTTGGCGCAGGGCCTCATAAACCGCTACCGCCACGGAATTGGCAACATTCAACGAGCGGGCCCGGGGGTTCGGCTGGGGAATGGTCAGACGGTGCTCATCCCCGATTTCCCGGTGAAGCCATTCCGGACAACCACTGGTTTCCCGGCCAAATAAGAATCCATCCTCCGGCGCGAAGGGAACCTCCCAATGGGCCTTGGTGGCCTTGGTAGTGAACATCCACAAACGTTTCGGGGCCTTCGGGCTCTGACAAAAACTCTCCCAATCCTCGTGTTCGCAAAGATCCAGCTCATACCAATAATCCATCCCGCTGCGACGCAAATGCTTATCGGTAATGCGAAACCCCAGCGGATGAATCAAATGCAAGCGGCATTCGGTGATGGAACACAAACGACCAATATTCCCCGTGTTTTGCGGGATTTCCGGCTGAAATAGAACGACATGAAACACGGTTCCAGCAAAACTAAATCAACTGCACTGGTCAATCTCCGTTGGACCCGAGGTGAAACGTTCGCCGTGAAAAGAAACCCTCTGGCAAAGAAAAGGCCACCCCCAAGCAAGGGCTTGTCACCAAGGGGAAAGAAGCCATAGCCTGATCTTTTTCCTTTAACGCCACTATTTCGATGTCATCTGCGAACATTTTTACTCTTTATCTGGTCCGTCACGGGCAAACCGACTGGAATGTCCGGGAGGTCTGTGCGGGCCAGACGGATATCCCTCTCAACCAACAAGGGCACCAGGAAGCCGGGGCGATTGCCGGTTTTTTCGCCGACCGCCCCCTGGCCGCCATTTATGGCAGCGATCTGGAAAGAACCCGGGTCACCGCCGAAAAAGTTTGTCAGCAAAAACAACTTTCCTACCGCGAGGATCCACGCCTCCGGGAAATCAATTACGGAATCCTTGAAGGCACAAACTCCCGTGAATGGCCCCAAACCTTTCCGGAGTTGATGAAAACCTGGAATTATTCCAGCTTTGAAAAAGGCCCGCCCGAAGGCGAAAGCCGCAAAGCCTTGATCGACCGTTGCTGTTCGTTTCTCGAAGATTTAGTGGCCGGTCAACCCAATGGTCCGGTGGCCCTTTTTTCCCATGGAGGAACGATCAAGGCGATCCTGACGTACATCATTCTCCGCGAAGCCAACCTTCCGATCAATCGCTCCTTTGGAATGATCGCCGTGGACAATGGATCCATCACCACCCTCCGCTGGAAAAAAAACCGCTGGCAGATTAAACAAGTGAACCACACCCCACCGGTTTCCGATAAGAGTTAGAAGCTTTTAAGGATCGCCGCTAAAGCGGCCGCTCGGAGGAAAGAGTGAGGTGGCTAGCGGTCTCGTGGGTCAGAAGTACTTCGCGCAGGGACACGAGGTCCCCGCTTGGGGCAAAAAAGCGAACGGGGGCCTTGTGCCCCTGAGCGCAATACTTCAGAAAACGGAAATGTCGCCCCTTATCGACAGCGAGCGGGGGCTTCACTTCTGTTGAGCCCCAGCGAAATCCCGCCTTAGCGGGGCTGAAGTGTTCCGCGCAGCCGGCTAAAGCGGCCCGCGCGGTGTGGTGGGGCGTGTCTTACGTCCCTGGCTTGGAGCACTCCGCGCAGGGACCCAAGGTCCCCGCTTGGGACAAAAAAAGCGAACGGGGGCCTTGTGCCCCTGAGCGCAATGCTTCGGAAAACGGGAATGTCGCCCCTTTTCGACAGCGAGCGGGGGCTTCATGTCCCTGCGCGCAACACTCCTGAGGCCTCGGAAACTCCTTCGTCTCACAGTAGAGCACCCCGGAGGATAGAATTCAGAATCAATCGTCAGACTCCGACGGGGTATAAAGCTCCCCCTCAACCTTGAAATACGGCCCGTCGCGGCTACGGTAAGGCTCGATCGATTTATGCTGGTCACTGGGCATGGTTTGAAAAAGCTCATAAATGGGCCGTCCGTGATCGTCTTTTTCAATTTCTTCCCCCACTTCCTTGATCAATAGAAACGCATTGAAATCCCCGCCTCCACGTTCGCCAATCAGGATTTCGAGGTCCATGATCTGGCCTTCACGAAAATTCATAACATCACCATAATACAGGCGATGGTCACTCCAGCGTCCTCCGCTGAAAACCTTATGGTCGTACCCATGGTCTTCTTCTCCCTCTTCCTGCCATGCGGTCCTGGCTCTCCCGCTTCTTCGGCCACGATCCTCGGTATAAACAGGCGACGCATTTCGAGTTCTCAACCAAGGATGGGAACCATCCAGAACGACCTCCCCATCCAAGCGAACAATCACCACCTCCCCGGCATAGCCGACTAAGCGAAAATTCCCCGATCGTTGCGGCATAAAGCGGCCTTTATAATGCACAATCCATTGTCTTTCATCGACCACATCGCCCGCACCAAAAAAGCCCGGTCCCGCGTCGGCTCGCACGGTGGGAAAGAAAATTTGCGTAGTGCTCAGCGATTTTGGCGCCCGGAAAAATTCCTCCTCAAGCCAATCGCGATCCCAATCGTGGTCTCGCACAAATGCACTGATATGATCTTCAAAAATGGTATTATTGATTCGGCGGGAGTTTTCGTCCGGGTCCTGTTTGAGATCAAATAGATAGCCTTGTAAACTGCCATCGACCTGTTCTGTTGACCCAAAGATGCCTCCGGTAAAACGGGTCGCAGCTTGGGTGAAGGCAACCCGATCGGTTACATCGGTCGGAACCGTCGGAGTGGGCGGAGTCGGTACGGCTTGCGTATCGGCAGGCATTTCCGGCAAGACCACATCATGAAGGGGGTCCACCGCCAAACGATCAATATCCACCTCCACCTCGGGTTGGACTTCCGTGACCTCAACTTCTTCCATGACTTCCTGCGGGGCCTCTACTTCCTCCCCTTGTTCCATGG
>JAFIGF010000026.1 GCA_020831535.1 Opitutales bacterium | reverse complement strand
CTATTGAGATTAAAAAAGCCATTTAGATGAATCGGCCATCCCGAGGCCAACGGAAGGGGGAGAAAACAATAGACCTTTTCCTCCCCCGTGGATGAGGAGCGATAGTCCCGGACCTTCAGTCCTCAAGTTGACGCATAATATGTGCTGAGGCGGGATGTGCACTGCTTATTTGTCCTCCACTACATTACAGGCAGGATGACTATGCCAAAACTGACCCGCACCGTTCGTTGGCTCTATGAACCTAAACGCCGCAATTGAATAATGGGATCCTATCGGTAGGAGGATGGCACTCCCTTCGACGGCGCAGCCGTCCTTGGACTGCGGAAGCTTGCTGCCGCTTTCCGTAAGGTAGCCTGCTGCCGAACCGATTCGGTGGAAACGCCGCAGCTGGCTGCGGCTGGAGAAAGCGGCAACAGGTTGCCGCAGTCCAAGGTGCCTATCGGCACGGGATAATCAGAAAATCCATTGACGGACATACTCTGGATTCACCTACTGAGGTAAATTTAAGAAATTTCATAAAGTTCTTTTCTTTAGCAAATTATGCGAATCCGATCGATTCAACTGCGGAGATAAGGATGAAATCATTGCGCTCCCCGCCAAGGTAGGTTTTCGCGGTAGCCCTTCACGTGCTCGAATGGTTACTCCCCGTCGGACGAGGGGTCCTCTAGGGTGACTTGCAGGAGGCTGAGTCGGCGTTCGTCGGCTTCTTCTACCTTGATTCGCAGGGGGCCCAGGTGGCACTCTTCTCCTTTGCGCGGCAAACGGCCCAGGGTGGAGATGATGAGGCCGCCAAAAGTGGAGACCTCTTCATCCGACAACGAAACCTGCAAGGTTTCGGCGACTTCATGAATGGGGGTAAGGCCGTCGATCAGAAACACGCCCTCTTGTCCGGTGGGACGGATTTGCTCTTCCTCGCGGTCAAATTCATCCTGAATATCGCCCACCAATTCCTCCAAAATATTTTCCAGGGTAATGCCGCCAATAATGCCGCCGAATTCGTCGGAGACCAAAGCCATGTGAAGCTTTTGTTTCAAGAGGCGCTGCAAAACAAAATCCAGGGTATCGTCGGGACCGAAAGTGACGACTGGTCTTTTTATTTTCCTCAGGTCCAGGGTTTTGAGATCGGTACGGGCCCGAAAGATGTCTTTGATGTGGATGAGACCGATGGTTTGGTCCAACTCCCCTTCGCAAAGCGGGAAGCGGGTGTGCCCGGTTTTGCGGGCAATTTCCAAATTCTCTTCTACGGGTCGGGTCAGGTCGAAATACTGAATCTGGTTTCGCGGAAGGAGAACATCCTGCACGACGAGCTTACGCAACTGGAGTGCGTTAGTCAGAATCTTTTCGGTCAAAGGGCTGATCTCCTCGCCTTCCTGCAGGAGATTGGCGATTTGCACCTCGGCATCGAGCCTTTCCGCCTCGGGGGAGGGGCGGAGTCCCATCAGGGGAAGAACTCTTTGCAACAACCCGAGAAGAATAAGCTCCAGGGGCTTGGCGAGAAAGCGGGTCAGGCCGATCCACCAACCGGACCAGCGCAGTGACTTGCACGGGTTTTGGATTCCCATCGAACGGGGCAAAAGGTCTCCAAACAAAGTGTGAAAAAGAATGACCAACAGAAAAGCAACGGGATACGCCACGGCCCTCCACATCGGAGTGATACTGCTTCCGGGTCCCTGAAAAAAGGCTTCCAGGGCAAGAAAGAAGAAGAGCCCCAAGGCCACCGACGAGGCCAGACATCCCATCCGAATGACCCGGGAAATTTCCCCACTATGAAAAAGCATCGCAGCAATTTTCGGGCGTTGCTTGAACTGGGTTATGGCGGTGGAGGCAAACCGGGTAAATTGCAGTTTGATGAGACTGCAGTCTGCCAGGACAAAGAGAAAGTGAAAGACAATGGCGAGCAGTCCACAACCGATCCAGATCAGCACCTCCCGATAGAGTTCCCAAAATTCACTCACTGAAAATAGTCCTCCAAAACATCGAGAAATCGTTCGTTTTCCGGCGCGGTTCCCACTGAGACCCGAAGATAGTCGGTGAGCCCATAGGGGGCCAGAGGACGACAAATAACGCCGGCCTTTTGCAGAGCGGCACAGCAAGTGAGGGCGTCCTCAATTCTCACCATAACGAAATTCCCTTTACTGGGCACTATTTCCACAGGGTGGTGCTCACTCAAGCGGGCGATCCCCTTCTCCAATTGAACCAACCCGGCGGCATTTTCCGTCCGGCTGCGCTGGAGAAATTCCTCGTCTCCCAGCGCCCCGATGGCCGCCGCTTGGGCGATGGCATTGACATTGAAAGGCTGGCGGGCCCGGTGGAGCAATTGGATGCCCTCTTCCGGACCGTAGCCATACCCTATGCGAAAACCGGCCAAACCGAAGATCTTGGAAAAGGTCCGCAAACAAATAACCAACCGTCCTTCTTCGATCAAAGGGCGCAGGTCCGGAGGTTCGGAAAGGTATTCGGCATAGGCTTCATCGAAGACAAAGATCACGCCCTCGGGGAGGGAGCGGGCAAATTCCAAAATCTCGTCGGCCTCATTGGCGCTTCCGGTCGGATTATTCGGACTGGGGAGGAACACCATTTTGGTCCGTTTGGTCACCGCCGCCCGCATCGCGGCAAGGTCGTGGCGATGGTTTTGCAAAGGAACCTCCACCGGAATGCCTCCGAAGAGGAGGGTCACCAGTTTGTACACGATAAACGCCGGAGTTCCCATGACGACTTCATCGCCTTCGTTGAGAAAGGTGTGTCCGAGGAGTTCAATAACCTCATTGGAGCCATTGCCCAGGATGAATTGGCTGGTCTGCAGTTGGTGTCGGGCGGCCAGTTTTTCCAAAAGAAACCAACAACCTCCGTCGGGGTAGCGATGCACCTCCCGCAACGCTTCCCGCGCTGCGGCCAATCCTCCCGGTGAAGCCCCGAGGGGATTTTCATTGGAAGCCAGCTTGATAATTTCCTTTGGATTCAGCCCCAGTTCACGGGCGACCGTTTCGATGGGCCGCCCGGGTTCGTAAATGGGTTGTTTGGCAATATGGGGTTTGATCAGGTCGGAAAATTTCATGAGCTTGGTCAAGCAGGCTTGCCGTGTAGAGGGAAACCGCTTGCAATCAAGACTCTGATATCGAATATTCCCACCTTTTTGTCAACCGCTCCCTACTCTTTTCCCTTCTTATACTGACCTACGTGTCCATGGGCTTCATCAAGCATAGTAAAGCAACCAATCCGCTCAGTCTGGAGAATCTCTGGATCAGCGTCCGGGAGGCTTTCAAACCGGAGAAAAGCCGCCCCCCCATACCCAATCTGGAAAAGGGCTTGGTCTTTTTCCTGTTTCTTTACCTGAGTGGCTTGCTTTGGGCAATGGGCACCACCCGCCCTCTTCCCCAACTGCTTTTTCTAATCCCTGCGGTGGGCCTGTTTTTGTATTCCCTGTGGCCACGGAACGATCATCCGATAAAGTGGAGAGGGCTGCAACGACTGGCGACGTTTCCGGTGTTCTGGGCAGGATTGGTTTATGCCGGGATCGTTTTGCTGCAAACCACCAATCCGGCCTGGTTTTATGCCGAGGCGGGCCAAGCATGGAGATTATTTTCCAAAAAAGAATATACGACATGGGCACCAATTGGGGTTGAGGGCGCTCCTTTTCACCAGGGCAATGCCTGGCGGGCGCTCTTGATTCTGGGTCTGGCGTGGTTTCCGGTTTGTGCGCTATGGTGCGGCATTACCCGTCGCCGCTCGCTTCTTTTCCTGGCTTGGCTACTGAGTCTTGGAGGGCTTGGTTTATCGATAGTCGTCCTCTTACAGATTCTCACTGGCCCTGACAAACTACTTTGGTCAATCGAGGTGCCTTCGACGCGCTTTATTGGACCCTTTATTTACAGCAACCACGGGGCGACTTATTTCAATCTTCTCATTATCCTCCAAGGGGGCATGGCCCTGTATTATTTAAACGAAGCCAAAACGCACTTACGCCGGAGCGACCCCAGCGGTTTTTTTCTTTTGCTGGCCGGGACCAGCTATTTCAGCGGACTGGCGACACTTTCCCGAGGAGGGTTTCTGACCGGAACAGCCCTCATGGTTTTGCTGGTGATTGTGTATTTCTGGAAGGTGTTTTTCCTTCATCAAAAACGGGCCAGCAATCAAGTGGCAGCCCTACTGGTAGCGGCATTTGCCCTGGGGGTAGGTTATTTTGCGGTGACTCAAGTCAACTTTAATCGTTTGTGGGAGAGATTCGGCGAGCGTCCGGATGAATTGCGTTTCGAACACTTGGCGGCGGACCACGAAACGCGGCTGAAAACGATCAATGAAACCTGGGAAATCTTCAACGACCATCGAATCTGGGGTATTGGCGCGGGCAATTTCCGATGGGTTCACTACCTGTACGAAGAAAGAGAACCGGGGATCAAGGTCCGCCAGATTACCTGGGATCATGCCCATAGTGATACCTTGGAATATTTTGCCGAAAATGGCATCGTCGGCATGCTGCCCCTGCTCTTTATGGTCGGCTTTTGGGTGAGGCTGATTTATGGCCACCGCAGAGCGACCCAGTACCCGCTGTCCTTTTTCCTCGGAGTCGGATGCCTTATCATTCTCTTGGCCTATGGATCCATCGACTTTCCGTTCCGCAGTCCGGCCATCCTGGCTTTTTGGGCCATTCTTTTGGCGATAGGAGGACTTTTTGTTGAAAGGGACCGGCGAATTCGTTCATCCTCCGATCAAGAACCTCACCAGGAAGAACCAAGCCACGCCCCATGAAAATATTTCTTACCGGAGCCTCGGGGCTCGTTGGAGCCGAATTTGCCCAAGCCGCACGCCGCCGTGGCCATACGGTGATTGGGACGGGGTTCACGTTTGACGGTCAACTGGAAGCTCTCTCCGGCTACCACCAAGTGGATTTGACGGATCATTTCAGCATCCAAAACCTTCTTCTGGATACATTCCCCGACGCCATTGTCAACGCGGCGGCCCTTTCGAGTCCGGCAGATTGCGACCAGGATCCTGAAAAAGCTCACCAGCTGAATACCCTCCTACCTGAGGCCCTGGCCCAGATCGCCCACCATCTGAGCGCGCGTTTTCTCCATCTTTCGACCGATCTGGTGTTTTCCGGAGAGTCCGGCCCTTCGAAAGTCACCGTCCGCCCGAACCCGACCAATCTCTATGGCGAAACCAAAGCCGCCTCCGAACAGGCGGTTTGCCGGGCCGCCCCAGCCTTTGCCACGGTGGTGCGCATTCCCATTCTCACCGGAAACAGCCCCCGCGGGACGCGAAGTGTTCACGAGAAGCTCTTTGCCCAATGGGCGCAAGGAATCCCCACCGTGTTCTCCGATCAGGATATCCGGCAACCGGTGTCGGCGGAGAATGTCGCCGCCCTGATGGTCGAGTTGCTGGAACGCAATGATGTTGCCGGAATTCACCACTGGGCCGGAGCCGAACCGCTGAGCCGATGGGAAATGGCCGACCGAATCCGTCGCCACTTTGGCTTGCCGGAGCATTTGGTCCAAAAAGATCCCGAAGGCCGTACCTCCGACCTCCGGCTGGACCTTCATCCCCTCGCGGGAAAGTGCAAGACCCCGGTGGAGGATTATGCCAGTCAGTTGGAAAAAATGGTGGTTCCGCAACCTGCGAGAGCTTGGTTCAACCAATTGGAGGAGTAAAGGAAAGCCATGAGCATCGGACATTTCCTCCTCGCCTCCAGTCTGGGCTTCACCTTTTTGCTGCTCAGTCTTGGCGTAGCCTTTGCCTGGTTTCTTCCCCGCGGAGAGAAAAAGATGTCTCTGTTTTTTATTGCTTTGGCGGTTCTTCTCGGAGCCCCACTGATCTTTCTCTCACTGTTTTTTCTTTGAACTAATCCCTGTAGAAACGGTCAAATTTCCTTCCAACCATGAGACTTTTTTCCCTGCAAAAACTCCGTACACTTTATCCGCTGGCCATCCTCTCGCTCTTTGCCGCCTGCGTCCATGCCGAAGACACCGGCGAACCAACCCCAGAAACCATGAAGATCACCCTTGAACTGACGGCCCGGACCCTTGGCTACGATTTGGAGATCCTTGAAGTCCGGACGACGGGAGAAAAGTACCTCGCCCTCTACCGATTGGAAAGTCCACCTCCGGATGCGATGGTCGGCATGGCCCTGGACGAACTCCAAGCCTCCCATGAATTCGAAGGTTCCCCCAAACCGGTTACGCACTTGGTCCTCGGGAGCGAACGTGGCATCTATGAACCGCCCGAATCGGTGCGTTTTTTTGCCGATGAAGAATCGATGCCGGATTCATGGAATGAGGCGGAAAGCCTTTGGGTAAAACCGAAAGACGACGAGGCAAAAGAAGAATGATTCGCCTGTGGCGGGGATTGACACCACGCCAATAATTTCCCTATAGTAAAAAACTCTCCCGCCGGTGTAGCTCAATTGGTAGAGCAACTGATTTGTAATCAGTAGGTTACGGGTTCAAGTCCTGCCACCGGCTCCATTTTCAAATCGCCGCAAAGCCGCTAAGACAAACACTTAGCGGCTTTTTTTACGGGTCCCTTTGCCCTAAAGACAAATTCATGTTGATTGGTTTTCAGTTGTGGTTTTCGCCGCCCATAGGGCACCCACGACAAGAGTATTCGCTCTCCTTGCTTAGACAACTCTTGACATATTTAAGAAATTCCGTAAATACTTAAAAATGAAAACGAGCTTGGAGATCCCCGATGAGATCGTACGCGATCTCAAGGTCATGGCGGCTCTTGAAGGCCGCAAATTAAAAGATATTGTCGCGGAGTCTCTTCACGAGACGATAAAGAAAAGGAATCAGGTTAAACGCCCGGGAATCCGCACGATCCCACCGTTATCCGTGGAAAAGATTCATCGCCCTGACAAAGGGGACCTATTGGAGGACATGCTGGATGACCGCGGGCATCGATACTGATTTTCTGGTGCGGCTCTGCCTTCGCGAACATCCTGGTCGTCCTTCCGCAGTGGCCGCCCGGGACAGACATGCTGACCAAGGCGGAAATTTTGCCCTCGCACCCCAGGTGCTGACAGAATTCATCCACGTGGTGACCGATGCCCGCCGTTTTGAAAAACCGCTGCCGATTGAAAGCGCGCTGACCATGGCCCAAGCCTACTGGGATGCTTCGGATATTGTACACACTGTTCCTTCCAACCATGCTGAGAGCCTATTCTTCACCCTGATGCGCCAACACCGACTCGGTCGAAAGCGCCTCCTCGACACCATGCTTGCCGCCACCTATATTTCCGCAGGGATCACCCACCTCTTCACAGGCAACCCTTCGGATTACCGCCTTTTTCCCGAACTCACCCTAATTGAAATTTAATCAGTCACAGTGTCCCGCCTGCGGTGAGCTTGCCGAACAGGCCGAACTGGCCGCAGGAATATGCTTACACTCCCGCCGCAAGGAAACGAACGCAGTGAATCGGTGATATCAACTTGAGCGGAAACAACTTTCCAACATTGGCCTGATCGCAGGATAGGACAATAAACCTATCATTACTCAGAGGATGATAGGTAATTGACGAAACAAGTTTTCTACCGGAAACATCTTGACCCCTACCAGACTTAGGAAGAATATCTCAAAATGATCTAATAACTTGTTCAGCAAGAAATGAAATATATCAAGCGCTACATTCTTCGTCTGCAGATGATTCGAGCGCTGAAAAAAATCAAACGGGTTTCCCTATCGGATGCAACACGCCTTTGGAGTCTTTCGAATACTTCTTTTATTGGACCCGTTGGATTCTCTTCAAAGATCCTTCCTGAATACGATTTATACAAGAAATTGGCATTAGAAACGGAAATTGAAGATGATGATATTCAAGCACTCCTTCAGCATGAATCAGCATCTGTAGCTGTTTACGCCATTGAAATGTTGATCCTCAGAGAGTGCCGCAATCTTGCAAGTACTTTAACTGTCCTCGCAGATAGAAGCGAGAGCGTAACCATAAGAATAGGATGTTACGAATACTCAAGTCCACTCTGCGAATACGCTGCTAAACGAACCGAAGAGGCAGAGCTGAACAAGACGGTGCAGGAAACCGGTACCGTGCCCTGAGATGAGCGATAATCCCCTAAATCTTCAACCCTTCTCGTGTCAGCGAACCCCGGCTTCCGGTACCGGCTCCTGACCTCGACGTTCGTGCGCCGAGCGAAGCAAGGCGTCTCTGATCCGGTGAAAGTCCGGATGTTATAAAACCTAACCAGTAATAACTACCGAGTGTTGCGCACATGCCAGCTAAACCATTAA
>JAFIGF010000025.1 GCA_020831535.1 Opitutales bacterium | reverse complement strand
GTGCCGCAGGCACCTTGGACTGCGGCAAGCTCTTGCCGCTTTCTCCAGCCGCAGCCTGCTGCGGTGTTTCATGAACCTAACGGTTCGCCATCAGGGCTAGCTCACGGAAAGCGCCAGCAGGCTGGCGCACTCCAAAGACGGCTCCGCCGTCGAATATACCGGTCCGGCAAACCATGAAAGGGACTCCCTTCGTGCCGCAGGCACCTTGAGCTTATCAAAAGGTAGTCCAAGGTGCCTGGCGGCACGGGATAACCCGAAAACCCATATTTTTAAATAAAATAAGCGCTTACCAATGGCGGGCCGCTATCCTCCTTTGACCTCAGGCCTTTGAGGCAACCCTGCGGTGGTGTTCGGCGGCCAGTTTGACATACTTTGCGCTCAGTTTCCGATTGGCCTTACGTTCGGTGGGGGTCAAGGAACGTACCACCCGGGCGGGGGAACCCAAGACAAGGGAACCGGGGGGACAAGTGAATTTTTGCAAGACCAAAGACCCGGCACCGACCACTGATTCCTCCCCGATCTCCGCCCCGTCCATGATGATAGCTCCCATGCCGACCAAACTGCCCTCCCCGACCTGACAGGCATGCAAGATAGCACGATGCCCTACCGAACACTGGGCGCCAACATGGACGCCATAGTCATCTGCCAGGTGCACCACGACCCCATCCTGCAAATTGCTTTCCTCCCCAAGGACAATTTTCTCCAAATCCGCCCGTAAGATGCAACCATACCAAACACTGGAACGGACCCCGAGGGTAACGGCCCCGGTAAGGATCGCATCGGGGGCCACAAAGGCCGCCTGCGAGGTGTCGGGAAGAGCCCGTTGGTAACGGGCCATCTGCTGGGCAAAGGCATCGTCCCCGCTCATGTTTTATTCTTTCTCGATGACAAACTCGGCGCCACCCTCGTCCGCAGGCAACTCATTGCGGGTGACCTGTACATGAACCGGGGTTTTGGTCTTTACCACCAGATTGTATTCCTTGAGAAACTTGGCCGTTACATTCTCGCAGGCCTCGCCGACGCTCATAACCGGCAATTTGCGCCCGCGGGGGCTGGCATTGAAGTCGTAGGACGCTTTAATCAAACGCTCTTCGGCAGTCGTCGGACTGTCTTCCTCGGGAATCTGCAAAACCCAGCCGACCAGATCCTTTTGCGGCAATTCTTCTTCCGGATCGGAAATCATAATGACAAACTGGCGTTTGACGCGGGGCTTCTTTTCCTCCTGCTCTTCCTCTTCCTCCCGAAGCTGTTTGAGAATGCGGTTTACGGTATCCTCTTCATCGAGGTTTAGACGGAGAACTTTTTCAACACGGGTAAAATCGATTTTGTTGGGCATGTACCTAGAAAAACGAAGGTTAGGGTTGGCGTAAAGCGCAGAAAGCACAAAAGGCTCACCAAATTCGAGGCATAGTCTTGTCAGTTCCCCTCATCTCCCTTTGAATCCTCTCCACCATGCCACGCGACCTTCCCCTTGAAAAGCTTTGCCCCCCGGAATTCATACCCGAGGTGGAGGACTTTCTGGCGTTCATGGAACTGGAAAAGGGGCTTTCGGCCCATACCATTGAAGGCTATGCACGGGATTTGGGTCAAGCGGCCACCTTTTTGCGCAGCCAAAAAGTAGGCTCCTGGAAGGCCGTGGACAGCCCTCATTTGACCGACTGGATCTACCAACTCCACGAACAGGGCTACGCCGCCAGTTCACTGGCCCGCAAACTTACCGCCCTGCGATCCTTTGCCACGTATCTGGTCAAGGAAGAGCTTCTACCGAAAAATGTGACCACCCTGCTCGCCTCCCCCAAGGTTGTTCGTCCACTGCCGGGAACTCTGACCGTCGAAGAGGTCGATGCCCTGCTCAACGCCCCCGATGAAAAAACCCCCCACGGACTGCGCGGACGGGCCTTTTTGGAATTGTTTTACAGCAGTGGCTTGCGGGTTTCCGAACTGGCCAACCTGACCCTGCAACAAATTGATTTGGAGAGCGGGTATTTGCGGGTGTACGGCAAGGGGTCCAAGGAACGAGCGGTACCCATCGGGCGTCAGGCCATTGCGGCCCTCAACCGCTACTTGGACCACGGTCGCCCGGCCTTTGTCCGCAGCACCACCGACAGCGCGATTTTCCTGAGCAACCGCGGCCAAGCGATGTCGCGCAAGACGGTTTGGGTACTGATTCGCCAATATGCCCGTCTGGCGGGCATTGAAAAACCGGTCAAACCTCACCTCCTGCGCCATTCCTTCGCGACCCACCTCCTGCGCGGAGGCGCCGACTTGCGCGCCATCCAGGAATTGCTGGGCCACTCAGACATCACCACCACCCAAATTTACACTTCGGTTGACGACCAGCGGCTGCTCAGCGACCACGCCCGTTATCACCCGCGTCAGAAGACCTCTTTGCCTCCCCCAAAGGACCATGGACAGTAGCCAATTCGACTTCACCCTCCCTTCGGACCTGATTGCCCAAACGCCCGCCGCCCAGCGCGACGAGTCACGACTGCTGGTCTATGACCGCAGTACCGGAAAAATCGAGCACGCCCTTTTTCGTGACATCGGGGACTTCCTGCCCTCTTCCAGTCTTATGGTTCGCAACAACGCCACCGTTCTGCCCGCCCGCTTGTTTGGACAGCGACCGACCGGGGGTCAGGTGGAATGTTTGCTTCTTCGCCCCGGCAGCGAACCGTTGACCTTTCATGCCCTGACCCGACCCGCCCGCAAGCTGCCCCCCGGGAGTACCTTTGCCCTTTCCGGAGAATTTTCCGCGGAAGTTCTGGCCGATGGGGCGGCGGGAGAAAAACTTTTGCGTTTTCATTTGGAAAAGGACGACAGCGTAACCGCGCTGGCCCGTCGTATCGGAAAGATGCCGCTCCCTCCCTACATCAGCCGGGAAAAAGCCGATGACCGGGACAATCTTGACCGGGAGCGGTACCAGACCGTTTTTGCCGATCCGCAAAAAACGGTGGCTGCGGCGGCCCCGACGGCCGGTTTGCATTTCACGCCTAAACTTTTACGGCAGTTGGAGGATCAGGGACATGAATTTACCGAAGTCACCTTGCATGTGGGTGAAGGCACCTTTCGGCCCATCGTTTCCGAGCGCCTGGAAGAGCATGAAATGCACCGGGAATGGTATGAAATTCCGGCCCAAACGCGGAGTGATTTGCGGCGGGCCAAAGAACAGGGACAGCCCGTGGTGGCCATTGGAACCACGGCGGTTCGTTCGCTGGAGGACTATGCCCGGGCGGGGGGACATACGGTTGAGTTCGGGACTGCCGATTTTGCCTCCGAGGCAGGACTCTTTCTCTATCCCCCGACCCCTTTTCATTTGACCGATGCGCTGATCACCAACTTCCACCTTCCCCGGTCCACCCTTCTCTGTTTATTAGCGGCCATTCTTGACCCCGGTGACACCAAAGGCCTTCTTCGCTGGCGGGAGATCTACGAATTGGCCATCGCCAAACGCTACCGCTTTTTCAGCTACGGCGATGCCATGCTGATTGTGTGAAGGAAGAATTGAACCTAACTTACGCTGAGTGGTGATTTCTTTCCTTGGGATTTGGAAACAACGGTTCCGATCCTACTTGTAGGGCTTGCGCTTGGGCAATGCCGTCACGGTGCGGGCGGTCGCAGGGTTTCAAAGGGAAACGCCATTTGCGATGGCCTGCGTAAACCTCTGGCGGGAGCGTAAATCTTCCCGGGCGGCGCTCCCCAAATGGAGGCCCTACAAAAAAGACCAAAAAGAGACAGGACGAAGCGGAGATTGGTCTCGTGTGAGACTAGGGTGTTTCCGAGGCCTCAGGAGTGTTGCGCGCAGGGACATGAAGTCCCCGCTCGCTGTCGAAAAGGGGCGACATTTCCGTTTTCAGAAGCATTGCGCTCAGGGGCACAAGGCCCCCGTTCGCGGTTGGCCCAAGCGGGGACCTCGTGTCCCTGCGCGGAGGGCTTCAAGCCAGGGACATAAGAGACGCCCCACAACACCGGACGGCCGCCTCCCGATTCGCTTCGCTCATTACCCGCTGAGCGGGATTTCGCTGGGGCTCAACAGATAGCACAAGGCCCCCGTTCGCGGTTGGCCCAAGCGGGGACCTCGTGTCCCTGCGCGGAGTGCTTCAAGCCAGGGACAT
This sequence comes from Opitutales bacterium, assembly GCA_020831535.1. Classification (GTDB taxonomy): domain Bacteria; phylum Verrucomicrobiota; class Verrucomicrobiia; order Opitutales; family T3Sed10-336; genus JAIUMY01. The sequence continues at coordinate 2,020 of JAFIGF010000025.1, read as the reverse complement.
AAGAGACGCCCCACCACCCCGCGCGCCGCTTTCCCTGTCGCGCCGTAGCTTTAGCGAAGGCGGAAGCGGCTGCGCGGAACACTTCGATCCCGCGAGTTTCTTAATCGCATATTCCAGCTCCGCTGGGGGCGGTACTGACCTCCGACCTGTCCTTGGATTTGTCCCTATCCTTCTGTAGGGCTTGCGCTTGCGCAATGCCGTCGCGGTACTTACAAGCGAAGCGCAGTCGGGGAGGCTTGCCGCAGTCCAAAGTGCCTATCGGCACGGGAAAATCAGAAGATCGATTGTCTCCGAAAGAAGGGCGGGAATTGCAGAAAAATTACGATTTCGTGGCCTAACCCCTTAGACTGTCTTGTGAAAAAAAGTCCTGACCCTTAAAACAGCATTCCCCAACTACCCTCAGGAATGAATCTGAAATTGGTGCCAAGGCACGATTTGCGTTTCCCGCTCAAGGCGGGATGAAGTTCCACCGTAAACAATGGCCCGGGTGCGGAGCGAACCTCCATCGCGTGCAAAAACATCCAGGCCCCGAAAAAAATCCGGGCTGATGGTGCGGGCGGACTTGATTTCGAATCCATCTTGTCCATCGGCATAATTCAATAAAAGATCGACCTCGTTGCCCGGATGATCACGGTAAAAAAAGAGGTTATCCGGACGTCCCGCATTGAAACGCTGCTTCAAAGCCTCCGCCACCACCATATTTTCAAACAAGGCCCCGCCCAATGGGTGAGACCGAATCTGTTCCGCCTTCTCAATTCCCAAAAGAAAACACGCCAAGCCGGTATCAATGAAATACAACTTAGGCGTTTTCACCAGCCGTTTTCCCATGTTCGTATGCCAAGGTTGGAGCAGCTTGATAATGTGACTCGCCTCCAAAATGGAAACCCACCGTCGAATGGTCGGATGCGTCAGACCTAATTCATTGGATAAGGCACTGAGATTGAGGAGTTGGCCGGAACGGCCGGCACACAACTGCAAAAACTTTCCAAAGGTGGCAAGATCGGCCACTTGGGACATCTGTCGTACATCCCGCTCCAAGTAGGTGGAAACGTAAAACGAATACGCCTCCTCAGGAACGAGTTCGCGGTCATGGATGCGGGGGTAAAATCCCTTAAAAATCAAGGCCTCGGGGGATGAATCGGCCCTCAAGTCGGGAAGCTCCGAGAAGGCCAGGGGCATCAACCGGGCGATTGCGGTCCGCCCGGCCAGTGACTGACTCACGCTTTCCATCATTTCAAACTGGCGACTCCCCGTAAGAATAAAGCGCCCGGCACGGTCGTCTCGATCAACTTCTCCCTGCAGGTAGGAAAGCAAATCCGGGACATTCTGAATCTCATCAATTACGGCCCCGGCCTTGCAGTCCTCCAAAAAACCGCGCGGATCTTCCTGGGCAAACCTACGCTGATCCAATTCCTCCAAAGAAACATAACGGTGATCAGGAAAAAGCGCTCGCGCCAAAGTTGTCTTCCCCGACTGACGCGGCCCAGTAATCGTCACCACAGGATACTGCCCTGCCCAATCTATGACCTTCTTGCCCAATTCTCGCTGAAACATACCTGTAGTTTATCATAAGAATGAAATCTGTAAATCGTATATTCAATTTTCATGATTATCCGCAGATCGGACTCCGTTTCCTCTCCTTCGGTTTTTTCGAGGCATAGGTGACCTATGTCCTTGGGTCATATCACTTTTATTCCTCTTCTAAATACTCGAATAATAGCGCGCTCACTTTTCTGGCCCTTTGCACATACTCGTCCCATATTCCAAAGGGGGACAGGTCGCGCGTTTCCATTGCCGTGTAAAAATGTGCAAATTCGCCATCTATTTGATAAATAGATTTCGAGATCAATCCTCCTCCATGAATAGGGGATAAATCACTGTAAGCGTCATGCCAAGCACCGTCGGGTTGAACTCTGCAAAGAGATCGTAAGTGTCGTAGTCTGATGGGCTATGACATCTACGACGAACGAAGAAAGCCTGATTTTAAAAACCGACGTGCTGGGGCGGGTCCGCATGCCCA
>JAFIGF010000015.1 GCA_020831535.1 Opitutales bacterium | reverse complement strand
GAGGTGGAGGGACTTCTGCCGGAGGTGCAGAGAGTTCTGCAAACGATGGGTAATCGGGTAAACGAGCAGTTGCAGGTGCAGCGACGAGACCTTCGTGCGCTGGCCGAAACGGTGGGCGATATCGAACGACGGGTGGGTGCTTTGGAGGAGGCGACTCCGATAGTGGAGGAAGGGGAGGAACGTTCGACAGGGGAAAATGGGGAAGAGCGTTCTGGTGAAGGACGGATTCATGTCATTGAATCGGGTGATACCTTTTCTGGTTTGGCGCGGCAATACGAGGTCCGCGTGCAAGATTTGGAAGAGGCTAATCCGGGAGTGAACCCGAATCGCTTGCAGATTGGACAAGAGATCCAAATTCCTTAACCTTTCTTAGAATGAAGTCGGTAAACCCTTTGAACTGGAAAAAACTCTCTTCGGCGACGGAGGCGGACTGTCGGGTTTTTGCGGTGGCAAGGGAGCATTGGGTGCATCCGGATGGGCAGCGGAAAGGGGATTTTTTCGTGATGCACTGTCCGGGTTGGGTCAATGTTTTGGCGCTAACGCCGGAAAAGGAACTGGTCATGGTCCGGCAATTTCGCTTTGGAACGCGAGGGATCAGTCTGGAAATTCCCGGCGGGGTGATGGAAGACGGTGAGGATCCGGTGACCACGGGAGCGCGTGAGCTTCTGGAAGAGACAGGGTATTGCGGGAAGCGGGGGCAGATTCTGGCATCGGTGCATCCCAATCCGGCAATCCAATCGAATCGCTGCCACTTGGTGCTTTTTGAGAATGTTGAGGATACGGGGGAACTATCGTGGGATGGGAATGAGGAAATGGAAATTCTTACGATGTCGGTGGAAGAGGTTTTTGAAAGAGCCCGGAATGGTGAAATTACGCATTCGCTGGTGATTGACGCTCTTTTTTATCTGCAAAATTATCTCGCTGGTAAACTGTAATGAAACCAATGCGGAAATTCTGTCTCCTGGTTCTTACAGTGGTTTTTTTTTCCTTTACGGGGTCTGGGGTCGGGGCACGGGAGTTTGCGGAAACCGGGAAGGAGGCACCGAAGGGCCTTCTGTCGGCGGAGATTATACCCTCGTTAAAGGATTGGAATGCTTGGCGGAGCCTGATCTTTGAGGTTTTGGAGAAGGAGAGGGAGGAGGAATTTGTCGCCGCCTTGAAGAACCTTCTCCAGCGGAATTTTTCTGACGAGGAGAGGGTTGCGCTGGAAGAACCAGAATGGTTTGCTTTGGTGGATACTCTCCGATTTTTGGAAGATTGTCATAGGTTGCGGCCGCTGCATCCGGACACAATGGAGTGGCTCTTTCGTTCGGCTGATCGCTTGCAAATGTTTTCCGAATCCTTGGATCGGGATGACCACTGGCCCGAGGTGGCACATATTTTGGACCGCTTGATCGCTCATGACCCGGATGGTTCGGAGAGGTTTGACCGTTTGGTGATGGCCATGGCGGTGGTCTGGGATGAATCCCGCCGCCCGCCGTTGCACCGTCAAAAAGGGCAGGCTTTGCCGTATCAGAGGGATTTACTCCGTCGTTATGGATTCTTCCGGGATTTGTATGCCGACCGGGGATCGCGGATGCCTTATGACCGCTTAAGTGTCACCGCTTTGACTTTTGTGGTGGACACCCCGGTGCCAGTCAGTGAGTTGGAGTGGGCTCAGCGGAATGTCCGTGGAACGCGAACCCGTTGGGGGGATCGGTATTCGGCGATTCGCTACGACAATGCCCGTTGGCCCGGAGGGGCGTCCGGTCCGGTGTATAATTGGCCCCATGGGGAGTACCGTTTGGAGAAGATTGAGCGCTTGGGAGGGATTTGTACGGATCAGGGGTACTATGCTGTCTTGACGGCCAGGGCGAATGGAATTCCGGCGATGATTTTTACTGGGATGGGGGTTCGTGGGGGCCATGCCTGGATGGGGTTTATGCGGGATGAGGATCGCTGGGAAATGGATGTGGGCCGGTATGAGTATGATGAATACATGATAGGTCACACCATCAATCCTCAAACGAATCGGCGAATGTCGGACCATGACGTGACCCTTTCCACGGCCCGTTCGTTTCGCGGCGGTGGGGTTAGCGAGAGTCTGGCTCGCTATCGCCTTGGTGAAACGCTGGCGAGGTTGGGGGAGTCTCGTGGGGCGTACCAGAGTTTACGCGCGGTGACACGCGACTTGCCTTTGTTTTGGGATGCTTGGAAGGGGAAGGCACGGCTTTTGCGAAACCATCCTGATCAATCGTTTTTGGCAGGTTTGTATGAGCGGCAGGCGCAGGCCTATAGGAATTACCCGGATCAACTTTTCATCGTTACGCAAAACCAAGCCAGACTTCTGGCAGAGGCCGAACGTTTTTCGGAAGCGGCCCAGCTTTTCCGTGATTTTCCGGGCCTGGTGGTACGGGAGCGCCAGGACTTGGCGGAAAATGTTTTGTGGGAAAGGGCTCGTTTTCTGCGGAAAGCGGGTGAAGAGCGTCGGGGAAGAACGCTTTTGGAGCGTTTTTTGATCAATCATGAAGAGCTTGGGATGTTGCTTCGGGGAATGGTCGGGCGGTATGCAGAGTATATGTTGGAGATTGAGGAACCCCGGGCTGGGGCGGATTTTCTCGGACGTTTTCGTACTCGCCTGCGAATCGATGATTATGGGTTGGAGAGGGTACTTTTTGATGTTGAGCATAGTTTACGGACAGAGGCGGGGGATCAGGCGGGACTTCGGCGAATGCGGCGGTAGCAATTAAGGTCGAAGACGGCGAAGCAATTAAGAAAGGGTAAGGGTAAGACGGTAAGACCAGGACATAGGTTACACTTTTGGTTCAATACATAGGTAACACTTTGGAGTCGTAGGGTGGCATATTTGTTTGGATATGTTTGTTTGGTTTCCGCGCGAATGGCAGTGGTTGGAAGGCGTTTTTTTTTCCTTTAGGAGCCGTGCCAAGGGTAGGAATGTCCTTGCTCCTAGTGGGGGTTTGGGTATTGGAGTAGAGAATGACTCGTTTTCGTGTGTTTTTCGTTTTTATTTTTTGCGGGGTTCTGGGAAATCTCTCGCTGATGTCGTTGCCGCTGCATTGGCCGACTGGGAATCCGGCCTGGGCCCGGGGGGAGGACCCGGAGAATTTTTTGCAACCTACCCGTACGGGATTGGTGCGTTCGGCTTTGTTTGGTTGTGTTCGTAACAACGGTAATCGTTTTCACGAGGGAGTAGATTTGAAGGCGACCCGGTGGGATGCCCGGGGGGAGGCTTTGGATCGGGTTTTTGCGGTCTTGCCGGGAGTGGTGGTACATGTCAACGAGACGGCTGGGCACAGTAGTTTTGGGCGTTATATTGTGTTGGAACATCCTAGGGTGGAGCCGGGGATTTACACTCTTTACGGGCATATGCGCTCCGTTCAGGAGGGGATTCGCCCCGGGGCCCAGGTGGAAGCTGGGGAGACCATTGGAATTCTCGGCCGCTCTGCAGGCGGATACACTATTCCAAAGGAAAGGGCTCATTTGCATTTTGAAATGGGGGTGCGTTTGACCGATAATTTTCAGTGGTGGTTTGATGCTCGTGACTTTGCTTCGCCGAATCGCCATGGGCGGTTTAACGGGATGAATTTGGTTGGGTTTGACCCGCTAGCCTTTTACGAGGACTTTCGCGAAGGACGGATTCGTACGGTGGATGAGTTTCTGCAAAAGGAAACGGTCGCGTTTTCTGTTCGGACTGCGCATGAAGGGCTTCCTGATTTTCTCGAACGGTATCCATCACTGGTTAAAGGGCAGAGGATTCCCGACAAGGTGGCGGGGTGGGAGGTTGATTTTACCTGGTATGGTTTGCCGGTGCGATGGCGGCCCTTGCTTGAGGCCCCGGAGGGCTATTCGCTGGTGGTGCAGGAGGAATCCCTGCTCCGCGAAAATGCCTGCCGACAGACGGTTTTATGGGAAGGAAACAACCCTTATGCTGGAGCCGCATTGGTGAGGATATTAAGTCTTCTTTTCGGTGAAGAGTGGAAGGGGAAGTAAATGGCGGATCCTTATGAACCGATGACCGTGTTTTAGATATGAGGGAAATTGTTCCGGTGGAAGAAGCCTGAGCTTGCCATTGGGGGAAGAACCTTTCGAAATGACCGCATGTCCAGAAACCTTCTTCGTATCGGTATTGTCTCCCTTGCGACCATTCTTTCGAGGGTGTTGGGGTTGCTGCGGGATATTCTTACCTTTGCGGTCTTTGGGACTTCGGCGTTACATTCGGCTTTTATCTTTGCCTTCACGCTGCCGAATTTGTTTCGCCGGTTATTGGGCGAAGGGGCGTTGAATGCTGCTTTGGTGCCGGTGTATACCGATGAACTTCACGAGCGGGGAAGAGATCGTGCCTGGCAGTTGGTGAACGAAGTAATGAGTTGGCTTTTACTGACCTCTATTTTCCTATGTGGTTTGGCGATATTGGTTTTCTTTCTGATTCCCCTTTGGCCCGGTTTGCCCGAACGTTGGTATGAGGGTGCGGAGTTGGGAAAGATTCTTTTTCCGTACCTCATTTTCATTGCCTTGGCGGCAATGGTCTCGGCTGCGTTGAATGTTTTGCAACGATTCGCCATTCCCGCTTTGTCGGCGGTCTGGTTGAACCTTTCCATCTTGTTTTTTTTAGGGGGGGCAGCCTTATGGTGGGGGGAGACGCCAGGGCAAAGGATGGGGTTTCTCTGTGCCGGTGTTTTGTTTGGAGGATTGTTGCAATTTCTCATTCCCGCGTGGGCGCTTTATCGTGAAGGGTGGCGACCCAGGCTTTCGTTTGAAGGTTCGGCGCGTTTGCGGCAAGTGGCGCTGCTTATGGTGCCGGGATTGGCGGGAACGGCGATCTTTCAGGTCAATGTAGTGGTTTCGCGTATGCTGGCTTTCTCGCTCGACGAGGCTGCTGTTTCCCTCTTGTATCTGGCAAATCGCTTGATGGAGTTGCCGTTGGGGGTTTTTGCCATTGCTGTGGCCACGGTGATTTTTCCACTGTTATCGCGATATGCGAGCGAACTGAACTGGGCTGCGATGGGGTCTGCGTATCGTCGGGGCCTGCGCCTGATTTTTGTCGTAACCATTCCCGCCGGTGTGGGGTTAATCGTCTTGCGGGAACCCATTGTGACGGCCCTTTTTCAATGGGGCGCATTCGGTGCTGAAAGTGTACGGGAAACCGGACCGATTTTGGCCATCTTTGCCCTTAGCATTCCCTTCTATGCTTGGGCCTCCTTTTCCACACGGGGTTTTCACTCGCTGAAGAATACCTCCACTCCGGTGCGGATTGCCGGGGT
>JAFIGF010000013.1 GCA_020831535.1 Opitutales bacterium | reverse complement strand
AGGGCCCTATCCTCTCCTTCTGTACATCCCATTCAACTCATCCAAATACCTTTGGCAAGGCCAACTTCTTGCCTATAACCCAAAACCAAAATACGAAACTAAACTGTCAACTTTTCTTCAGGACTCGACAGGACTTTACGTCTCTGCACGCAACACTCCTGACCCTTCGCAGGGCCAACGGCCCGGCGCCATCCCAGCCTTGGCCGCAGCCCAAGGAGCCAAAGAACCACCTGCCCCAAGCGCCAACGGCCCGACCTATGCTTTCCCTTCCAAGAGAACTAACCACCTGCGGAATTTGTCCGAATGAGCCAAATTACAGAAATAAGGAGGCCTGCCGAGAGTGCGTATGTGGGGTTGACCCGTGGGGTTGGTTCTTTAAAATGAATCCTTTTTTCTATGAATCGGGTATATATCAAGACCTATGGGTGCCAAATGAATGAGCGCGACTCGGAAGCGGTGGCGTCCATGCTGCGCGAGAAGGGGTATACCATTCTGGACCGGGAGGAGGAGGCGGATGTCATCTTGTTGAACACCTGTAGCGTGCGGGATCAGGCCGAGCAAAAGGCTATCGGCAAAATGGGCTATCTGGCCAAGCGAAAACGGGAAAACCCGAATCTCATTATTGGCTTCATGGGCTGCATGGCCCAAAACCGGGGGGCCACGCTGTTGGATCAATTGCCGGATGTGGACCTCATCGTCGGCACCCAGCGCTATCACCACGTTCCGGAGTATCTGCAGAAACTCAAATCCCAGCGTGAGGAAGGAATTCCCAAGCCCTCCTCGATTGTCGATTTGGAGGAGGAAGAAGGGTCCCAAAACGAAATCAAAGAACATTTGGAAGGCAGCCGGAAGGTTTCCGCCTTTGTCTCCATCATGCAGGGCTGCAACATGGCCTGCCGCTTCTGCATCGTTCCCAAAACCCGGGGGAGCGAGCGCTCCCGCCCGATTCCCCAAATCGTCCGCGAAGTGGAGGAATTGGCCGCCCGGGGAACCCGTGAAGTCACTCTTCTGGGGCAGATCGTGACCAGCTACGGCCAAGGGGTGATTCCCCGCAAGGACGGGAAGGGCGCCTTTGTGCAACTTCTCGAGGAAATTGAGAAGATTGAGGGCATTGACCGCATTCGTTTCACCTCCCCGCACCCGCGCGGGTTTCGCCAGGATCTGGCCGACGCCTTTCGCCGTCTCAACAAATTGTGCGAGTGCGTGCATCTGCCCTTGCAATCGGGGTCCAACCGCATTCTCAAGGCGATGAATCGGCCCTATTCGCGGGAAAAGTATTTGGACATCGTGGCCAGTCTCCGTCGCAGTGTGCCGGACATGTATTTTTCCACCGACATCATTGTCGGTTTTCCGGGGGAGACGGAGGAGGATTTTCAGGAAACCTGCGATCTTTTTGAGGAAGTCGGCTACGATATGGCCTACATCTTCAAATACAGCCCGCGCAGTGGAACACCAGCGGCCGAAATGGAAGGGGATTTGCCCGATGAGGTCAAGGAGGAGCGGAACCAAAGGCTTCTGCAGTTGCTGCACGAAAATTCCTTGCGCCGGAACCAGTCTTTGGTGGGCACGACGCAAGAGGTTCTGGTGGAAGGACCCAGCCGAAAGGGCGATGCCTTTATGGGGCGGACCCGGGGAAATCGGGTTGTTCACTTCCCGGCCCAGGATCGCTTGATTGGCACTTTGCTCCCGATTCGTATCGAACGGGCCACGGTAAGCGCCTTGTATGGAGAGCCGGTTATTTCTGAAGGTGAGGTTTCTGCCGAGGTTGCTCTCACCTCGGGGAATTCTCAATAAAACTGTTCTCCTGCGCGTATGTCTCTCTCCTTGGCAACTTATTTTCTCGGGTTTTTGTTTCTCCTTACCGGAGCCGTTCTTGTTTCGGGGCACGAGCAGGTGCGGTACTGGACCCGCCGGTTCCCGCGTTCGGAAACGGCTGCCTGGGTGCTCATGGCGGTGGCGGGAGGATGGTTTCTCTGGCATGTTTGGAATTTGGGCGAAGCGGATTTTGGCCAGTTTCGGGGAATCCTTTTTCTGATCTTTGCGACGCTGGCCGTTTTGAGTTGTGTCTATGCCAAAGATTTTCTCTCCGTACGGGCGGCCTGCATTCTCTTTCTTCTTTTAGCCAATGTTTTTCTGAGCGCCGCGTTTATGCAGGAGCCGCGCAGTCGTTTGTTCATGGTGACGCCGGTTTACTTCGGGATAATCCTCGCTCTTTATCTGACCTTATCGCCTTTTCGTTTGCGCGATTTTATCGAATGGATTTGGCAGGAGCCTTTCCGTTTTCGATTGGCCGGAGGTTCTTGCCTGGCTTATGGTCTCTTTCTCTTGATTCTGCCGCTTAGCTATTGATTCACTTATGAGTATTGTAAAATCTTCCTCCGCTGAAGAGGGCGTGGTTTTGACCCGTAAAACCGAAGGGTTATTGTTCATTGTCAGTGGTCCCGCTGGCAGTGGTAAAACCACTCTCTGCGACCGCCTCCTGGCCGATAACCCGGAGGTTGCGCGCATTGTCACGGCGACCAGCCGTCCCCCGCGGGAAGGGGAGGTCGATGGCAAGGATTATTACTTTTTTTCCGAGGATGGCTTTCGCGAGCGCATTGAAAACGGCGAGTTCTTTGAGTGGGCCCGGGTTCACAATCACTACTACGGCTGCTTGCGCCGGGAAGTCCGTGGAAAGATCCAGGAGAACCAGGACCTCTTGCTGAATATTGATGTGCAGGGCGCGACCACCTTTCGCAAGGAAGTTCGGGCCGATGAACTTCTTCGCGGCAAGCTGGTTACGGTATTCGTTTGTCCCCCCTCGACCGCGGAGATTCGCCGGAGGCTTGAGGAAAGAGGGCAGGACGGGGAAGCCGAAGTGCAGCGGCGCCTGAAAAATGCCGAGGAGGAAATTCGCCAATGGCGCTATTACGACTACTGCCTCTTGTCGGGAACCCGGGAGGAAGACTATCAAAGTTTCCGTTCCATTTTCGATGCCGAGAAAATGAGGAACCGGCAGAAGGTCAATCCCTCATAAATTCAAAATACATTCTTTCACTATGGCTACGATTGCATTTATTCAACACCGCTTGGGGCGCACCGACGGGGTTTCCCTCGAAGTCGATAAATGGCGGCTCATTCTCGAACGCCTGGGGCATAAGGTTCTTTATCTGGCGGGCAATGAAGACGTGCCCGGGGGGCATTTTATCCCCGAGCTGTATCCTCTCGATCCCACGACCAACCGCATTCTCCATAACGCGACCAGGGAATTGAAGAATTATCCCGATGGGAAGGCTCTCCTGGACGAGGTAAGTGCCCATGCGGCGAAAATCAAACCGCGCATCGTTGAGTTTCTGCAAAAGGAAAAAGTCGATCTAGTTTTTCCCAACAACCTGGTTTCGGTAGGGTACAATTTGCCGGGAATGAAAGCCTTGGTGGAGGCGTTGGGGGAAACAGGGGTGAAAGCGGTCTGTCATAATCACGATTTCTGGTGGGAAGACAGCGGGGAGGTCTATCCTACCTGTCCCGAAGTGGTTGAATTTTACGAAGAATACGCCCCGCCAGTGGCTCCGCAAATCAGCCATTGCGTGATCAATCGTATCGGCCAGAGAGAGCTGAAAGCCCGTAAAGGCGTTGACTCCCGGGTGGTGCCCAACGTTTTCGATTTCCAGCAACCCAGTTGGGAGCCCGATGCCTACAATGCCGATTTCCGCGAAGCCATTGGGCTGGGCCCCAACGATTTGTTTTTCCTGCAAGCCACCCGAGTTCTCGACCGCAAGGGCATTGAGCTGGCCATTGATGTTATTGCCGAATTGCAAAAACCGGAAAATCGTCACCGACTGGAGGCTTGTCCCCTTTACGATGGCCGGTCTTTTGGACCGGACGATCAGATTGTCTTGGTGTGTGCCGGGTATGTTGAAGTGATCGGTTTGAGTGGCAGTTATGCGGCGAACCTCCAGGCCAAAGCGGATGAGCTGGGGGTCAAAATCATCTGGTGCGCAGATCAAGTCAAGCATAGTCGCGGGGAAGAAGACGGGCGGAAAATGTACTCTCTCTGGGACTCCTACGTAGCCGCGGATTTTGTCACCTATCCGAGTTATTGGGAGGGCTGGGGGAACCAGTTGATTGAAGCGGTGTACGCGAAAAAACCCGTTCTTCTTTTTGAGTACCCGGTGTATGTCACCGACTTGCGGGAGGCCGGGTTTGAGGTCGTTTCGTTGGGAACGGAACTGGATCCGCGGGATGAGCGTGATCTGGTAACCGTACCCGGGGACCGTGTTCGCGCGGCTGCCGATCAAGTGATCACGTATCTTCAGGAGCCGGAAGTGCGGACCAGTGCGGTGGAGAAAAATTTCCAGTCAGCGGCCGAGCGTTATTCCTACGAGGCCTTGGAAACGATTATCCGCGAGATTCTGCAGGAAAACGGCATCGAGTCCTGAAACTTTTCCGCAGCCCCAGGAGATTTGCTAGGGCTCCCCTTGTTTCGCCGACCCTGAGCCTGTCGAAGGGCGCGATGCCGTCGCGGTGAGGACGGTTGAAGGGGGTTCGAGGGGAACGCCTATTGCGATGGCCTGCGTCAACCTTTGGCCAGAGCGCAGGTCTTCACGGGCGGCGCTCCACAAGCGAAGGCCCTACAAAGAAGAACTGACCAACCACGGAAATTTTTAAAGCGAATGCAGGGCCCGTTTGTCCACCGCCAGGGCGGCTTCCTTGAGGCTTTCGGAAAGGGTAGGGTGGGCGTGCACGGTCCGCGCGATGTCCTCCGCGCTGCCGCCGTATTCCATATGGGTGACGGCGGCGGCAATCAGTTCGGAAGCGTGGGCGGAGATAATCTGGACTCCCAGAACCCGGTCCGTTTCGGCATCGGCGATAACTTTAAAAAGTCCTTCGGTGGCATCGGTGGCCAGCGCACGGCCATTGGCCGAGAGCGGAAACTTCCCGACTTTGATCTTCTTTCCGGCTTTTTTTGCTTCATCCTCACCCATCCCGGCGGAAGCCACCTCGGGTTCGGTGTAGATCACATTCGGAATCACGTCGTAATTCACATGCCCGGGCTCTCCGGCGATCAACTCGGCCAGGGCCACTCCTTCCTCTTCCGCTTTATGCGCCAGCATGGGACCTTGAATGAGATCGCCGATGGCGAAAATGTTTTCCACATTGGTGCGGAAACGTTGGTCGGTTTCGACCCGCCCGCGCTCATCCACCTTTACCCCGGCCCGGTCCAGACCGAGCTTTTCGGTAAAGGCTTTGCGTCCCACCGCAACCAGGACTTTGTCCGCTGCGACGGTAAATTTCTTCCCTTTGGCTTCGGCTTTTACGGTCAGGCCTTTCTTTCCTTTGTCCACCCCGGTCACCTTCGTATCGGTGTGGAAAGTAAGCCCTTGTTTCTTGAAGATCCGCTCGGCCGCTTTGCTGATATCGGAATCGTAGGTCGCGGCCACGCGGGGCAAAAATTCCATAACCGAAACCTGACTGCCCATGCGGGACCAAACCGAGCCGAGTTCCAGGCCAATGGCCCCTGCGCCGATAACGACCAGACGCTCGGGGACTTTATCGAATGAAAGGGCCTCGTCACTGGTAACGATATCCTTGCCGTCGCAGGTGATGCCCGGCAGGGAAGAGGGTACGGAGCCAGTGGCCAGGACGATTTTGTCTGCTTCGATGGTTTCTTTTTTGCGGCCACTTTCCACCTGAATGGTGTGAGGGTCTTGCAGCGTCCCGGTCCCTTTGAAAACGGTAACGCCCTTTTTCTCCACCAGCATGCCTACCCCCTTGACCAAGTTGCTGACCACCGAATCTTTTTTCTTCATCATAGTCGGCACGTCAACCGAGACTTTATCGAGTTTGATGCCGTGTTGGGCCGCGTTTTCCTTGGCAAAATGTAGCATTTCGGTGCTGTGCAGGAGCGCCTTGGAAGGGATACACCCAATGTTCAAGCAGGTGCCTCCCAAGGTCGGGCGTTTTTCGACCAGAGCGGTGGAAAGCCCCAGTTGCGCCGCGCGTATCGCGCATACATAGCCTCCGGGGCCGCCCCCGATTATCACGAGATCAAACTTTTTTGTTGCCATAAGTAGGATAAATAAAGCATGGGTTTGCCCTCAAAGCACGCAAAAAGAGGAAAAGTTTGCTTGGCCATTAGGGATTTTACTAATTTCCGGTCACTCGTAAACCCCGCCCCCAAGCAATTCGTCGCCCCGGTAAATGGCCAGAATCTGTCCGGCCGCCAAAGCTCGCTGAGGGCTTTCGAAAGTGATCCTGGCCCGGTTGTTTTCCAGAGGGATAAAAGTTATTTCCTGAGAGGGGTCCAAATACCTCGGGCGAGCCAGCAGGGTGACCTTTTGCGTTACCGGTTGGTCGATCCAGGAAAGATCCCGAAGGGTGACCGAGTCGGTGAAAAGGCCCGGCGAGGAAGGCTTGTCAAAATCGACAATCAGCTGATTGTCCGGCCAGTTTTTCTCGACCACCACGTAGTGTTCAAAGTCCTTGTTGGACGGGATCCCCAGTCCTTTGCGCTGGCCGATGGTAAAGAGATGCAGGCCTTGGTGCGTTCCCAATTCCCGGCCTTCCCGGTTGACGATGGGACCCGGCCGGTCGGGCACATAATGCCGCAGGAAATCCTTCATACGGATATTGCCGATAAAACAAATTCCCTGACTGTCCTTTTTGTGGGCGTTGGGCAAATCCAGTTCCCGGGCCTTGGCCCGAACCTCGGTTTTGGGGAGATCGGCCAGGGGAAACCAGGCCTTTTGCACCTGTTCCTGTTTCATCAAGGCGAGAAAATAGGTTTGGTCCTTGCGGTCATCCGCGCTGAGGGCAATCCCCGCGCGACCTCCGGGCTTGGTGATTTTGCGGGCATAGTGACCGGTGGCCACCCCCGCATAGCCGTGTTCCAGAGCCCAATCCAAAAAGACCCCGAACTTCATCTCCCGGTTGCACAGCACATCAGGGTTGGGCGTGATTCCCTGCTGGTACCCGTCCAGCAGATACTCGACAATGCGACTTTTGTAGTCCTCGATCAAATTAACCACCTGAAACGGAATCCCCAATTTTTCGGCTGCCCCGCGGGCCGCCTCAATATCCTCCTGCCAGGGGCAATCCCCGAAAATGTCATCCTCGTTGATCCAATTCTTCATGTAGGCCGCCTCAATCGCATGGCCTTGCTCCAGAAGCAAAGCCGCGGCGACACTGCTGTCCACCCCTCCGGACAAAGCGACCAGGATCGGTTTTTCTTGGGTTGATGAGGAATCAGACATCCCCCCACTATGGGCCAAATTTCCCCAACCTGCAACGGCGAAGGCTTCCGTTTTCCGTCCCGCCCAGCATTCCCCCTGGAGGGACGAGCTCTGCCTCGTCCACCGAATGGTTGTTCAACGTCCACCCCTGCCGATTCTACCCGTATCCCCCAAACGGTCCATCCTCACCGGGAGGGCGAAGGTCCCTCTGAGCTTTCGCGCGGTGACTCCAACGGACATTCCCAACCGGGCCGACCCAAAGGACAAACGCCCGCCAACCGATCTCTTGGTTCTCCCGTGCCGACAGGCACCTTGGACTGCGGCAATCCTATTGCCGCTTTCTCCAGCCGCAGCCTGCTGCGGCGTTACCCCCAAACAGCTCGCCCGACCAACACCCCTTGGAGGGACGAGCTCTGCCTCGTCCACCGAATGGTTGTTCAACGTTCACCCCTGCCGATTCTACCCGTATCCCCCAAACGGTCCATCCTCAC
>JAFIGF010000007.1 GCA_020831535.1 Opitutales bacterium | reverse complement strand
GGTGTCGAAGGCGGCAGGGTTTTCGGCGGTCCTGGTGCGGCCCAGAAATTTGCCGCGGTTGGTCTCGTAGGAAACCTCACCGGCGGTGGCTCCCTGGGTGGTGACAAGGTGGAACATCCAGGGCGGATTCTCGCCGGGCGCGCGGGCCCGACGGGTGCAAAGGATGCCGTGCAAGTCGTGGAGGATTTCGGTTTGCACGAAGAGATTGCTGAAAGCCGGGTGGGCGAGATCCGAGTTGGGCGGGGCCAGTACGACCTCGGCGAAACTGGTGAGTTCGATGCTCCGGCTCTTCGGAGAGAGATTGGTCAGGGTAATGCGACGAACCTCGACATCGTGTTCGGGGGAAACGGCGATCTCCGTGTGGGCGTCGATCTCCTCATCCCGGCGGCGGAACTCGGCGCGGCCCTCGGCAAAGATGGCCTCGTAATAGTCGGGAGAGCGCCGGGTGGGTTGATAGGCGGCGGACCAGAAGGTGCCCGTCTCGGTGTCGCGCAGGTAACAGAAGGTGCCCCAGCCATCGCTGGCGGCATCCTCCCGCCAGCGGGTCACGGCAAAATTATTCCACCGGCTGTAGCCGCCGCCGGCGTTGGTCACCATGACGTGGTAACGACTATTGGAGAGAAGTTGCACCTCGGGGACTGGGGTGTGAGGGGTGGAGAAGAACCGCAGGGTAGCGGGTTCGACGGTTGGGGGTTGACGAGCCGCATCAACCTCGGGAGCGTGTGGTTGGAGAGGTGAGGTGGCCTGGGGAATGCGTTCCCAGAGGAGAAGCTCCGACGCTTTGAGGAAGGGGTCGGCGAGAAAACGTCGCTGCATCGGTCGCTGGTGGAGGACCGCACTGATTGAGAGCAGACTCATGCCCTGGTGATGCGCCATGTAAGTGTGTAGGGGACTGCTGGAATGACCGCGGGGAACCCGGGAGGGGGTGAAATCGATAGCCTCGAACATGCCATAGGTGCCCCGATAGCCATCGTCGGCCAGTCGTTCGAGGTTGTGACAGGCTTCGCTGGGCTTAACCATGAGCGCGAGGGCGGAGGCATAGGGGGCGATGACGAGGTGTTCGGCAAGCCCTCGCTTGAAGCCCAGTCCGGGTACACCAAAGGCGCTGTATTGATGGATGCCCGCGGCGTCATTCAGGTTGTAACAGGACTCCGAAACGCCCCAGGGGACACCTCTTTGTCGTCCGTATTCGATCTGCCGGTCCACTACCGCCCGGTAGGTCTCGTCGAGAAAGGTGTGGGCGTGGGTGGGCATCCAGATGAGCGGCATGAGGTATTCGAACATCGATCCGCTCCAGGAAAGCAGGGCCATGGCCCCTTTTTGGTTTGTGACCTGACGGCCGAGCGAAAACCAGTGGTGCGGTTGCAGGTGCCCTTGAGCCACCAGGATGTAGCTGGCGAGCCGGGCCTCGGAGGCGAGGAGGTCGTAGAAGGAGGCGTCGAGACGCCGCTCACTCACGTTGTAGCCAATGGAGAGAAGGTCGCGGCCGGGGTCGTGGAGAAAGGTGAAGTCCATCTTCGCAAATCCGTTGCAACGTCGGGCCAGGTCGTCGATGCGGCGAAGACGAAGGGAGGCATTTTCTTTTTCGGTACCCTTTCCAGCCAGTTCCTGTAGGGTTGGAATGCGGTCTCCGGTTTTTTGACCCGAAGTGAGGTGGACGAAGTCATCCCGAAGGGCTTCCGCCTGGCGAACCAGAGCGCCTGTCCACCATTGTTTTTCGGCCGGGGCATTATCCGGCAAGGTTCCCGCCTCCAGGCAAAAATCCTCAAGCCAAGTGAGGGTAGAGGAGGGATCCGCAGCAGGCGGACATTCGAGCATACTCCGCAGGGAGCTGTTGGGAGGTGCCTCGGTGCGGTCAAGGGTGTCGCGCAGGCCATTCAACTCTGTTTCCCCAAAGAGGGGACGATCCTTCAGTTCCAGAAGTCCGGCCCGCAGCGTGAGAAGTGATCCGACCAAATTGCCACTGTCCACGCTGGAGATGTAGTAAGCTGGCAATGGGGCGAGGGTGCGGGTGTCATACCAGTTGTAAAAATGCCCGCGGTAGCGCACGAGTCGGTCCATGGAATCGAAGGCCTTGGTCGTCCGGTCCAGCAACTGGCCGTTGGAGAGGTATCCAAAATCGATTGCGGAAAGATTGGCCAGGAGACCCATGCCGATGTTTGTCGGCGAGGTGCGGGAAGCAATACCGACGGCCGAGGATTCCTGATAATTATCCGGCGCGAGCCAGTTTTCCTCTTCGGTGGCGAAGATCTCAAAATAGCGCCAGGTATCCCGGGCGACTCCGCGGAGAAAGAATCGCTGGGTTTCGGTTAAGGGGACCTCCTTGATCCGGACCGGTCGGCTGACCCACCAGGCAATGAGTGGAGAAGTGAACCAGAGGAGCAAGAGAGGACCACTGGTGATCAATTCCGCGGGATGCGTTATCGCCAGCAGGGCAAACATGGCGAGGGCGAAGGTCGGGGCAATCCACATTTCGCGCAGGAAATCTCCCGGCGTACCACATCGGTTTCGTTTGGCGTAGCGCGGGGTGTGCCAGAGCAGGAGGCCTCGCCGGGTAAAGGGCATTCGCCCGGCGGAAACAAGGATGGCATCAAGATGAATTGCGGCCCGGTATGGAAGTGCGGCCAAGGCGAGACCAGCTTCCGCGACTCGCTTTCCCAGTCCCCGCATGGCGGTTCCAAAATGTTGTCTCCAGTCCCGGTCGCGGGGTTTTTTGATCAGTTCGATAAAGGATGAAGTGAGAAGGGGCAGGAGAATCAAGAGGACCGCAAAGCTCGTCCAGAAACCAACCGGCTCGGGAAGAAGAAGCCAGCCGCCAGCGAGCAGGGCCAGAAGGGCCGGAGGGACGAGGCTGCGCCGCAGGTTGTCGAAAATTTTCCACCAGCCGAGGGCGGTGAGAGTGTTGGGAACGCGTTGATTCTTCGCCCCGAGAACGCGCGGAAAGAGCCAGCCGGCGATTTGCCAATCTCCGCGGATCCAACGGTGGCGGCGACTCATTTCAGCGACGAAACTCGCTGGGTGATCCTCTTGTAGTTCCACATCGGATACCAATGTGGAGCGGGCATAGCTGCTTTCGACGAGATCGTGACTGAGAATGAGATTTTCCGGGAATCGGCCCTCGGTGGCCCGACGAAAGGCGTCCACTTCGTAAATCCCTTTTCCCACATAGGTGCCTTCGCCGAAGAGGTCCTGATAGACGTCGGAAATTTCGCGGGTGTAGGGATCGATGCCTGCCTCCCCCGAACTGAGCCGGGCAAAGTGTGATCGATTCGCGGCGGTCAGACTGATGGGGGTATGGGGCTGGAGAATCGCATAGCCTTCGACCACCCGGCCGGTTTCCGGATCGTAGCGCGGGTGGTTGAGCGGATGGGCCATCGTTCCAACCAGGCGTCGGGCGGCATCCCGCGGGAGCGCTGTATCGGTGTCCAGGGTCACGACGTAGCGGACCCCAGGGAGTAGGGTGAGGTCTCCGATGATTTCGGAAAAACCGTTCAGAGGCCCGCCGCGAAGGAGGGCGTTGAACTGTTCGAGCTTGCCCCGTTTGCGCTCATAGCCCATCCAAAGTTGTTCGTGTGGGTTCCAGCGACGCGGACGGTGGAAGAGGTAAAAAAGAGATGGTCCTTCGGGTTGATACCGTTCATTGAGAGTGCGGATGCCTTGGCGAACGATTTGGAGGCGCTCTTCATCCTGCTCCTGGCATTCCTCCCGGGCGTCGCAGAAATCCGTTAGCAGGGCAAAGGTCAGATTTGCATCGCGGTTGCCGACGTAGCGCAGCTCAAGTCCTTCGAGCAAGTCGGCAATGTCTTTCGGTTCATCCAAAAGGGTTGGAATTACGACCATGGTGCGCTCCTGGTCCGGTATGCCTTTGAGGAAATCCAGTCGGGGTAGCGGGCGCGGGCCAACGAGGAGGGTGGTGGTCAAATTGACCAGTGAAACCGCCATCTGCGAGATTACGAGGATTCCGGGAATCAGGAGCAACCAGAGACGCCAGTCCAAGGATGTGAAGCGAGGGGATGATCCCCACCAGAGCGCCACCGTAAAGGCCGTTATGGCGGTAATTGAACCGACATAAGCGAGGACGGGGAAGCGCTTCATTTCCCGGGTGAGGAAGCGGCGAAGGGAAAACCGAATTTGGAGGTCCCGTTCGAGGTCTACTGCGCCTTTGTCGATGAGGTAGAACCCAACATGAGATTTGCGGATGTCGGATCCTTCCAGAGAGGGTGATTGCTGGGCTAAACGGATGGCTTTGAGAGCCACCGTGATCTCGTCCTCGCCAGATTGGAGTGAGAGCTTTTCAATACACTGGCGGTAGCGATTGCGCGTCGCAAAATCCATTTTGGGATATATTCCGCAGGGATCGGAACGGAGTGTCGTTTCGACGAAGCTCATGGAATCGATGAACTGTTTCCAGTCCATTGCCCCGAGGGAGCGGAGGCTGCTGATGCTGTGCCCAATGAGGACTTGGTCGGTCGCTTGGATTTGGTTTTCAACCCGCTGTAGCTGTTCCCGGGTGAGCCCTTCGCTGGCGAGTCGGTGTTGGAGCCAACTTTGCACGGTGGCCAATTCAGGGCTCTGCCCTTGCATGCGGGCGCAAAATTCTTCGACAAAATGGTTGCTCAGGAGGGGAGCCGATTCGTCCATTTCTGCCAGCACGTGCAAGACCTGGTTTTTCTTTTCGCTTGCGCGGAGAAGGCGGTCCGCCCAAATATTCGCCAGATTGCGGTCTTGTCGCCGCCGGGCGATATGTTCGGAGACGCGTCGGAGACTTTCGATCAACCCGAGGCGGAGCATGATTGGTACCGCCCACAATTCCCCCAGCTTAAGGGGTTTGACCGTCTGGTAGGCGGCCACAAAACGGCTCACGCTTTCCATATCGACATGCCCTTCGGAGTGGGCGATCAATTCCAAGGCGATGGAATAGACCCGGGGAAACCCCGCTTGCGGGCCGCTGAGGAGACGGGGCAATTCACGGCTGTAGGTTTTAGGCAAATGAAGGCGTGAGGCGTGGAATTGCTGCTCAATGAGGTAAAAATTATCCAGCAACCACTCTCCGTCGGGTGCGACCTGCCGGGCTTCGGCCTCGCTCACCAGATTGTAGGCGGCGGTCAGCGATCTCTCGTTCTCGGCCAGTCGCGACAATAACCGATTCGATCCGCGCTGCGGATCCATGTTATGTTGGCCTGCTAAAGATGCTGCGTGTTGGTCCAATTGCTCAACAGTGAAGTGTTCATCCCGAAGTGAGGCCGAATTGGATTCGAGGGGGGCGCCTCGGGAGAACCATTTTGGCATTCGCCGAAAAGGAGACTTCATCGTTTTGACTCCAGAGATTTTAGGTAAGTTAAATAGCAAAATGTTCAGAGATAATTTTATCGCAGTAACCTTCTCAGGAGTACTCGCAGTTGATGTTTACGGCTAGGTGGCCTCCCGAGGGTGAGTCTGAAAATCATGGTCACCATGGGCGCTGCCTTCGCCGCAGCATAGGCAATTTTGAATGTGGTCGCCATGGTGCCGCGGGATTCGCTGAGAGATTGCCAGTCCTTGTTCAGTTGCGCCCGCTGGGCGACATTTTCCCGGGCCAAATCCCGGATAATTATTTGTTGAGCAGTGAGGTTAGACATTTTCCATCCTCCTTGAGGGCGTCGGTTGAAGCCTGGAACGGAGTACTGGCCCCAAAAAGATAATGCAGGGTAAAGCCGATACACAGAGCCGCCATTCCCAGAAGCACCAGGACAATAATCCCCAGCACCATAATTTGGTTTTCCTCCGATACCGACAGGACAATCAAGGCCGTTGCCGCAAGTAAGGCGGTGCCCAGCAGAGTTCCGCCCAGAACGGACAGAAAAAGGCAGCGAAGGAAACGCATCCGTTCCAAATGAAACTCGGCGGCCAGAAGGCGTACCCGCATGGCAACCAAGTGGGCTGCAGTGCTGCCAAGAAGAGATAGGGATCGCATGGTTTTCATGGCTGACGTTTAGAGTCAGGGGCGTTTTCGGGACTTCACCAGCGCAGGAGGCGATTCAGTAAGAGGCCGGTTGCGGTGGCAATGGCAATGGCGCGCCAAGGATGGTTGCTGATGCTTTCCTCGACGGAATCTTTGCAATATTCTGCGCCGGCAGCAACTTTGTCTCCCATATCGTGGATGGCATGCATGCCGTCTTTGATTTCGTCCTGGACGGCGTCGTATCCGCGATGGATGGCGGCGCCGGAAGCATTTGTACTTTCTTCCGCAAGGTTATGAAAATCTTCGATAACGCGTTTGAAGTCGTCCACGAGTTGGTCCCGACTTTTTCTGACGGATTTGATGTTGGATCTTTTTTTGGTAGGCATGATGCTAGTTCACAGTTTGGAGGTTTCGCCGGTGATTGAGATTTTTCCTGCCCGCTAGTTTGGACAGGCAATCGAGCGTATGAGTAAAGGGATGGGTTCCCTCAAATCACTATGCCTCAAGCCCCGGTCGTCCGCTATGGGGACTTACCCCACCCGTGGGGGAGAATCCTTTGGTGTTTTTCCTCTGCGGTCGCGTAAAGGTGCCCGTCCAAGGGCCAGAGAGGTCCTAAGGTGAGACCAGGGTGTTTCCGAGGCCTTAGGAGTGTTGCGCGCAGGGACATGAAGTCCCCGCTCGCTGTCGAAAAGGGGCGACATTTCCGTTTGCCGAAGATTTGCGCGCAGGGGCACAAGGCCCCCGTTCGCGGTTGGCCCAAGCGGGGACTCCCGATGCGCGGAGTGCTCCCGGCCCCGCGAGTCTCTTAATCGCATATTCCAGCTCCGCTGGGGGCGCTACTTGTGTGAGACTAGGGTGTTTCCGAGGCCTCCGGAGTATTGCGCACAGGGGCACAAGGCCCCCGTTCGCTTTTTTGCCCCAAGCGGGGACCTCGTGTCCCTGCGCGGAGTGCTCTCGGCCCCGCGAGTCTCTTAATCGCATATTCCAGCTCCGCTGGACGCACTACTTGGATTCCTTGTCCTGATGAAAGAGCTTTGCGGATCATGGGGTACAGTTTCACCGACCTTACTCGACCTTTAGCGGGCGGCCCATGCCGACATCCTTGAGGTGTTTTGAAAAATGGGCTCGCACCAGTACGCTCTTCTTAAGCCATGGCCAGTGGTGGGAGAGGAGACTGGTTTCGTTTAGTCGCGCCTTGAGCAATTCCATTTTCCAGGGGGGATGCCATACATGAAATAAACGCTTTCGCCCGTTTTGTGCATTGAAAGCCGTGTATCGTTCGCACAGGAAGGTGTCGAGTGCGTGATCGGCGGAGGGGGGTGCCGGTAGTTGAGTATTTGAGCGGGTCGCTTCGTATTCCAAGCGGGTTTGGCTCGCCCGGTCGCGCACTGTGCCGGTGAAGTTTCCCGTAGCAGCCGCATGCCGGTAACTCAACTCCCCCCACTGATAGGGGAGGGCGAAAACCCGTGGACCGAGAAAAACACTCAGCCGGTTGGGCAACCATTCCGCCATGAAATGAATCCCGGGCCGTCCCCGGTGACGCACATACGTACGGACATTGAGGAAGGGGTGCGTTGCGATCGGGCGGAAAAGAAACTCCCCCAGACGTCCTCCGATCACCGGGCGCATGCGGTGTATCGTGAAGGCAACCAGGGTAACAAAGCTTCTCCCCGCAAATTGATCCACCGCGTAGGGAACGGCTTTTTGGAGCGGCTCCGGATCGACTTCCAGATGCAGCATCACCACCGAGTCCCAGTCCGCGATCAGGTAAGGCCGGGCCGGGCGCTCCGCGTTCTCCTTGGAGAAGGCCCGGCGGAGAAAATTTTGACGGTGATAGGCGGTGGATGGTTTCTTCATTTCTGAAATAACTGAAATTGAAGGGCAAAAATCGGAGGGCTTACAGTCCCACCCGACGGCGGATCTTGTCGCCCATGGTCAGCATCCGGCGGATTGATTTGGTGGGCCATTTGCTGACGGTGTCGTACCAGGAGGTGGTGACTTCGAGAAACTCGGCCAAATTGCGGAGGCGTTCTTCCGTTTGGGGGCTGGTTTGGTCATCCTGATTGGCCTCGACGATGCAGGACCGGAGGATGCTCAGGGTGGGGTCGATTTCCCGTTTCTTACGTTCATTGGTGATTAACCGAAACAATTCCCAGACATCCTGAACCGACTCAAAGTAGTCACGTTTGTCTCCCAGTTGATTGACCCGGCGAAGGATGCCCCAGCTTTGGAGTTCTTTCAGGCTGGTACTGACGTTTGAGCGGGCGACATTCAGGATGGAGCTAATCGCCTCGGCATCCAGGGGTTTCGGCGTGATGTAGAGCAGGGCGTGGATTTGCGCCACCGTTCGGTTGATTCCCCATTGGGTTCCCATTTCACCCCAGTGCAGGATGAAGCGTTGTTCGACTGGGCTGAGGGGCTTGTTGTCTTTCATTTCCGTTATTACAGAAATGAAAGACATAAAGGTCAAGGCCAAAGTTTTCCGGGAGCATCCGAAGGGCAGATCAGCGAATGCAAGCCTCAGGACTCCTGGCTTGCATTTTCCGGAAAAACCGCATCGGAAATTCAAACAGGGAGTCCCGTAGATGACCTATCCACGAAACCGCTGCTGTCGGTTGCCCGGGCTATGATTCGGCCAGGGATTCGGTCCGCAGGTCGGAGGGCATTGCGTTGCCCGGACTGTGGACGATCATGAGCGGGAGTTTAGCCGCCTTGGCCGCCAGAAAGGGAGTGACGCCACAGGCCCACCAGAGGGCGTGGGCGCCTTTTGCAATTCGTTTTCGGGCTTGTTCACAATCTCCCCCCGGCCAGGGGAGGAGAAGATCCGTTTCCCAGTTTACCGGAATCTCTTCCGCCGCCCCGCGGTGAATTGGTCCCCCGTGGCAGCGTGGAAAACGGGCGGTAAAAGCGGCCACTTCGTCAGCCTTGGCGGCGTCATCCCAGATGCGCAAAGTCAGGGCCATTGGTCCGGAAAAAGGTTCGGCGGGTTGGCATTGGATTCCACTGCTCATCACCGCAGGACCCCAGTCCGGGGCCAGGCCACGGTCGGCGAGCAAACCGTCAAAACTAACCGAACTGCCAATGAGAAAGGCAACCGAACGGTCGGACCACAGATCGTCCACCCGGGTAACGGATCGGTCTTTTTCGCCATGGACCAAAATATCATAGAGGCGCAGGTCCTGACGCAGATCCCCGTCGGCGGCAATCTCCGGCGGCGGTGAAAATTGCCCCGGTGCCCCTTGCCAAATCAGCGGGCAAGCGCTTTGGTTGGCGGCGCAAAAAGCCGCAAAAGCGGGCGCATGATCCCGATCAAGGATGACCAGATTGAGACAGAGATAACCACTCAACAGGGTCGATGGATAAACGGTTATTTCGTCGGAACGACAGGCTTGGCGTAGGTCACGGGGAGTCATAGAGCAAAGAGGCGGCGAAGGTAGGTGATTTCTTTGGCCAGGAGGCTCAAGTGCCGTTCCTGGTCCTGGTGGGCGTAAAAGGGTTGCAGATTCCAGAGGCCTCTCCGGGGGCGCGCTCCCCACGCTCCGGCCAGCCCCTGCCAGTCGTTGGCCCCCTCTCCACACGGAACCCATTCCCTCACTCCCTCCGGACCGCAGCGTACATCCTTGACCCCCAGATCGGACCAGTGGTCGCCAAGAATCATCTCCATGCGTTTGGGGCCGCAGAGTCCCTCGTGCAATTGGTTCCCGGTATCCGGCATCACGCCGATTCGCTCTGGGGGGAGTCCTTCGACAAGAAAAGCAAGGGACTCGGGGGACGTGAGGAGCCGGTCGTGGTGGACTTGGTAAATCGCCTGCGCATCGTATCGTTCAAGGAGCGGAACGAGTTGCTCCAAAATCTTACGGGCGGCATGGATTTGCTCCGGATAGGGACGGGAGGGATCATGGGAAAAATGGCCCAATCGAAACCTTCGTATTCCAGCCTCAACGAGGATCTGCAAATCGCTCTCCTCCAGCGCCGTGGGGTTCACCCCCCAAGTGGCAAAGCAACAGTCCAATCCCTCCGCCCGAACCGCCTGGACAAAAGCGGGAACCTGTTTGCTCAATTGGTCTGGCTCCACCCAGAAACCCCGGCGGATGACCAGGTCAACCGCATCGGCCCCGGCATCCCGGAGGCGACAAGCTAACTCTCCGACCGGGAGATGCGTCAGAAATTTGGGAAAGACGGAAAAGACTGGGGGGGTGTGTGACATGAGGGCGAGGGCTTTCAGCCAATATGCTCAAGTATCGCCGGGGTGATCAGGGAGCGGGGCTGACCGCCGCGGAGGACCGCGGCAACATCATCAACGGCCTGTCGCCCGATAAGGCTACTCGGTGGGCCGGCAATATGACTGGTTAGGTGGCAATTGGGGAGTTTTCGCAGTGGATGTTCATCGGGTAAAGTTCCGGGAGAAGTGACATCGAGAAAAGCGTGTAGTCTCCCTTTCTCCAGTTCGGCCTGCAGGGCCTCCTGGTCGAGGCATCCCCCGCGGCTCGTATTGATCACCACCGTATCATCGCTCATCGCCTGAAAATGGGCGGCTTGCAAAAGATTTTCCGTCGCCGGGAGCAGGGGGGTATGAAGACTGACGACATCGCTGCGGCGGCAAAGATCGGTTAGGTCTTCCACCTTTTCCACCCCCATGGCGGCGGCTTCTTCGTCTTTCAGGTAGGGATCATACATCAGCACCGGACAACCGATGGGGCGGAGTTGCTCGATGACCAAACGCCCCACCACCGAGGCCCCGATCAAACCCACCACGGATTCTCCCAGAAGCCGCATCCCCGCAGGCTTGCCCGCTTGGCCGAGACGGTTGGCGCCGGCGTTACCCATCCAGTTGCGCAAGCCCATAATGGCACAGGCGACCGTTTGCTCCGCAACTCCGGTGCCGATGGCATCCTTGCAGGAACTGATCTTCAGCTGGTCCCGCTCCCTCACCTCCGGGGTAAAAAATCTCTTCACCGACCCTGCCGCATGGACCCATAGGCAAAGATCGGGGCATTGTTTGAGAAGGCCTTCATTCCCGGGATGAACGGTACCCCAGGAGCCAATTGCACAGGTGCAATCGCGCAACAGTTCAACCGCTTCCTCTGCCTCGGCCGGACGCGCTTCCTTCCACCAGCGGACCTCACCGAGGGCCTCCAGCCGCTCCCGGTCAGCGGAAGCTATTAATTGATCCTGCAAGGGTTGGTGAATAAGTACCGCAATAATAGGTTTCATAAAAAGAGTGAGTTTAGCTGTCCGACATTCTTTTCGGTGTTTTGTGCAATTCTTTCAACCCATTTTATGAAAACCCCACATCCCCCGGACGAACAAGGTGGGAATTCGGGGGCGTGTGTTTCGGGTAAATCTTTCAACGCAATTTTGTATGTTCAGACTTTTCGTCAAATGCTATACTGTCATAGATTACCCAAGGTCCAGTTTAGGTTTTTCTCTATTCTCTCTTTTTGACCCTTTCTTTCAATCGCCCCCCATGAATGAGTCTTCCTTATCCAAAGTCGTTGGGAAAAGGCTTTCGCTGGCCATTGTCCTCTCGATCATTGTTCATTTCGTTCTGCTAATTCTTCTTGGCCTATGGACCGTGTACCGTTATGTCCAGGAAGGAGACGGCGGTATGGAAGTGGCTATGGAAAAGGGGGAGGATGCCGCAGTGCTGGAGGAGGTGATCATGGAGGAAGTCGAGGTATCGGAAGTGCAACCAGAGGTGGAAGTGGATATTGATCGTTTGGTGGTGGATCCTATTCACGATGTTGCGCTTCCGGAGATTGTCGCGGACTCGTTATCGGTGCCGACCCCGCCTACCCCCTCGGTTCCCGCAGCGGTTGCCGACCGGGTTTCTTTTACCCAGGCGACCCAGCGACGCGCCGGGTCGGCTTTCGGGTCAACAGAGTTTTTCGAATCCTCGCTGGTGGGAACCTTTTACGATGTCAAACAAGATCGCGAAGGCCAGCGGCGGGGAATCAATCTTCCCCGGGGATTCCGACAGGAACTTCAGCGCTTGCATGAGTCCGGCTTGAGTGAGGACGTTTTTGCGGATTTCTACAAGGTGCCCAGGAAAATGTATTTAACGCACCTGGCGGTGGAGAAGCAGGAGGCCCAAATGGCTACCGAGGTTTTTGATGTGGAGCAGTATGTGGAACCCCGCGGGTGGCTCATTCACTATCGCGGGTATATTCAGCCAGAGAGACGGGGAACGTTTCGTTTTGTCGGTGCCGGGGACGATGTGATGATGGTTTACATTGATGGAGAGATTGTTCTGGAGGCGAACTGGAACCATACCGCTGTTGGTGCCTGGAGTCAGGACAGGGGGGAGCCCAGTAACCACCACAATCCTTTTTCCGGATCCAACAATCGCTACGGGGACTGGATCGAGTTTGGCAACCGCCCTGTAAGAATCGACATCCTGTTTGGCGAAAATCCCGGGGG
>JAFIGF010000005.1 GCA_020831535.1 Opitutales bacterium | reverse complement strand
GCGGTCGCGCGGTGGGGTAGGGGGTGCTTTATGTCCCTGGCTTGAAGCACTACGCGCAGGGACACCAGGTCCCCGCTTCGGGCAAAAAAGCGCACGGGGGCTTTACGCCCCTGTGCGCAATGCTTCAGAAAACGGAAATGTCGCCCCTTTTCGACAGCGAGCGGGGACTTCATGTCCCTGCGCGCAACACTCCTGGTGCCTCGGAAACACCTTAGTCTCACCCAAGAAACCCGTAAGTCTTCCTTGTCCAAATCAGTTTCTTGAGGACAAACCTTACTCTGGTAGCGGAAACTATCGTAGGAGGGGGTTTACCCCCCGACCCAAGCGATTGGGAGCAGAGTTTGACGAACTCAACCCGCTCCAGATCGGGCGTAAAGCCCCTCCGACAATAAAGCGCCGACGTCAGGCGAAATCGAACACCTGGAGCTTTATACAGAGTGGTTTGAAATAATCTTCCACGAAAGCCTTGTGGTTGGGGTGACTCTGGTAGGCTTTCTCCGCCTCCGCACTTTCCAGAACAATGTTGAGCGCCACCTGATAGGATTGCTCGACCACCGGTCTTTCACTGGGAACCATTTTCCCGGCGTGAAACGAGACCACTCCCGGGATGGAGGGCAATAATTCATTAGCCCCCGCCAGAAGTTTGTCGGCAGCATCAGCTTGTTTAGGGTCAGTCCAGAAAACGACAATATGGGAAAACATACGAACCATATCGCCATGTTCACCCTCCCGCGGCAAGAAAATTTCACTCCCATTCTGTCAATTTAAAGAGCCTGTCCCTTAAATAAATGTGTCAAATTATAGAGTCTGTCCCTTGGTAAAGGATTGTTGACGGTGTTTTGTAAGCTCTTTTTCCGGAAGAGCTTAATCTTCTCTTTGGGTCCACGGGAAGAGTAGGAGGTCGCCTTCCTCGCCCCGGCGGGAATCTTGCCAGTCAAGGTAAATGCCGCCATTGTCTTCGCGGTTGACCCCGATGCTGTAGGGTTGCCAGAAGGGTTCGGTGCGAAGCCTAAAGAACTCCCCGCTAAAGGGATCGGTCAGATGATCGGGACCAAGCAAATTTT
Source organism: Opitutales bacterium (assembly GCA_020831535.1). Lineage (GTDB taxonomy): Bacteria > Verrucomicrobiota > Verrucomicrobiia > Opitutales > T3Sed10-336 > JAIUMY01. Next base: position 13,632 of record JAFIGF010000005.1, on the reverse strand, counting down.
CGTCCTCCAACTGTTCCAGCTTTTCCGGTCGCTGCCCGTGGCTCTCTTTGTATAGATCCGCCGCCAGTTCGATCGCGAGAAGTCGCTCGCTGGCCAGAAGCATGCGGTGCAAGTTATCTTGCATTTCGTAAGGGATCATGATGATGCCAAGATAAACCCCTTTGAGCGCTTTTTTTAGGCGGGCATCTATTTCCAACAGCTTTTTTTCTGATAAATCGCCGTCGCTCAATGATTCATTTACCAGGCGATTTATCCAATAAGCCAATTCAGTATAATCCTCCAGACCGTGGAGGCTTCGCCAGTGTTCACTCAGTGCATCCCTCCATTGGCGGTAGTCTTCCCTTGATCCTTCCAGGGCAGGCGCCAATTCCTCGTGAAATTTCCGGATGGTCGCGCGAATCGATTCGGCCCATCGGTCAACATTGAAGATTTTGTTTTTCTCTATGAGCTTTCGCACCGCTTCGCGTTCATTTTGATCTTCTTCCAGAGAATGCGAAAGTTCGTTCTTAAGCCGATCTATCTCAGCCCGTACGTCTTCTTGGAAGAGCAAATCGACCGTATTTAGCTGAAACCATTTCTCCGGCTTCAGCCATTCCAGAAAAGTGGGATGTTTTTCCACAAATGACTTTTGCGCGGTCAGGTTTTCTCCTCGCCTCTGGGCGGCGAGAAGGCGATATATTTGGGCATGCCGCTCACGCTGGGTAACGGAATAGGTGAGAAATTTGATCGTGGTTCCCGGCGTCATGCTTTGCAGGAAAACGTGGCGGAATTGCCAGAGTAGATCCTGCGCCTCCTGGACCTCTCCTTGCTCTTCCAGAATATGGATTTTGGCCCAAATGAAAGCGGCAAACTGGCGGGCTTCATTTACCTCGGGAATCGTCTTTTCGGGCAAGTACGCCTCCGGCGGCGGGTGGGAGAAAAAATCGGCTGCGGCGGCCTGTTCGAGCAAGTCGAAGAGAGGGTCCATCTCTCCGAGAAGAAACAAAAGATCCTCTCCGGGTGCACCTTCCGTATCATAGAAGAACTCTCTGGCCTCCTCCCAACCGGGATGCCTGTGGTGCTGTTCGGTCAGTTCGTTGAACCGGGCGCCCATTTCCTTGAACAGAGGCGTGCCGTCGATCTCGGCATAACTCCAAACCGTGGCTATCTGGAGAATGCCTCCAACGAGACTGATGAGGGGTAAGGCTGAACGCCTTTGAAAAAATCCTCGGCTCATGGCTACTTTTGTTCGGGCTGCTCGATTTCCAGCCCTACCAAAGGAACTTGCAAGAACTCTGTGATTTTCCGGGCCAACCGGAGACAGCCTTTGCGGTCGCTGCTTTGGACGAGGTTGATGCGTCTCTCCTCGGTCAGAACCAAGTTGAGTTGATAGGGGAGCATGTTTCCTCCGTTTCGGCTATCTCCCAACTGATTCCCGGGGATCACTTGCATCGCGATAATCTTGCTAAAGGGGATTTCCTCAGGAGGGTTGCCATAGGACTTCATCTCCCAGAGACCTTCTCTACTGCGGAGCCAATGTTTGGTCATAAAGAGCTTCGTCAGAATGGTGACAATGACCATCGGAACTCCGCCGAAGAGAGGGAATAGGGTCGCTACCAAACGCCATCCGGTATCCCATTCGTAGTGATTGGCAATCAGAAACATTACCGGACTGGCCACGATAAAAATCAATCCGGGGATGAGGGGTCCCGAACCCGGCTGCAGCGAAACCGATCCATCAGCCTGCGGCAAGAATTTCAACGGAATCCAGCTGGTGGAACTGTTGCAGTCCAGCGGTTCCCGGGAAACCCCAACGGGGGAGGGGATGTTCCGGAAGTTTTGATGTTCCGTTTCCAACTTTTCCTGATGCTTCAACAAGCGTGGCAAAAATAAAACCATCACCAACCCGAAGGTCGCAAAAAGACCTCCAAAACCGCTTGTTAGCAACGCTCCTAAACTCTTTCCCGGTTCCAGAAGGGAACGGTAGGGCCGTTCAGGGTTGTAAAAAACTTCAACTTTTTTCCCTTCGGGATATTTCCTCGTCATGGCACGAGCGCGGGAATGATTGGAGGATGAAACCGTCGATGCCTGGATACGATCTCCGGTGTAGGAACTTCCGTCCACGGTATAGCTATAGGTGACGTCGGCCCGGTAGGTGGTGGAGGAGCCACCGCTGCTGCTGGAACTTCTTGACTGAACAATTTGGGAACTGAGAACTTGCCCTTCGACGGAGGGCCAATTCAGGCTTTCCCGGCTCTCCTGCAAGGCGCGAAGACCGAAAAAAAGGATAACCACCCCCGGCAGAAAAAAGAACCACGGAAAAATACGTCCAAAGAAGATCTTTTGTTTCCGGCTCAAAGACTTTACCTGTTTTACGGTTTTCGCCATAGGGTTACGCTAGAAAAAACGAATAAACAAGCAACGTTTTATTATACGGGAGACGATGCGTTTTCTTCGTAAATTCGCTCTTCCCCTTTTCCTTGACGGCGCTTTTTGCTTGTCTTGAAGAATGGTAACGGGGTAGGGAATAAATATGAGTCATAAAAAGAAATCCCGTTTTAACCGTCCCCCGAAGAAAAAAGTCGTAGGACCTTCCAATAACAAGATTGCGATGCTTTTCATTGCGGTAATCGCCCTGGTTATGGTTGGCCTGCTGGGACTGTATCTGGCGAATCAGTTTTAACTTTGGCTCCCGGAAGCGGCGCTTCGTCGTGGCTGAATTGTAACTAAATCCATTCCCATACTTGCTTCCCGGCCCGAGCTTTTGTTTCTTGGGGGCATGTTGTTCAGTAAAGTTACCGATTCCGATACCTTGTCCTGGGTGCAGAACCTGCCTAAGACGGAAACCCACCTCCACCTGGAGGGGGCCTTGCCGTATGAGGAATTGCATCGGTGGAAGCCTGCGGAGTTTCCCCGCAATCCGGATTTCCTCGAAGGCGAATAGCGTTTTAAGGATTTTGCCCATTTTGAAACAACCCTTCTGGGGCATGCCGTTCCGTGGTTTACCTCCCCGGAGCGCTACCATGACACCACCAAAGCGGTGATTCACAAATTACAGGCGCAAAATGTTCACTACCTTGAAACCAGTTTTCACATCGGGATACTGGAAATTATCGGGGTCCACGGTGAGGAAATTATCGATGCGATCAAGTCCGCCGTCCCGAAGGATTTTACCCTCCGTCTCTTTATGGGCATGGTGCGCAACAGTTATCAGGGGGTGGGCAGGAAAATCATCGACGATTTCCCCAATTGGTCCGCGCTGGATGGCGTGGATTTGCATGGTCCGGAGGATTTGCCTTTGGAGGAATGGACCGAACGTGCTTGGACCGAAGCCCGGCAAGCGGGGAAGGAAACCAAAGCCCATGCGGGTGAATTCGGTTCCGTCGAGAATATTCGGGCAGTATTGGACCGATTGCCGATCACCCGCTTGCAACATGGTAACGCGGTCGCCAGGGACGAGTCTTTGGTGGATCTGGTGCGGGAACGGGACATTACCCTCGATATGTGCCCGGTCAGCAATTGGAAGCTTCGGGCGACCTCCGATTGGGCCTCGCACCCATTGCCCCGTTTGGTGAAGGCTGGCGTGCGGTGTACGGTGAGTACGGACGACCCATTGGTCATCGGCAACACGGTAACCGACGAATACCTGGCCATGGCCCAATTTCTCGGTATGTCCCGTGAGGAAATCCTTCAGGTGGCCCGTAATGGTTGGATGGCCGCCACCGTTCCGGAGGAACTGAGAAAAAGGTCCCTCGAAGCCCTTCAGCACTCAGGCTGAGGGCTTTGGCCTTTTTAGGAGACTGAGCCATCCGGCCATAAACAAAAGCCCTCCGATGGGGGTTATGGGTCCCAGAAAAGAGGGCCCGCCCAAGGCCAGTAGGTAGATCGACCCGGAAAAACAAACAATCCCGCCTCCCCAAAAGAAGACCTGTACTAAACTCGCCCGACGATGCCAGGCCAGCAAGGCGACGGCATGGACCAATTGATATAAAACGGCCGTTTCCCACGCTTGTTGGTGTCCGCTTTCGGCTAGACGTTCCGCCAAAGTATGAGCTCCCAGAGCCCCGGCGACTACCCCAAGGGCTCCGGCCACCGCGGCGACGGTCAAGGCCGTTTGTTGTCGATTGGATTCCTTCATGGTACCGCATATTGGTCAATCGCTCCCCTTCTGGCAACGCCGTTCGTGCCGAAGGCTCCTTGGACCAAGGCAATCCGACCGCCGGTCGCTTTTCCCTTTTGCTTACGCCTGTTCTTCAGAATTACTGACTTTCTCTCCGGCCCGCTGGTAGAGGTAGCCGACCAAAAGACAAAGTCCGCCAACCACCCCAAAGGCAATGATGCGGTGCAAATTGTCCTGCAAATCAAAGATAAAAAGACGGACCAGAGCCAAGCTGAACAAGACCAGACCAATCACCCGAATGGTTTGCTGCTGCCGCCAAAGACCAATTAGCAAAAGAATCGTTGCCGCGCCACCGAGTTGTACCGTCGACCAGGTGGGATCGCTTTGTAAGGTTACGCCTAGAAGTAAAAGGGCCGTACCGAGCAAACTGAAGCGCCGCCAATCGCTTTTTTGTATGGGTAGGGAAATCGCCTGCCCCCCTTGACGCTCCATCAGCCAGGCCGTCAGCAGAGGGCCCAGAAATAGGGCCGAAAGAGTAGCCAGAGGAATCTCTTGGGAAAGTTTCACGGTTTCACCCAATAGAAAAAGAAAGACGACCAACTGCCCGGCCCGTAGTCCGGCGAGAGGCATAAATCTTTGGACCAAGGCCGCCGAAATCAGAAAGATGAGTAGTAGGGGAAGAGGATTGTGCGCGGGAAAGCCGGGCCAAGTGGGGGCGGGAAGAATCAAATACAGCCACGCCAGGATAAGCCCATGAATTCCCAGCGACCAGGCATAGGGCTCCCATCGTGGGCGCCTGTCTTTTTGCCACCACCAACTGCTGAGAGCCCAGGCCAAAACGACCAGAGGGAGGAAAAGGTATCCGCTTACCGGTCCATCCTCGTGCCCCGTGAAAAGGATGGGATAGAAACTTAGGAGGAGAAGAACCCAGCCCACAGGCGCTTTTTCAAGCAGGGTTTGCGTCGGTCCCCGCCAACCACGGGCGGCTCCAACCAGAGCCAATAAAACCAGAGCGGGTCCAATATCGGTACTCCAAAAACTCCCCAGGAAAACGGCAGCGGCCCAGGGGAGGTGGATGATCCGGTTTTGAAGGCCCGTTCCCAGAGTAAGACCCAAAAGCGCGAAGGCCGAGGGAAAGTAATGCCAGTTTTCCGCGGGGATCTCAATTCCCGTGAACGCACGGAAGAGGATAATCAAATAAGCTCCGCCGAGAAGCAAAAACAGAAAACTCCAGCAATGGGCGGGGCGGCGAAAATTTAAGGCCAGAACCAACCCTCCCAATAAGGTGGCGGTGTTGAGCAGATGTTCGGTGGCAAAAGTATCCCGTAGAACCAGTAGACCGGCTCCGGCCGCCAGAAAAGCGGCTGCGCCCAATCGAAATGCGGGCCGACGGGGGAACCATGCCAACTGACCGGTGAGCAGTAGAAAGGAGGGTAGTAAGGTGAGATAGAATACCTCCCGGTTGCCTTCGTAGAGTCCGAAAACGTACCACACGAAAGCTCCCAGTCCAATCAACCAGGCGACAAAACTGCTGTCGTTCAAGCGGGCCGTCGGGTATCTTTTCTGCAAAATCAAAAGGGCCGCCGAAAGACCGGCCAGTAGAGGGACCACCGGTTGCAGGGCAAGTTGGTGCAGCAAAAGGCAAGCGGTGAGAATGCCCAGCATCACTGCGCTGAACTCGTAGGTCTTTTGAAATCCCCGCCAGCGGCTTTCAATAAGGCCCGTCAAGGTTAGCCCGAGCGCCAGGGAAAGCCACCCGGTGAGAAACGGTTGGTGGTGAAAATAAATGGCCAGAGATCCGGGTACCGCCAGAAAAAGAAGCGCAAAAATACGAGCCCACAAAATGTCCTTTTCGGCTCGGGTGGGTGAAAGAAGAAAGACGATTAGGAACAGTATGGACGGAAAAAGTAAGAGATTGATGGCCGGCGGAGTTTGCGACTCCGCTGGCAAAATCAAATACCCGAGGTAGCCGAGCGTCACCAAAAAGGCAGCCAACCGGGCCGGCGTGGCCCAGCATTTGATCCTGTAAAGGGCAAAGGCAACGGTCAGGAGAAAGAGCAGGGCGGGCAGGATTCCCGCAAAGAGACCTTCCAAAAACAGTAAAACACAAGAGATTGCTCCGAGACCGACCATCCCGGTGGCGAGAGCAGAAGACTGCAAGCGAAGGCTCTCCCGTAACCCCCACAAAAGAACCAGGATTTGCGCCAAGGCGGCCCAGGTGAGATTCTCAAAAACTTGCACGGGCGGCAAGGCGTAGCCGGCAATAGCCGAAAAATACAGGGCGGCCAACCCCATGCTGGTGATAACCGCCGAAAACGTCGGACGATAGCGTTGCAAAAAACGTCCCCCGACGTAAAGACCTGCCGAAATACTCAACATTTGCAGAAAGCGGACCAGCGGAGTGGTTTCCTGGGTGATATACAAACCAAAGAAAACCAGTGCTCCGATGCCAAAAGCCGCTCCAATCACCGGAGCCCAACGGGCGATCAAGGCGATTTCGCTGCCGCCAGCGGGTTTTGTTTCCGGGCTTCTGGGGGGAAGCGGTGGAGGGGTCGGCGAGGATTGGTCGGTGGGTTTGGGAATCGCCGTTTGAGCTGGGGAAGAAGGCAGGGGCTGGTCGGGAACGCCAACCTGAGGCGGCGATGCGGTTTCTTCTCTGGGAGTTGGTCGGTAGAAGCGGGGAAGGGGGGCTTTGGCTGAATTTGTTGCCTCCGGCCGTAGCTCATCGGACGCGGCGGTCTGCTTTTCATTTTCCAACCGGCGGATTTTAACATAAGCTATGGTTGCCAGAACCGGGACCACGAAAAGGCTGTAGATCGCGACCAGGACTAGCAGCAAAGTGAGTTCGATCATTATAGTTTCACTTTGCGCTGAATTTGCTTCAAGGCCAATGAAAAAGGCCGAAGCTACCCGCTTTTCGTTTAACGGTTGATTTTTACCTCGTCTAGCGTTCTTCTAAAACTTTACACGCAATTATGAAAGTATTAGTAGCAGATCGTATCTCTCCCAAAGGAGTTGCCTTCCTGAAAGAACAGGACGGCTTTGAGGTGGTGGAAGCCTATGGCTCCAGCCCCGAGAAAATTCTGGAACTCGTCGCCGACGTCCACGCCATTATCGTGCGTAGTGAAACCAAGGTGACCAAGGAAGTGATTGAGGCCGCCCCATCTCTGAAAGCTGTCGGCCGGGCCGGTGTTGGCGTCGATAATATCGATATTGAAGCCGCCTCCAATAATGGCGTCGTGGTGATGAACACGCCCAGTGGGAACACCATTGCCACCGCCGAATTGACCTTTACCCATCTCCTTTGTGGAGCCCGTCCGGTAGCCCAGGCCTGCGCTTCGATGAGCGAGGGAAAATGGAACCGCAAGGCCTTTTCAGGAATCGAACTCAACCGCAAAACATTGGCCATTTTGGGAATGGGGCGCATCGGCAGCGAAGTGGCCAAACGCGCACAGGCCTTCGGTATGGAGGTTATGGTTTACGATCCTTTCCTTTCCGAAAACCGGGCCAAAGCCCTCAATGTGGAAGCGGTTGATCTTGAAAAAGCTTTCACCGAAGCCGACTTCATCACCGTCCATATGCCGCTCACGGATTCGACCAAATATTTAATCAATGAGGAGTCGATCGCCAAAATGAAGGATGGCGTGCGCTTGTTCAACTGTGCCCGCGGCGGCATCATTAAGGAATCCGCTTTACTGCAAGCGTTGGAAAGTGGCAAAGTTGCTGCGGCTGGACTGGATGTTTACGAAAGTGAGCCCCTGGCCGAGGATAGCCCGTTGAGAACGCACCCGAATGTTGTCCTGACCCCCCACCTCGGCGCTTCCACCGAGGAAGCTCAGGAAAGCGTAGGACTCGAAGTTGCTGAAGCCATCAAAGATGTGCTGGCAGGCGGCGTTATCAACAACGCTGTGAACATGCCGTCGGTTGATGCGAAAACTCTCGCCGTGCTCGGACCCTATCTGGATCTGGGCGGCCGTCTGGGCAGCATCGTACAGCAAATTTCTCCTGATTCCATCGAGAAATTGGTGCTGACCTATTATGGCAAAATCATTGATTTTGATGCCAACGCCTTGACCCGTAGCATTTTGCACGGTTTTCTGCGTGGCATTCACGGCGAGAATGTGAATTACGTGAATGCCCCCATTTTTATGAAACAATTGGGGGTCGAAGTCGAAGTCGTCAAATCGAGTCAGGAAAGCGACTATACTGAACTGGTCCGCGTCGAGGCGCAAACAGCCTCGGGTGAGCGTTACGATGCTTCCGGAACTTTGCTGGGAACCAACCACGTTCCCCGCGTAATCGGATTGAACGGTCGGGATGTGGAAACCAGCCCCTTTGGTTTTCTTCTGATCCTGCGTAACGAGGACTTGCCCGGTATGGTTGGTGTTCTCGGTCGCCTCCTGGGCGAAGCCGGGGTGAACATTGCCGCGATGTCCTTGAGTCGTGACAAGATTGGAGGACACGCTATTACTGTGCTCAACCTCGACTCGGAGCCATCAAAGGAAGCCTTGAACAAGATTCAGGAGGAAAAAGCCATTTCCGACGTGATTCTGGTTAAACTTCCCGGCTAATCCGGACGTTCCCAGTGGACATTCTTCTGGTCATTGTTGTCGGCTATCTTCTCGGGGCAATTTCCTTTGCGGTCATTGTTGCCCGCGCCAAGGGTGTTGACATTCTACGTGAGGGTAGCGGCAACCCGGGAGCGACCAATGTGAAACGAATCGTCGGGAAAGGCCCCGGAAATCTGGTTTTCTTTCTCGATGTTTTCAAGGGGTTCCTCGCGACTGTTTTCCCCCTGACCCTCGTTTGGTTCATGGAATTCGACCGCGAGGAAGCCTTGACCCTGCTGCAGATCCTCGGGTTGGTGGCGGCCATCCTCGGGCATAGTTACTCGGTGTTTCTCCGCTTTCGGGGAGGGAAGGGCGTTGCCGTTGCCATCGGCGGGCTATCCGCTCTCATCCCCATGCCGTTGTTGGTCGGGTTACTGGTTTGGGTCGCCACCTTCGCCCTCAGCCGCTATGTATCTCTGGCCTCCATTCTGTTCGCCCTAAGCTTGCCTGTGAGCACCTGGTTTTTTCATGCCTCCGAGGATCCTTCCTTGTTTTATCTGGCGCTGTTCATCGGAATGCTGATTGTTTTTCGTCATCACTCCAATATCCGTAGCCTCCTGAGCGGTCAGGAACATCGTTTTGGCAAAAGTAAAAAATGACCTTGCCGAACACGTTGTTTCGCCACTTCACTACATTCCCTCTTTCCCATGAAATCACAACATCCAAAAATTAAAATCGGCTTTGCCGGCTTCGGTACCGTCGGGCAGGGTGTTTGGAAACACCTTAAGCGGGATCGCAAACGCCTCGAAAAACGCCTTGGCGTTCGCTTGGAACTCGCGGTCGCGTCGGTGCGGGATTTGCAACGGCCTCGCCCGGTGAAAATCCCGGAGGATCGTTTGACCACCGATTTCATGGCCATTGCCCGGGATCCTGAGTTGCAGATTGTTTGCGAACTCATGGGTGGTACCACCGCTGCGCGAAAGTTTACCCTTGAAGCCCTGCGGGCCGGGAAGGTTGTCGTGTCCGCCAACAAGGCCTTGCTTTGTGAATATGGGGAAGAAATTTTCACGACCGCCAGGGAACATGGAGGACATTTTTTCTTCGAAGCCAGTACGGCCGGTGGAATTCCCATTATCAAGGCATTGCGTGAAGGTCTGGTAGCCAATCGCTTTTCTCTCATCTATGGGATCCTCAACGGAACTTGTAATTACATCCTTTCACGGATGGAGAATGAGGGCCTTTCCTTTCCTGACCTCCTTCAACAAGCGAGGGATCTAGGGTACGTGGAAGCGGATGAATCCCTCGATATTGATGGTCTGGATACTGCCCATAAAGCCGCTATCCTCAGCTACCTGGCCCATGGACGTTGGGTTAGTATGAAGGAAATGCTGGTCGAGGGCATTCGGGGAATTACTCAGGAGGACATTCAACAAGCCCGGGAACTCGGGTATCGCATCAAGCTTCTCGCGGTGATTACCCGTGACTTGAAAAACGGCAAACTCTTCGTGCGGGTACACCCGACATTGGTTCCCCAAAAACTTGTCATGGCCGGGCTGACCGCAGCCTACAACGGAGTTTGTGTCCAGGGGGATGTCGTTGGTACCACATTCTATATTGGCCATGGCGCTGGTCAGGATGCCACCGCCAGTGCGGTCATTAGCGATATCGCCGATGCGTGCCTGCTGCTCAAGGGCTCCGTTCATCCGCTACTTCCGGATGAAACCGGGCCCCTCCATGAGGAATACTCGCCGCCTTGCGATTTGGCTAGTTTGGAAGAGGTCAAAACCCGCTACTACCTTCGTCTCCGGGTCAAGGATGCTCCCGGAGTTTTGGCTACAATCACCGGTATCCTGGCCGCTCAAGGCATTAGCTTGGCGACCGTTCGTCAAAGAGAGATTACTGACACCAAACAAGCCTCTCTTATTTTAATCACCCACCTGAGCAACGAAAAAGCCATGGCTGAAACCTTACACCTTTTAGGTAAGGCCAAAGAGGTCCTGCGTAAGCCGTATTTGCTCAGGATTGCCGATTTTGAGGAATAAAGTCTTGTGTCAGTTCACATATTGCCAAAGTTTTTAGTTAGATAATGCCACGTATTGTTCAAAAATTTGGAGGTACCTCCGTAGGAGATGTCGATCGTATTCGTAAGGTTGCCGAACGCATCAAAAAAACCCGCAATGAAGGAAATGAAGTTGTCGTCGTCGTTTCGGCCAGATCAGGGGTGACCAACGAATTGCTTGCCCGTGCCAAACAACTCAACCCGGATCCGGCGCGTCGCGAAATGGATATGTTGCTGGCCGTGGGAGAACAGGAAACCATTGCTTTGACTGCAATGGCCCTCCATTCCATGGATGTCCCCGCGGTTTCCCGCACCGGAGCCCAGGCCGGGATCCTTACCGACTCCGCGCATACCACCGCCCGTATCATCCGTATCAACACCGCCAATATCGAAGAGCCCCTACAGGAAAATCATGTCGTCATTGTGGCGGGGTTTCAGGGGATCGATGACCTCGGACAAATTACTACTTTGGGGCGGGGTGGATCCGATCTCAGCGCGATCGCTCTCGCTTATGTTCTGAAAGCCGATCTCTGTCAGATCTTTACCGATGTTGATGGCGTTTACAGCGCCGATCCCCGCGTCGTCCCCAATGCCCGGAAAATCCCCGTCATCAGCTATGATGAAATGCTGGAACTCGCCAGTATGGGCTCCAAAGTAATGCAATCCCGCTCGGTCGAATTCGCCAAAAAATTTGGGGTCGTTTTCGAAGTGCGCAGCAGTTTTAACCAAAACCCCGGAACTATCGTGAAAGAAGAAGCCTCATCCATGGAAGACGTTGTCGTGCGTGGCGTCGCCCTCGACAAAAACCAAACAAAAGTCACCATCAGTGGAATCCCCGACCAACCCGGAACCGCCGCCGGAGTTTTCCAGGCTTTGGCCGAAGCCGGTGTGGTGGTCGACATGATCGTGCAAAACGTCGGGCGGCAAGGAAGAGCGAACCTGACTTTCACCGTAACCCGCGATGATGCCGAACGAGCACGCAAAACCATCGAAACGCTGATCGCCGATGAGGAAGAGGGGTCAGTTACCGTCGAAGGGGATGTCGCCAAGCTTTCCGTAGTCGGTGTCGGCATGCGCACGCATTCCGGAGTGGCTTCCACCCTCTTCAAGGCCTTGGCTGAGGAATCGGTGAACATTCAGTTAATCAGCACCTCCGAAATCAAAATCTCCGTAGTTATTGAAGAATCACGTTCGGATGACGCCCTCCGCAAGGTGCACGGAGCTTTTGGCTTGGAGCAGGAGGCCCTCCCGAAACCTCAAATCGGCAACAGTCCTATCTCCTGATAGCCCCTACATGAAATATCAAAGTACGCGCGGACAATCCCCGGCGGTTTCCTTCTCGGAAGCGGTGGCGATCGGCTTGGCTCCCGATGGAGGTTTGTACCTGCCCGCGCAATTGCCTGATCTTTCAGAATTTTTGCCGCAATGGGAAAAACTCTCCTATCCTGAACTGTGTGCCTCCTTTTTTGGCCTGTTCGATCAAGAGTTGTCGAGCGCCGAGTGGCTCGATTTGGCGCAGCGATCCTATTCCGGATTTGCCCATCCGGAAATTGCCCCCATGCGTCAATTGGATGAACAGACCCGGGTGCTGGAATTGTTTCATGGACCGACCTTGGCCTTCAAGGACTTCGCCTTACAACTCTTGGGGAACCTTTATGAAAAGCAGATTGCTCGCACCGGGACTCCCATTAATGTACTCGGCGCTACCTCCGGCGATACCGGGGCCGCCGCCATTCATGGACTCCTTGAGAAAGAGGGAGTATCGGTCTTTATTCTCTACCCCAATGGTCGGGTCTCGCCTCTGCAGGAACGGCAAATGACCCGTACCGAAGCCGATAATGTTTTCCCCCTCGCCATTGAGGGCAATTTCGATGATGCCCAGAAAGCCCTGAAAGAGGTTTTCGGCGATCAGGAGTTCCGAACCCAGGTTGCCCTCTCCGCCGTCAATTCCATCAACATCGCCCGTGTACTCGCGCAGGCCGTGTATTATCTGTATGCCTGGTTTCGTCTTCCGGTAAAGGAACGCGAGCAAACCCGTTTCGTTGTTCCCTCCGGGAATTTTGGCAATGTTCTCGCTGGTTGGATGCTCGGTCGTATGGGGGTCCCCATGGGCGGCTTTCAAGTCGCCACCAACCAGAATGACATTCTCTACCGTTTTTTCTCCACCGGTCGTTATCAAGTGGATCAAGTGCGCCCGAGTTTGGCCCCTTCCATGGACATTCAAGTGGCCTCCAACTTTGAGCGATTCCTCTATTACGCCCTTGGCGAGGACCCCGTCCAAGTTCGCGAAGTGATGCACGGCATCAAAAATAAAGGATCATTTGTCTGGGAAGATTTTAAAAATTCCTATTTCACCGTTTCCCGAACCGATGATGACGAAATTGGCCAAATCATCGCCCATGTCTATCGGGAATACGACTACGTTGTCGACCCCCACACTGCCTGCGGTTTTGCCGGACTCTCCGACCCCAAGGTCGCTTCAGAGAAAAAAGTCATCGTATCCACCGCCCACCCCGCCAAATTTCCCCAAACCATCGAAAAAGCCATCGGCCTCTCGCCCACCCACCCCTTCCTCGAAGAACTCGCCACCCACAAAGAACAGAAATTCCCCCTCCAAGCCCACGCCGAAGATATCCGCCAGTTCATCCTATCCCACGGTCAAAAGAAATAACCCTCAAAAAATAATATAAAAATAAAGGGAACAACCCTTGACAGTTGACGGATTTTTGGTTTTTGTGGGGGTATGCGTAAGGAACGATTAAAGATTAAAGGGCAGCGGGCGATGTATCATGTGATGTCGCGGACGGTGAATGGGGAGATCTTTTTCTCGGAGGAGGAGAAAGAAGTGATGCGGCGGATGTTGTTTAAGGTGGCGGGGTTTTGTGGGGTGAAGGTTTTGACCTATTGCCTGATGGGCAATCACT
>JAFIGF010000253.1 GCA_020831535.1 Opitutales bacterium | reverse complement strand
CCGGTCTGCCAGACGAACAAATCTGGATCGATCCGGGGTTTGGTTTTGGCAAAACCCCAGCTCAAAACCTTGAGATTTTACGTTCCCTGGAACGCTTCGTCGGGCTTGATTACCCCGTTCTTTTGGGAACGTCACGCAAATCCACTCTCGGTCTCGTTTTGGCAGCGGAGGTGGACCAGCGACACCCCGGCACAGCCGCAACCAATATCTGGGGCATCGCCAAGGGTTGCCGCATGGTGCGGGTACATGAAGTCGCCCGCCTTCGCCCCTACCTGAAACTGTGTGAGGCTATGCAGCAGGGCCTGAACTACTCGTTTCCCTAAGAAAATTCCGGAAATCCCGCCCCGAGGGCTCCTGGAAAATCCGCAAACCGAATTCTCCGATAACCGACAGGAGGTGATCGAACAAGTCAGACTGCGCCGCTTCATGCAAAACCCACCCGGTATCCTTGGTGAAAACATAAATCTCCAATGGCAAACCATGCTCCGTAGGGTCCAATTGGCGGACCAGGCTGATCATATCATGCCGAAACAACGGGCTGTTATCGATGTAAGCCGAGCAGTAAGCCCGAAAAGTTCCGATATTCGTCAAGCGCCGGCCATTGCACAAGACCTCCATATCCAGACTGGGATCATCGTTTCCTTTCTGAACTTCCTGCAACTTTTCCTCCAAATATCCCCGCAACAAACCAATCCGCTTAAAACGCTCCAACATTTCCGGAGAAACAAACTGAATGGACTGGGTATCGATATACATGGCCCGCTTAATCCGGCGCCCGCCCTTTTCAAACATCCCCCGGTAATTTTTGAAGGACTTGGAAATTAAATCGTAACTCGGAACGGTAGTAAACGTTTGGTCCCAGTTCCGCACCTTGACGGTGGTCAGCGAAACATCAATCACCGGTCCATCGGCCCCATTGGCAGGCATGGAAATCCAATCGCCGATCCGCACCATCTGGTTGACCGAGATCATGATCCCCGCGACCAAGCCCAACAAGGCATCCCGAAAAACCAGAAGCAGGACCGCCGTCAGAGCCCCCAGCCCACTTAGAAAAACCAGCGGGCTTTGCCCAAAGGCCACCGAAAGAACCATAATGCTCCCGACAATAAACAAAACCAGTTTGATGGCCTGGAAAAACCCCTTGATCGGCACATCGGTGCCCACCGAAGACTCATTGAGGACATCCCGAACGGTGTTCAAAACCGCGCTCAAAACCATCAAAATGACCACCAGGACATACAGGTTCACCGCTTTATCGAGAAAATCCGCCAAACCCGGATACACCTGGAAAATCGTGGTGCCGACAAACTGAATGACCATCGCCGGCACCAGATGCGACAAGCGGGTAAAGACCTTACGCTCGTGCAGGGCCTCGTCCCATTTCCAGCGGGTTCGCCGCACCACCCGATCAAGCACCTTCGCAATCAGGAACTTTGCCAGAATATTCGAGAGAACCGCCAACAACCCCAGCACCAGCAAGGCGATGGTCACCATCGTCATGGTCGCCACCTCGGGCCCCACCCCGAGGGACTCTTGGAGCGACTGGTTCAAGGTATCATAAAAACGATTCAGGGTTCCCCGAAAACCAGTATCGGAGTTTACCGCAAAAAAATTCTGAAAAAGGTCCATAACGATATTTTCGAGGAAACGAAAAACCCACCTTTTTGACCGATCCCCCCACTATCGTCAAATTCTATCCGTCGCGAAAAGGAACGGGAATGCAGTTTTCCCCGGCAACGCTCCAGTCGGGCCCGACGATTTTCCCTCCGACTTTTCGTTTGTTCTTGAGAACTGGCGCATTTTTTGGCGAAGTGGTCTGTTTTACAGGAACCACCCGGTCCCTCTGAGTCCTACGAATCCCACAACACAATTTACTGTGAACACCCAACAAGGTCATTTCGACAACGAAAAAAACGAATACGTCATCACCGATCCGGCAACTCCACGGCCTTGGCACAACTACCTGGTCAGTGACGATTACCTGGTAAACCTCACCCAACACGGCACCGGCGCCTCCTTTTGGCAGCCCGTTGAAGAAGGCTTGCGGGTTAATGTCACCGAAGACAAGGACGGCCACGGCGGGCCGCGTTTTGTCTATCTGCGCGACCAGGATTCGGGCGAATACTGGAGCCTTACCGGAGCCCCGGATTTCAATCATGGCGATGACTGGGAATGCCGCGTCGGCCTGGGCTACCAGATCAACCGCAGCACCCGCCATGGGATCCACGCCTCCTGGCGAACCTTTGTGCCGGAAGGCAAGGACCGTTGCGAATACTGGTCAGTGACCCTGCGCAACGACTCCGCCCAAACCCGCCGCATCAGCGCGATTCCCTACTTGGAAATGCACCTCACCGGGGGGAGCACCCTGATGGATTTTATCGCCGTTCTCGGAGGACATTACGATCCCGACCTCAAGGCCGTTCTGGGAATCAACAGCTGCGTCAAATTCCCCCCCGACTTCAAAGCCTTTTTGGCCAGCGACACAAAGGTTGATGGAATGACCGTCAGCCGGGACGAATTCCTCGGTCCCTACCGCACCTACGCCAATCCCCTGGCGGTCGAAAAAGGCACCGTCGAAAACCCCGAGGCGGGCACCGAATGGCTGGGAGCTTCGGTACGAAATGACCTGACCATAGAGCCCGGGAAATCCATCACCGTCCATTATCTCATCGGGGTCTTCAAGGAAAAGGACGAAGCCCGCGAACGCATCCAACGCCTCCTGGCCGAAGGCGAGCCGGACCGGCAATTTGCCAAGCTGAAGGAATCTACCGAGTCCATGGTCGGTCACCTGACCGTCCAAACTCCGGATCCCCAATTCGACCGTTGGGTCAACATCTGGCTCAAGCACCAACTCGCCTTTGTCGCCCGCTGGGGCCGGGTCATCGGACGGGGCTTTCGCGATGTTTTGCAGGACGTCCTCGGACACCGGATCACCGATCCCAGGAAAGCCCGCGAATGCATCCTCGAGGTCTTTGCCAAACAATTCCCCGACGGTCGTTGCATTCGGGCCTGGCGCCTGCCCAACGCCCAACTAGACGTGCAGCACTACGCCGACAGTCCCAGTTGGATGATTATGGCCCTGTCCTTTTATCTGAAAGAAACCGGCGACTTCTCCATCCTGGAGGAACGGGTTTCGTATTTAAATCCTGAAGACCCTCATTTCACCTCCGAAGCGGAAGGCACCGTCTGGGAACACGTGGTGCTGGCCCAGGACCACTTGCTCGCCCACCGCGGAAGCCACGGACTGTCCAAGATCTACTACGGTGACTGGTGTGACACCATGAATGGGGTCGGCGCCCGGGGCGAAGGCGAAAGCGTGATGCTCTCCTTCCAGGTAAAATGGGGTTGCGATCTCCTCGCGGACCTCGCCGAACGCCTGGAGAAAAACGAAGTTGCCGACCGCATGAAGAAGGGCTCCGCGGCCCTCCATGAAGCCATCCAAACCTCCTCCTGGGACGGAAAGTGGTTCCTCCGGGCTTTTGATGACGACGGCATCCCCGTCGGCTCGGATAATCCTCCGGAAAGTGACGAGGGCGAAGGACGGATCTTCCTGAATCCGCAAAGCTGGTCGGTGATCAGCGGAGTTGCGACCGAAGAACAGTCGCAGTCGGCCATCGATTGTGCCATGCAGCACCTGCATGTCGGTTACGGAATGGTTCTCAACTGGCCCGCCTTCACCAGCCTCAAGCCACGCATCGGCCAGATGACCGCCATGACTCCCGGCTTTTACGAAAACGCCAGCGTCTATGTTCATGGAAACTGTTTCTGGATCTACGCCCTCGCCACCGATGGTCGGGCCGACCAGGCCTGGAATGCGATCAAGGAAATCCTCCCCGACACCGACAACAAGCCCAACACCGACACC
>JAFIGF010000252.1 GCA_020831535.1 Opitutales bacterium | reverse complement strand
CCCCCCCGCCCCCCCCCCCCCCCCGCCCCCCCCCCCCCGGTTCTCCCGGGGCTTCGGCGTCTTCGAAGACTTCATCTTCGCCAGGTTCGGCCACTGGGTTTTCGGGGAAGGGTGAGACGAAAGGGTTTCCCGAAAAGGTGGCGGCGCTTTGTTCCAGCGGGCCTTCCATAAAGGCCAGGTCCTCGGGGAGAGATTCATCAGGTTCTTCCTCTTGGGCGGCGACTTGGTCTTTGGTGGAAAACCGTTCCGTGGGGCCGGGGTCCTGGGAGGCCACATCGGGATTTACGGGAACAAAGGTCGGTTCCTCGTCGGGTTCCGTGGTGTTGGTTTCCATGGTCAGGGAAAGCGAGCGGGGAGGATCATCCCCGGAGGGAGAGGGCAGGAGGGTGGCGATGGAGTCGCGGTTAAGGTATAGAGTAAAAACCCAGAGGATTGTGGTCACCAGGGCCAGAGCTTGGGCGGGGAACCAGATTCCTGAGGACAGCAGAGCGGATCCCAAGGCGCGGTGCGGATGGGGGGTGCTTTGGGATGGGCTCTGCGGAGAGGCGGCCATAAGGAATTGCGGTTGTTTTCAGCTTTCCGAGGAATGGGGAAGGAATTTCTCCATAGCGGGAAGGGTAATCTCGCGACGCCCGGATAGGTTCCGGCGAAGGTAAAGGTCCTCGGCGAATTCCTCGGTTTCTTCTTCATTCTCAGGGTCTTCCTGGTCCTCGCCTTCGTAAACGATCTCCGGGAGGTCGTCGGGGAGATCGCTCAATTGCTGGAGGACTTCATCGGGTGAGACGTCAAAGAAATGGGAAAGTCGGCGGGCTTCAGGGTGGAGCACCAGGGCGGGATTTTTAACCCCGTTTTTGCGCAGGAGTTCAAAAAGGCAGGGATAGCATTCCTTTTCGAAATGTTTTTGGTATTCCCGGATCCATTTATCCGGAACGCCGTCGCGGTTGGCGAGGAAGACATAATCGGAAAAATGGATGCAGGCCTCGAACCATGGGCGGAGGCTTCCTTTTTCGTGCAGGAGTTGACAATTCACGGAGGTGAGGATGCGACCGAGGGAAAGGCCCAGGGAATCGAGCAGGGTGGGGAGTTTTTCGAGTAGGTCGCGCGGGTCCTCCAAGCTGCTGCCCAGAAGAAGGATGGGGCCTTTTTCCGGAGCCGGGGAAAGGTGGATCTCGTCGTCTTTCCATTGCCAGGTGCCGGGAAAAACAGTGGGAAAATCCTTTTCCGGTGCGGAGGCTTGTTTCAGGGCGTGGTCAGATTCCGATTGGGCCCGGTAGATGTTTACGGTCTGAGCCCCATCTTCGCTTAACGTTGGGATTAGATCGCTGACGATTCGCTCACGGGAGGAGTCGACCGTTCCAAGCAGCAGGTAGAGGTGAGCTTCTTCCATAAGGACACTCTATTCATTTTTTCCGGAAAAGGCAAAGGTTTCACATTGTGCCTGGTGGCGCATCCAGTGGTCGAGGAGAACGAGGGCGGTCATCGCCTCGACGATGGGTACGGCTCGGGGGACCACACAAGGGTCGTGGCGGCCTTTGCCCATCAACTCGGTTTCGTTGCCTTCCTGATCGACGGTGGCTTGGGAGCGAATGATGGTGGCGGTGGGTTTAAAGCCTACTTCGAAATACAATTCCTCGCCGGAGCTGATACCGCCGAGAACTCCGCCGGCGTGATTGGTGCGGGTGCGGATTTTGCCATCCTGATTGTGGAAGAGGTCGTTGTGTTCGCTTCCGCGCAGGAGGGTGCCGTCGAATCCGCTCCCCACGGCAAAGCCTTTGGTGGCGGGAAGGGAGAGCATGGCTTTGGCGAGATCGGCCTCGAGCCGGTCGAAAACCGGATCCCCCAGGCCTACCGGCAGCCCTTGCACGCGGCAGAGGACCAGGCCGCCCACGGAATCGCCTTCCTTGCGGACTTCAAGAATACGTTCCTCCATTTTCTTGGCGGTTTCCGGATGGGGGCAGCGGACCGGATTGGCTTCGACTTCCTCCAGGGATGGAAAGTTGTCCATGGGGGGCATGGAAATGTTGTGGATACGGGTGATATAGGCCCGGATGTCCACGCCGCGGGAGGCCAGGATTTTGCGGGCAATGGCGGCGGCGGCGACTCGCGCGGCGGTTTCCCGGGCCGACGAACGGCCGCCTCCCTCGGGGTTACGGTGTCCGTATTTGGTTTGGTAGGTAAAGTCGGCGTGGGAGGGCCGGAATTTTTGCCGCATCTCGTCGTAGGCTTTGGGTTGTTGGTCGCCATTGGAGATATAGAGGCTGATGGGCGTTCCGGTGGTGCGGCCCTGGTAAACCCCGGAGAGGATTTTGACCTGATCCTTCTCGTTGCGCTGGGTAACGATTTTGGATTGTCCGGGGCGACGGCGATCCAGTTCTTTTTGCAAATCGCTTTCTTCCAGGGGAAGATTCGGGGGGCAACCATCCACGACGGCTCCGAGGGCCGGACCATGACTTTCACCCCAGGTGGTGATACGAAAAACTTTACCGAAAGTATTGGGCATGGGTAAAGTCTATGCGCCATGCCTTGGTCGGCAAGTCCCTATTCAGCGTTTGGGTCTTCGTCGAGAAGATTTCGCAAACGATCGAGTCGTTCACGGATCTGATCTTTTTGTGATTCGCTTTGACTGACCTTGCGACGGGTTTGGTTAAGGAGATCCTGAACTTGGGCCAGTTCCTCCTCGGCACGTTCCCGCGCGCTTTTCTCGGCGGAGAGAGAGGATTCCAGCTCTTCCAATTCATGCCGGGTGGCTTCTTCGATGCGTCGCAGTTCATCCATCTCACCGGAATTGACGGATCCAGAGGATTTATTGTTTTCGAGTTGTTCTTCCAGGTCGGCGATGCGGCTCTGGAGCTCGATTTTCTCCTGGAGCCATTTTTGGTTGATGGCTTCGGCGTTATCGCCATCAGCGCTTTCGGCCAGACTTTTTCTTTCGTTCTTTAAGTCTTCGAGTTGTTGTTGAACCTCGGCTTCCCGGCGGTCCAGGGTGGACGTTTTTTCGGACAACTTTTCCTCACATTCCTCCAGGTAGGCTTCTCTTTGGCGAAGAAATTTTTTCTCTTCGTCGAGGGAGGCTTCTCGTTTTTGCAAGTCCTTTTGGAGGGACTCCAATTCTTTTTTTGCTTCCTTTGCATTTCCGCCACTTCCTTGGTTTTCGGTGGCGGCCTTAAGTTTTTTCTCGTTGGCTTGAAGGGTGGATTTGAGTTCCGCTATTTCTTTTTTCTGCTTTTGAATTTCCTCTTTCAGGGCGGGGCTTTCCGCGAGGGCTTCTTCCGCTTTTTGTTTTTCTGCCTCCAGAGCTTCGCGTAGGGCTTCTCTCTCCTGTTCTGCCTGGCGCAGTTTATCGCTCATTTCGCCGAAGGCGGCGGGACGGATGGACATTCCGGAGCCGCTGCGGCCAATACGAAGGCCCGTTTTTTTCTCCTGGGGTTCTTCAGTCTCGGTGGAGACTTCTTCGATGGGGGTGGTTTCTTCCGCTTCTTCTTCCGCAGGTTCTTCGGCGGTTTCCTCCGGGGGATCTTCGGAGGGGAGTTCTTCCTCCTCAGGTTGGGGTTGAGAACTTTGTTTTGGGAGGGTGAAGGTTTTGCCTCCTCCGGATTTTCTTGATCCGCCGAGGCGAAACCCCTTGCCGGGTTTGGAGGGAGGGGAAGTTTTTTCAGCAGGCGCGGCTTCTTCGGAGGGAGCGGCCTCCTCTGAAGAGGTATTGATGCCAAGTAAACTGGAAATTTTGGGCATGGCCTCCTCGAAATCGACGGGCACACTCCATACGCCGCGCACTCCAAGGCGGACGGCACGGATATTTTCGGCCATTTTGAAGCGTTCGCCGACAAAATAGACGGGCAGGTTGGGGGCCTGTTTTCTCAGGGCTTCCAGAAATTCCCGCTCCTGGTCAAAGTTTTCTCCCCGGCTAACGACTAGAAGACCGAAGTCTCCGGAAGCTGCACGGGAGATTGCTTCCTCCGGGGAGGAAACATTTTCGATGGGAATCTTCAGGGGGGTTAGTTGTTCGGTAAATGAATTTACCAAGTCAGAATCGGTAGAAAGAATCAGAAGGGACTTGCTCACGCCCCAAATAGATCGAATAAATAAAGGTTTGTAAACAACAACTTCTGGAGAGATTTATTTGGCTAAGCGAAGGTTTTTAATGTAAAGCCAGAGTCAAAAATGCTTCCTGTGGGGAAAAGAATTGAAATTTCTTCTTTGCCAAAATTGTGAAGATGTTCCAGATTGGTAAAAGTATTCGTTGATTTTTCTTTCCGCCCACAACCCCTTGCTAGAAGCACGATGACGTCCTCTCCCCAATGGTATCTTGAATTAAATGAATTTTGCGTTCGCGCCGTCTGTTATGAGGTAAAGTCGAATCGCGCAATTGTGAAGTCGCTTCGGGAAGTTTCCCGGCAAAGTGAGGAATTTGACCGGTTTCTTTTGGAAATTGCCCGTGATTTGCACCGACACCATTCTCATGCGCATGCCTCGGCTTTCTGCCGGGAAAGATTTTTCAACCTTATGCAGGCTGAAAAAGCGGCAAAAATGGAAGAGGAGGATCAGATTCGTCAGGACTTATTGGGGCAATATTCGTTGATTTCCCCGGAGAGTTTTATTTTCACCACCAAGGCGGGGAGTGGGGATCCTTTTGAATATGGCAGTGCGGATGAAAACTGTCTTGCGGCAGGGATTACGGCCAATACCCTGCAACTGGAGTTGGTTTTCTTTCAGGCGAAGGGAATTCCTATTCAAGAGTATACTTTGGCGACCACTTCCCAGTTGGGTGCTTTGCAGTTGGCCCTGGCCCAGTCAGGAGAGGAAGGCGCGGTTTTGTATTATGAATTGGGAGAATCGGCTTCCCATCTGTTTGTGGTGTCCCAGGAAGGGGTTCATTTTGCACGGACTCTTTCGACGGGGATGGAGGACATAGTTGGGGAGATTGCGCATCACAAGGAGGGTAGTTTGCCGCAAGAGGTTCTGGCGGATCTACTGGAGGGGCGAAAGGACTACAGCGATGTCATGGAGTCGGCCGTTGCCGGACTGGCTCAGTCATTTGCGGCGGTTCTAGACGAAGCACATGAAGAAGGGTGTCCGATTCCCGAGAAGGTAATGGGATTGGAGTTGCCGGGGGGAGGCAAAGCGATAGATGAAAAATTGCGCCAGACTCTGGGGGCAGGGAAGGTTGGGTTCTCGATGTCCGAAATGGCGGACGTGTTTCAAGTTGATTTGAACAATGGCAATATGCTGGAGCGTCTGACGGCGTCGTGGATCGGTTTGGTGGGTCGACTTGGGATGTTGGCATCGGATGAGCAACGTTCGGAATTCCCTTGGATCAATTGCCTTTATGATGAGGAACTCGATGTTCTTCCTCCTTCGATGGAGGACGAGGAGGAAGCCGTGGACACCAAGGCGAAGCCTCCTGCTGCGCAGCGAGCCGCACTTAAGATCGACCGGGCCAAACTGCAGGACCAAATTGCGGCCCGTCGGAAGACCATTGCGCAACGACGCGCGGGCTATTTGCCGGGTGGTAAACCTTTCTACAAAACGAAAACAGGCATTGGGTTTTTTGTTGGGGGCGGACTCGTTCTCCTGATGGTAATGATTGCGGTTCTGGGGGATTGGGGACGTTCTCCCTTTGCCCCTCCCCCCCGTGAAGGAGACGCAACCCTTCTGGAGGAAGAGGAGGAGAGAGATTTGACGAGAGCACCACAGCCGGAAAGGTCCTTTGCGAGCCTTCCGCCGGAAGAAGAGCGGGCTGGTCTGGAAGCTGATGAAGACGGGATTTTGGGGTGGCGTACTGATTTTCGCAACCAGGAGGGGTTCAGTTTGGGAGAGATTGATGGTCAAAATAATTGGGCAGCCCGGGGGGTGGCGGCCTTGCGGGACCACTTGAGTACGGAGCTAAGTCGGATTGAACTTAGTTCGGGGTCTGACGCCGAAGGGAATGCGCCTTTTCTCGAAAGGCATTTTAAAATGGATGGCGAGCCGGTTCTTTGGTTCGAATTGAAGACCACGCTAGTTCCTGGTCCATTGCCGGATCCGGAAATTTTTACGGAACCGAGCAGTGTTCTCCTGGTGGCCAATCCAGAAGGATACATTACAGGCTATGATGGGTATCGGGGTGCTTGGGTTGTGTCCGAGACCAAGGTGGACCCTGTGGACGAAGCGCATCGTTTCCGGGTTTTGCTGAACTACAATACCAAGGAGTGGACTCTACTTTTTAATGGAAGAATGGTGCCCGAACTCTCTCGTCTTGGCTTTCGTGACGAGGGGTTGGATTATCTAACGAGGCTTCGTCTTTGGGGCAGTACGGATGAGGGGGATGCTGAAACGGTTCTGCGGCATGTAAGAATCAGTCTTCCGGACATGAGGGGAATGACGGACTAAATAGCAACAAGCCTCGTTTTCTTTTAAAAAGATTGCACCGTAACGGGAACTAAGGTTGACCTTAGCAATGTGAGAGTTTCTTTTTACCTGAGGGCTATTGTGCTCCTGAGTATTCCTTTTCGATCAAGTTAATTTATCTTTCGTATGCCTGTATCAATCCTCACCATCGAACTTACGGAGTTTGTCCTGCGCGTAGGAAAAGCGGAAGCGAAGGGACGAGGATTCCATTTTGAATCGCTGGAGGAAGTACTATTGTCCGATGGAGAGCGAATTGAAGAAGTTCTGAGTTCTTTGGCTGAGGCAGGGGCAGAAGAGGTCGCGGCTTCTGTCCAACCAACCAATAAAGCGGTTCAGTTTATTACCTTGGACCAACTTTCGGGAATGAACTCGGAGGCGGACCTGCGGGCATTCCTGCAAGAGCAATCGGGGATAAAGGAAGAGGCTATTATGGCGGCTGTTGATGCGGAACGCGGAAAGCCCTATTCCTTCGACGGAGTGAAGGAGTTGAATGCTTTGACCGCTTTGTTTCCGAAAAAAAATATTCGCAATGCCAAGGCCTTTCTAGAGGGTGTAGGACTCACTCCCAAGGTCCTTCAACCAGCAACGCTTTTGCATGTTGGGAGTCTCCTTCAGTATTTGAATTACCAGAAGGAAAACGAGCCGGTTCTCATGCTGGAGGTAGGGGAGGGTTCTTCGCATGTTGCTTTTGCCTCGCTTTATGGGGTCACCAATATGATACCGATTTCCACGGGCTTGGGGGATATGTTGGCGGCAACGCAGGAGGAATTGTCCCTCGACAGTGTGGAAACCGCGCATCAGTTGTTCTCTACAGGAGGAGATGATTTGCTCGAAATTGAACAAACGGTATTAAAAAAGTTTCTCGATGCCCTGAATCCTCTGTTCGAGCTTTTCGAAACGCAAACTGGGGTCATGCCTTCCTACCTGGTTACCACCGGCTTGCCGGAAAAATACTCGTGGTTGGAGAAAGCCCTTTGCCGGGAAACCAATATCAAGCCTTTGGAATTTGATTTTTCGGGATGGCTCAAGTCGTTGGAAATCACTGGAGAAGGGCCTTATGAAGATTTACTGCATAGTCGATCCTCACTGGCTCTGTTCCATTTGCTGAGAGCGCATCGGGCGGGAAAGCCCGAGTTTATGTGGCAGCTCGATTTTAATCGCTATCTCGGCACCGATTCTTCTCCCCATGTCCCAAGTTCCGAATCATCTTCGGAGTTCGAGGAGCAAGAGCCCACGGAAGTGCAAGAGCCTGCCGAGGAGAAGGTCAGGAAAACAAGTGAAGAAGTTAAAGGCGGGTTAAAATTAAAGCCCGGAGGGGGACAAAAAGAAGAAAAGCCTCCACCATCTTCTCCGAGTGAAAGTCCGAAGAAAACGAGCTCTCCGGGTTTGAGCCTGCGGGCGAAGGAATCGGCCAAAAAGGAGAGCAAAAAGCCCTCCCTGCCGTCCGATGTCAAAGGAAAAACCTCGGCGAAACCTCCACCGGCAATTAAAAAGCCGGAAGAGCAGCGGAAAGAAGAGAAAGACTCTCCTCCGGAACAACCAAAAAAGGAAGTTAAACGGACTGCGGAGGACGCTTCGAAGAAAGATGAGGGGCAGGGGAAAGATACCCCGGAGTCAGGGGCGAATGATCAACCGGAAACCTCAGCACCGGAAGTGGCAAAAGGGAAACCCCGACCAGACCCCTCCGAGAGAAAAGAGACCTTTGCCCCGCCTCCACAAATTTCCGGCAAGAAAAAGGATGCCTCTTCGGAAGAGACCGAAACCGAAGGTGGGGACGAAGAAAGCGGGGAAAAGTCCGGAAAGGGCGGATTATTGGTTAAAATGTTTGTAGGACTTTTGATTTTAGGTGTTCTGGGTGGAGGCTACTATTGGTGGCAAAGTGATCGTCATTTGGCTGGTTTGTCGGCGTTGTCGGCCTCTCCTTCCTGGAATGCGATCTCTCCCGATAATGCCAATAGGCCAGGGTTGGCTTGGATTCGTCCGGATGATGAGAGCATTTTGCTGACGGCTTATCCACTGGGTTTGTCCGGTGATGTGTTGGATCGAGCATTTTTGAGTTACCGTGAATGGGAGGGCAATTTTTCCATTTTGGGGGATTTGGGCGAGCTTACCGAAGGTGCCCAGGGAGGATTACTACTGGTAGAGGGCGGTACGAGAGGTAACGCTCGAGTGATTTTGTACCGTGAGGGAAACGAAGTGATTCTTCGGGCGAGATCCGAGGCGGGTGAGGTAGAGGAATTAGGAAGAGTTGAGGCGCAGGGTCAGAACCTATGGTTGCGTATGGATCGTAGTGGATCGGGAATAGCGGGTTTTGTATCTTTTAATGGTGAAACCTGGGAACGGGTGGGCCGTACCTCGGTGGGAACTGAAACGGTGCAGGCGGGATGGGCTTTGGTGCCGTCCCGGGGTGAACCTGAATCTCTTTTTCGGGTGTCCCGTGTTCGGGCCGGGGCTTTTTAAATAACAAGAAAAGGAGTTTTGTCATGCATTTTAAAATCCTACGGATCAGTTGCCTTTACCTAAGCCTGCTTTTTTCTGGTGGAATTCTTTGGGGTGAATCGCTTTCGGAGGCCACGAGGGAATTCCGGAATCAACATGGGCAGCGATTTAATGCCTCTGTTGTCTCCGTTGAGGGCGATATGGTGACCTTACGTCGTTCTGGAGATAATCTTCTGCGAACGCCTATTAGCTCTCTTCGGGAGAGCGATCAGCAATTTGTCAATGATTGGCATCGGGCGTATTTGATCGCCAATCATTTGCAAACGTCTTTTAGCGATAGTGAGAGAAGGCAGTCTCTGAATGATGATATTTTTCGTGACGGGCAAACGGTTCTCTGGGGGTATCAAATTTTGTTTGAGAACCGCGGTTCGGTGGCTATTCATGAAGTGCCGATCCGATATAGGGTGTACTATCATGTTGATCATGGTGGGGGGCGTAGCGAATTGTCCTACGAAGAATTCACGGATACGGTCGAGGAGGTAAATGCGCGTTCTCGTTTTTTGTACAGCAGCAATGCTGTCCTTCTGCGGCAATTTGGTCCGACTGAGGGAACCCTCTTGGTTGGTCATGAAGGCCTTGAAGTGCGGGATGAGATTGCGGGGATTGTCCTCTATTTTGAACCCGGGGATTTTCGGCTGGATCCGGTTTTTAACCCGGGAAGTCTGGCCGATGAGATTAAGTAGATGAGTCCGTCCGATGATTTTCTATCGGGGAATGAGGCTTCGCTTTTGACGGCTTCTCAGATTCGTTCCTGGGTGCTTCACGAGGATAAGGATTTTCTTGTTTTCAACAAACCTGGGGGGGTTGTTTGCCATCCCTCCAAGAATGGTCCCTGGTCAAGTTTGGTTGGGGGTTGTCGCGAAGTTTTTGCCTTGCCGAGAGTTCATTTGGCGCATCGGTTGGATCGGGAAACCAGTGGTTTGGTAGTTTTAGCCCGCCATCGGGCATCGGCACGTCGTATTCAGATGGCCTTTACGGCGGGAAAAGTGCGCAAGGGGTACCTGGCGATTGTGGAGGGCCATTTTGCCGAGCCAAAAAGGGTAACCGGGTCGTTGGCGAAAGCTTTGGATAGCGAAGTCTATATAAAGCAAGCGGTGCGGGAGTCAAGGTCGGCACAAAAGGCATTGACACACTTTCATCCTCTTTGGCAAGGGGAACGTTATTCCCTGGTGTTTTGTTTCCCGCAAACCGGGCGGAAACACCAGATAAGAGCTCATGCGGCCTGGTCTGGGCATCCGATTTGTGGAGACAAAATCTATGGTCCGGATGATCAATGGTATCTTCGGTTTATCGAAACGGGATGGACTCCGGAAATGGAAGCGGCCCTTCGCCTGCCTCGTCAGGCTCTGCATGCGTCGATTCTTGCGTTTGAGGATTCCGAGGGGGAAACGGTTCGCTTCACCGCTCCGCTTCCGCTTGACATGGGGGAGTTGCTTAAGTCCGAAGGGTGTGGCTGCGATGCTGCCACCTTGTTGAGAGAGGGGGAAAGGATTTTTGAAGACTACTGCTCGTTCTGATTGCGGTCCGTGATGTAGAGATTCACGTATTCGGCAATGAGAATAAAGATTCTTTGGAAGCGGTAGGTGCGTTGCAGGGAGTCTTCATCCGATGTTTTGGAAGAGTCTTGGTCGCGGTGTTGTTGTCGCAATTCTTCAAAACGTTTGGGGTCTGCTGTCGCCAGATTGGTAAGCAGTTCGATGGCGAGCGAATCGGGGTCTTCGAGGGTGTTGGCCACGGTATCGATGACGGCGTGCAAACTTTCCCAGAAGGCTTGGTCGAGTGGGCTCCAAGCGGTTTGGCCGCTGGTGGCCACGGCATAGAGATCCTCTTCAATTAAGCGGAGGCGTTCCAGACGACTTTGCAACCGCAGGAGCCGGTCCCCTTCGCTTTCCCCCAGAGGTTCACGAGTCATGTCGCGAAACATTTCGTGTAAATCTTTTACCTGATAAAAGAACTCCAGGTGTTGGTTTTCCAATTCGGAGCGCGAAAGGGGGAGGGACTGTCCGCCGGTTTCCGGGATAAAAGTCTCGAGGAGGGTCCAAAGCTTCGGTTCGGATTTTTGGAAATGGGCAAAACGTTTCTCCGGTGCGTTACGGGAATTTCCGAGATTCAAGGGGTTGGGAATTTTGCCGTAAATGAGAGAGACCCGAAGGACAAATCCAGCGACGGTCAAAAGCATGGTGGTTATCAGGATGTTGCGGGTTGACAGGGCAATTAGGGGTTGCAGCAAACAGATTGAATAAACCGACCCCAGCAGGATGGACATTTCGCCATAGCTGTCCTTTTTCAACAAGAGGATATCATGGTCGGCACGAATCATGTCACGCAAGATGACCCCGAAGGAGGCGGTAATGACCCCCAGCAAGGGGCCCCATAGCCAAAGGGGTTGAACAAAATGTTCCGCTGCAACACTGACGCCGACGATGGTTGAGGCGGAGACGGCCCATGCGTCAAAGATTTTGAACAGATGGTCGTAGAGCTTCAAGGCCCAGCGTTCCGTTGCGGTGGGGTCCTCGAAGAAACGATTGCGGAGGACATCCCAAGCCTTAAATATGGCAGTGCCTGCGGTCACCAGAGCCAGGACGACAAACAGGTAAAGAGGGGTTTCAAAGAAATAAACCGGAACCCCCAGCAAAACGTCCCGTACCAGACCCCCGCCAAGAGCAGGGGTGGCGGCAAGGATGAGCGCTCCGAAAAAGTTGTAACGTCCTTTCCGGGCAAGAAGAATGCCGGAAAGGGAAAAGGCGATAATGCCCATCATGTTGAGGACAAAGAACCATCCTTGGTTGGTAATGATCGTCAAAAAGGTGGGGAGCAGAAACTCGCGTTTAATGTTTTCGATGGCCCCGCTTTCGCGGAGGCTTACGATGGCTTCGTCGAGACGATCCATTTGTTCCTCGGAAAGAGATTCCCGGGAATACATAAGAAAAACTTCCGTTTCGCCCAAATCAAGTGAGTGTCCGGCAATGGAGCTTTGCCCCGGTTGGTCTCTGAGCATGAGGTCAATAACGAGGGGCGCTCCTACGAGGGCTTGAATTTCTCCAGCTTGTAGTGCCTGGAGCAATTCCCGTTTATCACTGCGTTCGACCAAATGATGTTGGTTTACAGGGTTACCCGCGAATGCCTTCAATTGGGAGTCGGCGAAGATAAAGCCCCGGGCGACGCCCAGTTTGACATTTTCGTTTTGCAACCAATCGATAAAGTCCCCGACGTTCCGAAGGTCATTGGGAGGAGGTTGTTTGGTGTTGATGAAAAGAGTGTTTTCCTCAGTTCGGTAGGGAACGGAATAGCGGCTGTAGGAAAGACGGTCAGGGTCGAAGTAAGAACCGAATACAATATCCTGATCCCCTCTTTGCAAGGCATCGAGTTGATCGCTCCAGGATCGGCTTTCGATTCTCGGACGGAACCCTGCTTCCCCGCTGATGGTTTGCAGAATTGATACATCCAGACCTTTTGGGACGGTAAATCCTCCGCGCAACTTTTCGGCTTGATAGGGGGCTCGCTCGAAGATTCCTGTGTTTAGGTACGGGGTGGTCTCTTGTGCTGAGAGGGCAGTTGAAAAGAAGGGGAACCAAAGAAGTAGCAAAAGGCAGCCAAGGGAGTAAACGGCGTACATCCAGCCACCCTGAAGAGTCAGAGGTGGCGTTTGAGAGGTTGTTTTTATTTTAGGCAAGGTTTTTGCGAAGAATAACAGTGTTTTGGTGGTGGTCACGGCGATATTCCCAGTGGTCCATTAATTCTTTAACCAAATGCACTCCCAGTCCGCCTATGGGGCGTGACTCGACAGGACTGTGGCGATCGGGCTCTGGAGCATCAAAGGGGTTGTAGGCCGGAGCATGGTCTTGTAGGATGGCCTCAACGGCATCCCCCTTTCTAGTGAGCTGAAGGGATATCTGACCTTTTTCGCCGGGGGCGTACCCATGCTGAACGATGTTGGTAAAAAGCTCATCGAGAGCCAAGTTCAGAGTCCCTGTAACGGCCTTGGGCAGGACTTCTTGCTGTCCGAACTCTTGCACGGTCTTGGCCAGAGGCTCAAGTTGGGCGAGGGAGTTCCCGAAGTCCTGTTGCATGGGCGTTTCAGGATCCCAAAGTGTCCAGGGCGGTGGCGCGGTCGGGATAGATTTGCAGGATGGAGGAGAATCCGGAAATGGTAAGCACCTGCTTGACGCCGTCGTTGGGAGCGGCCAGGACCACTTGGCGTTGTTTGCTCTTGGCCCGTTTGGAGGCCATCAGGAAAACCCTCAGGCCAGCGCTGCTAAGGTAGTCCAGGGAGGATAGATCGAGAATGAGGTCGGTGACTTCATCTTTCCCGGCAAGTTCGCTCAGATGTTTATCGGCTTGCTCGCTGGTGTTCCCGTCGAGTCGGCCTTCGAGCGCGCAGATCCAAGTGCCGTTTTCTTTTTGATCTTTAATATTAAGCATGCCTAAGTAGGTGACATGTCTATGCGATTTTGCCAAGCTCATTCTGTATTTTCGGTGGTTCCTGTCGATGGTTCTATGGCGGTGGGTCATGGGCATAATAGGTAATCTCGCCGCCGGGGCCGAGTCCTCACTGCTTTTGGTTGTTTATGCGGATAGTGGGATTCGCGAAGCCCGGGATCTGGATGGGCGTAAGGTTGCTGTTTGGTCGGCTTTTTCGGCCCAACCGCAGGCCCTCTTTGAGCGACTCAAAATCAATCCGAAAGTTGTCGAGCAGGGGGCCAGTCTTGGTGTTTTCCTCTGGGGAGGCGTAGATGTCAATTTGTGCGATGTCGTACAACGAGTTTCAGCAGTTGTATTTGTCCGAGGAGCATCGCGGTAAAACGGTTTCGGCAATGGTGGACACCTTCTTTAAGGAGGTCAAAGAATATGCTGACGGTGCCGAGCATTCGGATGATATTACAGTTCTTGTATTGGAATATTTGCGACGTTAAAGCGGTCGCCCAAAAGTGACCGGAGTCGAGATCTCAGAATTTTCCCATGGCGCTGAGGGCCACATTACGGAAAAGGCCAATCAGCAGGGTTTGCGCAAAATTGTTGGAGCGTTTTTTGGGGTATCGCACAGCCCAGGACCGCTGGAGGGGGCGTGAGCCAACAGGAAGGCTCACCAAACTACCGGACTCAATTTCGGCACGGGCAATCCAAGAGGGGAAAACCCCTATGCCAAGGTCCAGGCGGACCAATTGTTTGATCACCTCCTCGTTGCTGATCTCAATAAAAGGCTGAATCGATATTCGTTCAGAGAGAAAATACTCGTCGATTAACTTTTTGGTGACGGAGCTGGATTCGGTAAGAATGAAGCGTTGTGATCCGATTGTTTTCCGGTCCACGCGACGTTTTTCCGCCCAGGGATGCAGTGGGTGTAGCAGAAAGGTGAGGGTGTCGCGTAGAATGATTTCCTGATCAAGGGTCGTTTCCGGTTCATCTTCGATGGGCCCAAAGGCCAGATCGATACTTTCATCGAGAAGGCCGCTATGCAGGCGCTTTGCTGATCCGGAGACGATGCTGATGCTGTAGTCAGGGAAACTCTCCTTGAACTCCCGCAAAACGGCAGGGAGGATATATTGGCAGGCGCTCGGGCTAGCCCCGATACGAAGTCGACCGGTTCGCCAGTCGGTACTTTGGTGCAGACGGAAACGGGCATTGTCCAAGCATTGCAGAATGTGATGACAATCTTCCAACAGCGTTTTTCCTGCCTCGGTCAATTTCATGCTTCTGCTGGTTCGTTGGAATAGGCTGACGCCCACATCCTCTTCCAGTTTCCGTAGAGCATGACTCAAGGCCGAAGGGGTGAGAAAAAGCTCTTTTGAGGCTTGGCGCAGATTGCAGGTCCTGGCAATCACGGTAAACGCTTGCAATAACTTGGAGTCCAGTATGGGAGACATGTCTGGAGAGCATCAGGATCGATGCCAGTTTTTCACATTGATGAATTTTATTCACCAATAAGGCGAAATAGTTTCATGCTGTTTATTTATGCAAATACCGATTCTGGTCTTTGGGCTGCTAAAGAGTTGGCATGGTCAAAAAAGATACCACCTGGGCAAGTTCCCAAACGAAGAAACGGATTAGCCGGGGCCGTCCTTTACGGATTGGGTATGTTCCTCTGACCGACTGCGCCCCACTGTTGGTCGCAAGGGAAAAGAACTTTTTTGAACGACACGATCTTCTGGTGGAGCTTTCGCCGGAACCAGGGTGGGCTACGGTACGGGAAAAGATGGTGCACGGCGAACTGGATGCCGCGCACGCCCCCGCCAGCATGGTCTTTGAAATGTCCCTTGGTTGGGGGTGTTTGCCGACGGCGGCCCAAACGGCATTGGTCACTGCCCACCATGGCAATGCGATTGCTCTTTCCCAGGGTCTTTGGGAAGAAGGGGTGCGGGATGTTCACTCCTTGCGGGAGTTGGTTCACGCCGAGAAAGGCAAGCGCCGGTTTACCTTTGCCGGGGTTCTCCGGTTTTCCTCGCAAAATTATCTCCTGCGAAAATGGTTGCGTTCCGGCGGCCTGGTTCCGGATCGCGATGTGGATATGGCCATAGTGCCTCCGCCTCTGGTTTTTCGTTGTCTGCAGAAGGGGCATCTGGATGGCTATTGTGTGGCCGAACCCTTTACGTCCATCGGCATTTTCAAAAAAGTGGCCTGGGCGGTTGAGTTATCCTCAAGACTCGACCCCTTTCATCCGGAAAAAGTTTTTCTGGTGCGGGAGTCCTTTGCGCGGGAGCGCGAGGAGGAGCACCTCGCCCTGGTCGCTGCGTTGATCGAGGCTTGTCGGTGGTGCGATGATCCGATGAACCGGGCCGAACTCATCCCTCTTTTGGCTGATCAGGGACACCTGGCCTTGGATCAATCGGTCGTCGCCAATGCTTTGGGGGAAGACTTTGACATGGGGCAGGGGCGTCGACTGCCGGAGCCACAGACAATTTTTTACGGAGGGCCCGATCAAGGTCGCCCTAGACTCAACAAGGCCCGTTGGGTCCTGGACCAAATTTTAATCAATCGCTTCGTTCCGGAATCTTTCAATGCGTCGGATTCCGAGTTGGCGAAGTATTTCCGCGAAGACTTTTTTGAGCGTGCGCTGGCCTTGGTTTCCGGGTCCGGCGGGCTCAAGGAAACGGAGAGGGAAAACTCCTCTACCATGCCTGCAAAGGCTTCTCAGTAAAGAAAGAACCACCACATCACCAAACCACTAATCCAAAGAAAGACATGAAAATGAATCCGATCAAAGATCCTTTCGATCCTCGCATCGATGTATGGAATGAATGCGGAGAGCGCTCGGCTGATCCCGAGGTGACCTCCCCGGAAACGCTCTCTCCGGACGACGAGCGATTTCTAAAGAAGCGTGAGTTGCAAAATAGTGAAGACGAGCATGGTGTTCGTGCTTTGGAAAGCAGTGTCATGCAAGGGCTTTTCAAAACCGACATCACCCGGCGGCGTTTTTTGAAACGTGTGGGAGCTGCGGCCGCTTTCGCCATGGTCGGCCAGTTTTTCCCCATTCAATCGCTCAAGGCGATGGCCGACGATGCCAAGAAGAATCTGGAAAAGAAGAAACTTACCATCGGATTTGTCCCCATCACTTGTGCGACGCCGATTGTTGCCGGACACGGACTAGGCTTTTACCAAAAGTATGGTCTTGATGTCGATATTGTGAAAACCGCCGGATGGGCCGTGTCCCGGGACAATTGCTTGAACGGCCAATATGATGGGTCCCATCTTCTCTTCCCCATGCCCCCGGCCATGTCGATGGGCCTGGGCAGTACTCGCCAGCCTTGGCGGGTGGTTTCCAACGTAAACACCAATGGACAGGCCATTGTGTTGGCGAATAAGCACAAGGATAAGCGCGATGCCAAAAAATGGAAAGGTTTCCGCTTTGCCGTGCCTTTCGAATACTCGATGCACAACTTCCTGCTCCGCATGGTCGTGGCCGAGGCCGGGTTGGATCCTGACCAGGACATTCAAATCCGCGTGGTTCCGCCGCCGGAAATGGTAGCCAATCTGCGGGCCGGAAATGTCGATGGATACTTGGCGCCGGACCCCTTCTGTCAGCGGGCGGTGTACGATGGCGTTGGCTTTATTCACAAATTGACAATGGAGCTCTGGGATCAGCATCCCTGCTGTGTCTTCAGTGTCAGTGAGCGCTTCATTCAGGAAAACCCGAATACCTTCACCGTTCTGAGTATGGCGATTCTGGAAGCCACGGCAGTTGCTCAACAGCGGGAGAACCGGGCGCATTTTGCCGACGTCATGGCTCCGCGAGCCTATCTGAACCAGCCGCCGGAAGTTCTCCGTCAAATTCTAACGGGTATTTTCCCTGATGGTCTGGGTGGTATTCGTCGGGTTCCTGAACGGATTTCTTTCATGCCATTCCCGACGCAGTCGATGGGGATCTGGGTACTCACGCAAATGAAACGCTGGGGCTACCTGAAAGAGGATATCAATTATCAGGACATCGCCAAGGAACTGATCATCAGCTCCACTACCGAGAAAATGATGCGGAACCTGGAGAAGAGCAATGATGAGGTGACTTTCACCGACATCCCGGATCAACCCTACCCAGTCTACAACATTATGGGCCGGGAATTCGATCCGCAAGCGGCCGAGGAATACCTCGCTGGCTTCGACATCATCCGCTAACCAAAAATAACTCTCCCCGTGAGCCTTTTAAATGAGGCTCGCGGGGTTTTGATCCCATAAGAATCTATGAAACCATCTTTGGAAACTTTACGCTCGGCCCTTCTAGCCTCTCTCTTTTTCGGTATTTTCATCTTCATATGGTATGCCCTAACTGTTCCCCGCTCAGGAGATAGGGCGATTTTTGAATTAAGTGAAGAAGAAGTTGCGCAACTGGATGAGTTGGGCATGGCGATGGAGGATCGTTTGTACTATCTCGAATCAGGCCTCGATTTTGAGCAGCTTTGGCAATTGGCCGAAATGCAGTTTACCCGTGAGGAAATCGAAATGGCGGGGGGCATTGAGGCTTTTGGCTTTCAACGACAGGAAAACGGCGAAGCGGAGGTGAGATCACACTTTCCCACTCCGGGACAGGTGTTTTCGGTCGGTTGGGAAATGATTCGGGATCCCTTTTATGACAACGGCCCCAATGACAAAGGCATTGGTTTGCAGTTGGCCTACAGCCTTCGCCGTGTAGCCTTGGGCTTTGGCTTGGCCGTCTTGGTGGCAATCCCTCTTGGTTTTATTATGGGCATGTCCCGTTTATTCAGCGAGGCGCTTATGCCTTTTGTGCAGATCCTTAAACCCATTTCGCCTCTGGCTTGGATGCCTTTGGCCCTTTATACCATCAAAGACGCCGAGCAGTCTTCAATTTTCGTGATATTCATTTGTTCGGTTTGGCCGCTTTTGATCAATACGATGTTTGGGGTAGCTACTGTTCGGAAAGACTGGCTGGCTATCGGGCGAACCCTCGAACTGGGGCGATTTCAAATGGCTGGACAAATCATTCTTCCCGCTGCCGCCCCCACTGTTTTTACCGGGATGAAGATTTCCATCGGAATTTCCTGGTTGGTGATTGTCGCCGCCGAGATGCTCATCGGCGGGACGGGCATGGGGTACTTTGTATGGAATGAATGGAATGGACTGAATATCGATTCCATGATCGTTGCCATCTTTGTCATCGGGGTCGTCGGGTATGTACTCGATTGGATCATCGGATTCGGTCAAAAGGCGGTTCGGTACGTCGATTGATCTTCGGTAAAACCCTGTAACGAAATATAAAATACTACTATGAAAACTGATAAATTTGTTTTAGTTGAAAACCTCTCCAAATGTTTCCCTCAGCCGAAAAAGCAGGAGTTGGTGGTTTTTGACAAGGTTAGCTTTGGCATCCAAAAAGGTGAATTCATTTGCTGTATCGGCCATAGCGGTTGTGGCAAATCCACTATTATGAATGTTCTGGCGGGTTTGGAAAAACCGACTTCCGGAGCAGCCATCCTCGATGGCCGGGAAATCGCCGGGCCAGGCTTGGAAAAGGCGGTGGTTTTTCAAAACCATAGTCTGCTGCCCTGGAAAACAGTTTTGAAAAACGTCATGTTCGCGGTCGGGGCCCGCCATCCCGACTGGTCCCGGGGGCAAATCCGTGAGCATAGCCAAAAATACCTTGATTTGGTGGGGCTGGCACACGCCAGTGATCAAAAACCACATCAACTTTCCGGCGGCATGAAACAACGGGTGGGGATTGCCCGGGCCTTTGCCCTGGAGAGTCCTCTCCTGTTGATGGACGAGCCTTTTGGGGCCTTGGATGCCCTCACCCGTGGGACGATTCAGGAGGAATTGCTGAAAATCTGGGGGCAAACCAAGCAAACGGTTTTCATGATCACCCACGATGTGGATGAAGCTATACTATTGTCTGACCGAATCTTTCTCATGACCAATGGTCCCCGCGCCCGGGTAGCGGAAGCGGTGGAAGTATCGATTCCGCGTCCCCGCAAACGGGCGGAAATTGTTCATCATCCCGACTACTACACCATTCGAAACCATTTGGTGGACTTTCTCGTGAGCCGGTCCAAGGAACTCTCCGGCAGTCGGGCCGGGGAAGTCACCGGAGAAGACCTTCCCTCCGATACCCCGGTTTTTCCACCCAACGTCGATCCGGTCAAATTAGCCCGTAAAGTTTCCTGAGCATTTAACCCTAATCCATAACCTAAAAACAAACAAAAATGACAAAAGCAGAAATGATTCATCACATCCTCGAAGCGAAGAAAGCCAAGAAGGCTTCCTGGGCGGACATTGCCAAAGCCTCGGGGTTATCGGAAGTGTTTACGACCTCCTCTTGTTTGGGCGAAAATTCCCTCGATGCGGAAGCCGCGGGCAAGGTGGCCACTTTTCTCGACCTCGGAGAGGATATTGCCGAAGCCCTGATGGAATATCCGATGAAGGGAGAAAAAGCCCCCACCGTGGCCAAGGATCCGACGATCTATCGTTTTCAGGAAATCATCTATGTGTATGGAGAAACCCTCAAAGAACTCATCGATGAGAAATTCGGCCCTGGTATTATGAGTGCGATTGATTTCACCATGGATGTCGACCGGGTGGAAGATCCCAAAGGAGACCGGGTCAAAATTGTGATGAACGGCAAATTCCTCGGTTACAAAAAGTGGTAACCATCCTTCGATCCCGGGTCTGCGGAGTTCCGCAGACCCAGTTTAAACAAACACCAACTATGAAAATGAAAACACATACTGTTCCGAAGAGGCTTTTGGCTCTATTGTCGTCGGCCTCGGAAACGAAAGCGGACCCTCTCGAAGAGTCCCTCGCGACCCTGCGGGAATCGGTGAATGAGACTATTCCTGGAAGCGTTTATCTCCGAAGTCGAACCGTTCAGGTTAAATTGTCCATGAAGAAAATTCATGGATTTGTAGAAATAGTTTCATGTGATTTATTTATACAATCAAGAGGTTTGGTCTTCGGACTGCTGGAAAGTTGGCATGGTCAAAAACCGACAGTGGGAAAATTCAATCTACAAATAAATCGGCCAGTCGGGTATTCGTTCTAACCAACACCAACTATGAAAATAAAAGCACATACTGTTCGGAAGGGGCTTTGGGCCCTTCCTCTCTTGGGCCTGTCGGCTCTGTTATCGTCGGCCCCGGAAACGAAAGCCGATCCTCTCGAGGAGTCCCTCGCGACCCTGCGGGAATCGGTGAATGAGGCGATTCATGGGAGCGTTTATCTCCGAAGTCGAACCCGCTACGAAGTTTTTGCCCCTGATGCGGCGGACTCCCGGCATGGGTTTTCCCAGCGCTGGCATTATGGGTATGTCACGCCCGATTGGGAAGGATTAACCTTCTCGGTGGAAGGGGAGACCCTATATCCACTCGGTTCCTCCAGGGAGGAGTTGCACCCTCTCGATGATGCCGCGGTCGGGACACGTTTGAACCAGCTTTGGGTTCAATACGCCGATGACGATCTGCTTTCTGCCAAATTGGGTCGTCAGGTTTTCGTTCTCGGGAACCATCGTTTTATTGGACATGTGGGCTGGCGGCAAAGCAATCAGGTGTATGATGCTTTGACCGCTTCGGTGGATCTTTCCGAGGAAGCTTCGGTGACGCCGTTTTATCTTCACCGGGTGGTGCGGGTGAATGGGGATCGGGAAGATTTGACCGGGTTTGGGGTTAATTTCGACTATACGTTTTCGCCGGAAATTTCCCTGGAAGCCTTTGCTTTTCGTTTGGATTTCGATGATCTCGCGAATTTTTCCAATGATACCTTCGGGCTACGGTTATCCGGAGCGGTGCCGATAGAGGACTGGACGATTCGCTATGCGGCCAGCTACGCTTACCAGACGGACAATTCCGGCAATCCTTCCGGGACCGATTTTAGTTTGAATTATTTTACCGGAGAGCTCTCGGCGCAGTATGACGCTCTTACCTTTGGTGGAAAGTTCGAGATTTTGGAAGGGGATGGCCAGCAGGGCTTCCGGACCCCCTTGGCCACGGTGCATGCGTTTAATGGTTTTGCCGATGTCTTTCTTCCCTTGGCCGGATTCCCAAATGGTTTGGAAGATTATTCCGTTTTCGCCGGATACCAAATTCCCATCGGAAATGGTTTGAATACGAGGGTAACCTACCACTATTTCCAAACCGAAAACAACCGGACCAAGCTTGGGGAGGAAATCAACTTTGTGGCTTCCTACCGGTTCAACGAATTCCTCAGCACCAACTTCAAGTATGGCTATTTCAATTCCGCTGGTGCGGCGATTTTTGCCCCTGCCAGCCAAGACAAGGAAATGCTGGTGGTGGACGTGAATTTCACCTTTTAGGCCTGCGTCGTTTGGGTCGTTTGTTGAACCCCTTCCTGCCAACGGCAGGAAGGGGCTTTTTTATGAATGAATACGTTTTTCCCAATTTTGCATATATGTAAAGTTGATAGAATAAACCTGTTTCAGGCTACATTGGCAAGTATTTTCCAACGTCGGGAGGTTAGGAAACGTTACCGTAAGCCGGGGTTTGCTGACATGACAAGGGCAAGGTTGTAAGGGATTTATGAGTCATCGCGGAGCATCCGGTAACTGCCGAAGTACTTTCCTTTCCCGACTGCAGCACCGGACCAAAACTCAACCCCTAGGCGTCACTTCCCCTTGTACTTTCGATTTTTTTCCTAAAGCCTAGGATAGCGATGCGTGGCGGATGGCGAACGCACCTTATTTCTATCATCTTTTCGCCTTCCCGGGACACCCTGGTTATGCAACCCTCGATTTTGGTGCGTGAACACTGGATACCCTTGTTCGATGCCCAGACCAATATCCAGGTCGCTTTCGAAAATCACGAACACACCTACAAGCGCACCCCGCCCATTCGCGGGCTGGAGGTCTCGCGGGATGACGGAATTGTTTGTGTTGCTCGATAACCCGAAGCGTTACGACTTCGGTTGTTTTGGAAAGTGAAGAAGAGCCCCGAGAATTCCAAAGACTGGTACAAAAGCGATCACCAAAATCCAGATAGGTACTTCAATTCCTTTTCCTTGCCGCGAAACTCGTCCTATGGCCTTCACGGCAAAATAAATATAAACAACGATCACCAAAAGATTGAAAATCTGGATGGTTGTCGCTGGGCCTGGAGCCTCGAATTGCTGGGTCAAGGGAATGTTGGCGAAAATAGTACCTGTATCCATGGAAAAAGTAAGAGTTAGGTATGGCGTGGAGGGGCTTTGTTAGTGCCATTTGGGTCGCTTGGGATCGGTTTGGATGGTGTACAGTGGAAGGGTTGAGTTGGTAAGATGGCATCTCCTCACTTCCCGTTGGAGGATTTTGACTTAGACTCGTCTGCTGATTTGCATTCTGGATGCACCTGAAAAAATCGCTCAAACTCCCGTTCTTCTTTCTTTTTGATTATCTCCGGATCCGCTTCTCTACCAAAACAGAAATAGAGCAGGGTTCCGAGTGGCCCGAGGAATAAGAGTATGAGTAGCCAGCAAACTTTCCGTATTGAATCATCGAATTTCTTGTTAGCCAAGTAAATGATCGACCAAATCCATGCTAAAGCGATGGCTAGGGAGACCGCCCATAAAAAGGAGCCAGTCTCCTCGGTAAGCCGGAAAAAGAAGGGGATATGTAGTTGAAATTGCATCTAATTGAAATGGGGGATTTGCATGAACAATCTCATAAGGGTAATTCGTCTTTCCAGAAAGCATAAACCTTTCGATATCGGTTTTTGAGGTCCTCTAAAAATGGGTTTTCCGATATCGCCGCAAGGACAAGAACCACTGGAGTTGCCAATAACATAGACAATGGCAGTAAAACGAAATAAATCACCGTCCAGGCAAGATAATTTATAAGGAATTCGCTCATTTATGTCGCAAAGGCCGAGGTCAGGAGTCGGAACCAAAAGCCGGAGGGGTACGGGCTCGAAAGCGGTTGAAGTTGTAGGAGATTATTGGTCATCTCGGGGCACGGTACCGGTTTCCTGCACCGTCTTGTTGAACGAAGCCGCTGCGCGGCAATTGGCTGGGAGTTGGTTTCAAATTTGGAGCGTGTCAAAGTGGCCGCCAGCCCTTAGGCTGACGGCCCCATGAATAACAAAAAAGTTAAGACCTTCTGAGTATAACACGCATGCCCATGCGTCAATGCTTCGTTTCGCGGAGTATCTGGAGTTGCAGGACTTCCGCCAGCGCACCGCGGCGACCTACTATCGGGCGCTGCGGCTGATAGCGGAGCACTTCGGCAAGGACCCGGCCGAGTTGACGGAAGCGGACCTTCGCGGGTATTTCGTGTATCTGCGGCGGGACCGTGGTTGGGCGCCGAAGAGTTGCCGTCAGTTCCTGGCCGCGGCCAAGCACTTCTACCGGGGCACGCTCGGTCTGGAGTTCGCGAGTCTGGATCAGATCAAGGCGAAGGACCGCGAGGTGCTGCCCACCGTGCTGATTCCGGACGAGGTGGCGCGGGTGATCCGGGCGGTGCCGTTTTTGCGCTATCGCGTGCCCCTGCTGCTGATTTATGCGTCGGGCCTGCGGGTGAGCGAGTGGGTGTCCCTGACGGTGGATCATATCGACGGACCGGGCAACCGCCTGTTCGTGCGCCGGTTCCTTGAGCACGCGTTGCCCGCGAAGTTCCACCGCATCCGTTACCGCGGTTTCCTGTACGCCCGCGGCAAAGCCGCGTTGGAATGGTTGCAACTGCTGCTCGATGCCCGTCTGCGCAAGCCGGTCGAAGCACCGCCGGAAACCCCCGTGGAGATCCGCTGCCCCCACTGCGGCGCGATCATGTTCAGAACGCGACGCATGCCACGGGCTCCACCCGACCAACGCAACGAGCACTTTTTCCACACTGTGGCCGCATGAGTATGCAAGGCACAGATCCTTTCGCGTTTCAAAACTCCGCCCCGCCCCGGACGGAGCAGGGATCCCTTTGTGTCCGGCCCGAAAAATACCGCCGATCCGGCCTCCGCGACCGGACGCGGGAAGGACCAGGGAACACCAGGGCAATCAAATCACCCCGAAACCCCGGGAAAATCGCAGGCGTCACATTTTCCGGGAACCACAAAGCCCCGCCTGCTCGCAAATAGAAAACGCATTACCCGCCCCGGCGCGCAGACGGCTTGTTCAACCATCGTTCAAGTCCGAGCTTCGTTCCTCAGCTCGGCTAGAACGTTTATTGTT
>JAFIGF010000014.1 GCA_020831535.1 Opitutales bacterium | reverse complement strand
TGGGTACGCGGGGGCGAGTAGCGGTAGTTGAAGGTTACTCGGCAGCGACGACCCGTTTTTGCCTCCGTATCAAGAATGCGCTGACATTTCTCTGCGTCGGTGGTCATCGGCTTTTCGGTGATCGCATCACAGCCCAACTCCATGGCCCGGACAATATATTCGTCGTGGGAGGAGTCCTTGGTCGTGACAATGACCTCATCCGGACGGGTCTCCTTGATCATTCGCTCAAATTCCTCGGCGGGGTAGGTGGGGATGTCGGGAAAATGTTTTGCATAGACTTCTGCGGTAAAGGCCAGGCGACCGGGGTTTTGATCGCAGAGGCCGACCAGTTCGCTGGTCTCCGTGTATTTTTTGGACAGCGCATCCAGGTACATGCGCGAACGGCTACCGGTTCCAATGATTACAAAGCGTTTTCGAGGTGAGGTTGTCATGCGTTTGAGTATGCCCGAAAGGGGAGGGGGAGTCCATTTCCGGGGCACTCAAAAACTTGACATTTTCGCTCATAACAGGGGCTATAGAGGTATGTTGACGTATTTGGGTTCCGGTTGGCGTGATTACCAACACCGTCCGATAAAAAATCATCCACGCAAGGTTTGGGAATTTCAAGCGATCCTGAAGGGGGCGATTGCTCCGGTCCTTGCCGAGGGCCCCGATCCTTTTTATGAATCCACGCTCTGGGTGATGCCTGCGGGTTTGTCACATGGTTGGACCTCTCCGCCGAAAACGCCGGGAGAGGTGGTGGTGTTCCATTTCAACCAAGTCCCGCCGCAGTTTTCCTGGTTTTTGTCCTACCGGCCCTATTTGTGTATTGCCCTTGGGGCAAAGGAAAGGAGAAGGGTTCGTGATTTGGCCATCGAAGCCAAGTCTTCGGTAGGAGACCTGACCCTGGCCGGACGTTTGCGACACGCGTGCATTCTGCACGAAATTTGTTTACTCTGTCTGCGTTCCCCGGTGATGGAAAGCTTGTTACGGGATCTGTCGCCGGGACAAAAAAAGGTGGAGGAAGCTTGTGAATGGTTTGCCCGGCATCTGGAAGAAAATCCGCGTTTGCCGGAAGTTTGTCGCGCCGTGGGAACCTCGCCGGCCTCCCTGCGACGACATTTCCACGCCGTCTTGGGGGTGCGCCCAGTCGATGCCTTTGCGGCCATTCGACACCGCGAGGCCTTGCACCTTTTAAGCACGCAGGTAAAACATGAGGAAATCGCCTACCGTTGTGGCTTTTCCAGTGCCAGCGCCTTTTCCCGTGCTTTCAAGAGTCACCTGGGCGTTTCCCCCCGGGAATGGCAGGAACGCGAAGGCGTCTGGTCGGCTTGACGACTTGAAATTAAGTACCGCCACCAGCGGAGCTGGAATATGAGGTTAAGAGACACTCGGGGTCGGAGTGCGTGCCTTTGGTCTGAGGCACTCCGCGCAGGTACACGAGGTCCCGGCTTGGGGCAAAAAAGCGAGCGGGTACTTTATGTCCCTGCGCGCAACACTCAGGAGACCTCGGAAACACTTTAGCCTAACCCGAGAAATTTGCCTGAGGTGAGTTAGAGTTTCAAAGATGCCAGTCCTCCCAGGATATTCCTTCTATACGCTGAAAGTCCTTTCTGAGTGGTTGCGAATAAACCGAGGTGTCCAAGAGATAAGGCTGCATTTTTACTGTTCGAAGGGTAGGTTAGCCTTATTCTCACATAATTTTTCTACGGACGGAAAATCATCCTCGAGCTTGGCTTCCGAGTGGACTTATGAAAATCAAAGCATGATTGATCCACCTTCGGAAAGGGCCTGGCGGAGTTTTTTGGAGTCGACTTCGGCGGCGGGGGTCGGGTTGGCGCAAATCAGGGCGGCGCCCTCGCCGGCGGCTTCTCCGGTTTGGTTCATGGTGATCATCACGCGGATGGCCCCATAGGCGCCGGGGTCGGCATCGATCATTCGGCCGGCCATGATGAGATTGGGGCATTCCCCGCGGACCATCGTCCGGTAGGGAATTTGGTAAAAGGGGGCCGTCTCTTCCCCTTCCGGACGCCAGCGGCTCCAGACCCTTTCATCGTGCCGGATACTCACCTCACGACCGTCAAGGTAACGGAAAATATGACCGCCGCCTTCGGGATAATGGATGTCCACCCGATAGGTGCCGTTGGCAATAGCGTCGTCGAACCGTTTTCCATAGAGAAGATCTTTTTCGGTCAATTGGTAGGCCGCCCGAAAGCGCCGGGTCTCGCGGGTACCGATAGAGGAGCAGAGGTCGAGGAGACACAGGTCCTTTTTTCGTTCGGGTAGGTGTTTGCGCACCATATCCATCATGGCGCGGATATGACGCCGGCCTTCCATTTCTGCGGAGGTCCATTCACGGGCGTCAGCAACATTGGCTCCGAAGACATGGGTCTCGGCGAAGAGCCGAACCAGGCCTCCGTTGGGAATGGTGCAATTCCAACCAGCGTCCTTGGGCACATCGAATTCTTCCCGGTGTTCATTGTAAAAGGAACGCATGTCAATGCCCTCTAGTCCCGCGATTTTGGCGCAAGTGGTGGGGGGTTGGAGGTCTTTTCGCACGGAAAAAGGGTATTCACAATCCTTGGCCAAATCCCCGTCGCCGGTGGCGTCGATAAAAATCTGCGCGCGAATGGCCCCGCGGCCGTTCTTGTTCTCGACCAGAACAGCGTCGATGTTGTTGTCCTCGCCCATAATCGCCCGGCAATAAAAGGTGTGCAGCCAGGGTTCGACTTTGTGTTCCCGGATGAGTCCATCCAGTTCGATGGTCAACTCCTCGGTATTCAGTACATAACGGGCATTGGGATTTTTGTCCCGGACCAATACCGCATCGCGCTTTTTGAGCCTATCCACCGTTTCGAGAGATAAGCCGGCAATGATCTGTTTTTCATACTGATCATCGAGATCATTGTGCCAGATGCAAACCAGGCCGTTGGTGGCCACTCCGCCAAAGCGGTTGGATTTCTCCACAATGGCCACTCGCAAGCCGCGGCGAGCCGCTCGCACGGCGGCAAAAACACCGGTGCAACTGC
Source organism: Opitutales bacterium (assembly GCA_020831535.1). Classification (GTDB taxonomy): domain Bacteria; phylum Verrucomicrobiota; class Verrucomicrobiia; order Opitutales; family T3Sed10-336; genus JAIUMY01. The sequence continues at coordinate 6,897 of JAFIGF010000014.1, read as the reverse complement.
CGCCGAGGACGCAGACGTCAACTTCGCAGATGATGGGAAGGTCGCGGGAGGGTTCTTGAATGGTTTTCATGCCCCCCATCTTAGCTTTTTTCGAAACCCTCCGGCAATAGGGCCGGATGCTATTGTTTTTTCGTTTAGATGCTGATTTAATGACATTTTGTATGAAGGAATTTCTGAATGCCTTTACCGCTCTGGCCGAGCAAGTTCGCGAGGCCTGTGGCAGTTCGTTGATTTGGAAGGATGCGGATCCTCAGCGCTGGTTGGAAATTCCGCCTGCCCTGAGCCAACACCGTCATCCCTATTGTTTGGCGGTCAAGAAAAAGGCGCACCGTCGCCTGGCGTGTTGTCAGGCGGACAACAAACCGCCAGGCGCAGTCATGATGGAGAAGCGATGCTGCCCGTTCGGGGTCGTCGAATGGGTGGTTCCGGGGCGGCGCAACGGCGTCTTATTGGGCTGGACCTTTGTCGGAAACTGGTCCGCCGGATCCGTGGAGCCTCCAGTGCGGGGGGCTCTGCCACCCGCAGAGCCACCGCAGCGGTCCAAAGCGCAAGCAACCTTGGTGGCCCGCTTGTTGCCGGGGATTTTGGTCTTTCATCCGGGAGCCCCCGCGGAAGCTGATGAGCGTTTGGTGGCGGCTAGGGAATTTCTCGAAGAGAACCTTGATATTCACCTTCCGGCTAGCGCTTGTGCCAAGCACCTTGGGCTCAGTACGAGTCGCTTTATCCATTGGTTTACCGAGGCTTCCGGTCAATCCTGGAAGCAAGAACTGACCCGGCGGGTTCTCGCCCGGGCGGCGGATCGACTCAGGGCGGAGAAGGAAACGGTTACCCGTATTGGCCTGGATGCCGGATACGGCAGTCCGGCTGGTTTTACGGTGGCTTTTGCCCGTCATTACGGCCTGCCTCCCGCCGCTTGGCGGAAGAAGTTTGCCGTCGCCGGGGAGTAGGGGGCGCACCTTTGAGGGCGTGGTGCGACCTTTTGTATATCAGGCTAAAGACACTGAGCCAGTCCAAGTCACTAATCTTTTTTCATGGGTTTTTCTCCTAGCCTTTTCCAAGAAGGAGTTAAACCGAAAAATCGGGCATGTGCCCGATTTTTCGGTTTAGTTTGTAAGTAAATGACGACGGTGCCGCGGGCTGTGGAATAGGGGTAATTGGCCCGAAGTACTTTGCGCCATGACACCAGGTCCCGACTTGGAATACCCTCCGTAGCGTTGGAATGGCGTGCCTTCAATGGACGGGGATGAACCCGTACCTCCAAAGAGGCAGATGTTCTCTTGGTGGAGGGGTAAATTCCGTCTTGACCAAGGGGCCGGAAAAGGTGCGAATCTCAAATCACCACCCGGCGGGGCGGGTTGGCCTGGTTAATACGGTTGAAAGTGCGGGAGCGGCCAGGACGCTGGCTCCTGCTTCGCTAAAGCTACGAAGGACAGAAGAGCCATCTCTGCCGGGAAGGAACGACGGTGCTTTTTCACAAAGATCATACTCGACTCCTCACGCGTTTCGGGCCACTTTTGGCGGTATGGAAAAACGAGATTTCCCCAAGTACCCCGACATTTCTTATTTGCGCGAAAAAGCCCGCCGCACCATTCCACGCTTCGCTTTTGAGTACGTGGATGGCGGTTGTAATGTCGAAAAGAATCTGAAACGCAATACGGAGGAAATTCGCGATCTCCAGTTGAAGCCGATCTATATCCGCAAGACCAAGGCACCTACCCTGGAAACCACTTTGTTTGGGAAAACCTATTCGGCCCCTTTTGGGATCGCTCCGGTAGGTTTGCAAGGGTTGATCTGGCCGCGGGCCACCGAAATTTTGGCCGAGGCCGCCTTTGACGCCAATATCCCTTTCTGTCTGAGCACGGTGGCCACTGCGGACATCGAGACCGTGGCGAAAATCACCCAGAGCAACGCCTGGTTCCAACTGTACCATCCGGTCGAGGACGAATTGCGGGATAAACTCATTAAGAGAGCAGAGGATGCCGGTTATCCGGTGTTGGTGATTCTCTGTGATGTGCCGGCTTTTGGGTACCGGTCCAAGGAAATCAGAAACGGTCTGGCCATCCCTCCCCGGATGACTTTGAGCAACATTCTGCAGATTTTGGGAAAGCCCCAGTGGGCGCTGCGTACGCTGCTGGCCGGACAACCATCCTTCAAAACCCTGGAACCGTACATGCCCAGCGGGATGAACCTGCGGCATCTGGGGCTGTTTATGAACAAGACCTTTTCCGGGGTTTTGAATGAGGACAAACTCAAGGCGATCCGGGAAAAATGGAAAGGCAAGCTCGTGCTGAAAGGGGTGGCCAGCGAAGAAGATGCTCAAAAAGCGGTGGATTTGGGGCTCGATGGAATTATCGTCTCCAACCACGGTGGGCGCCAGCTCGATGCCGGTGAATCAACGGTTCGCCCAACCCAGCGAATCGCCGCCAAATTCAAGGACCAGATCACTGTTATGATGGACAGCGGCATCCGCACCGGTCCGGATATTGCCTGCAGCCTCGCCGCCGGAGCCGACTTTACGTTTCTGGGGCGTTCCTTCATGTATGGTGTCGGAGCCCTCGGCGAACACGGCGGCTACCACACCATCAATATCCTCAAACAACAACTCCATCAGGTTATGATGCAATTGCGTTGCGAACGAGTTGAGGACCTGTCCAAGCATCTACTTTGAGAGGATTCCGGCATGGCCGGAGAGCGTAGGAGCAGAGGGCAGAAGTTCCCGCTAAGGTGCATGTGCGTCAACCTGAGAGAGGGATCACGGGCAGATTTATAAAATTCCTCTTGACGAATATTCGGGTAATCGAATATATGTATATTCATGAAATCGCTCCAAGTGTATCGGTGTTTCTGTGACGAAACACGTTTGCGGATTTTGAACCTTCTTTTGGAAGGTCCGCTCTGTGTTTGTCACCTGACCGCGATTTTGGAGATGGAGCAGCCCAAGGTTTCGCGGCATTTGAAGGCGTTGAAAGAAGCGCAGGCAGTGGATACGGAGCGGTGCTACAACTGGACGATTTACCGGCTTCCGGAAAACCCGAACGCGGTTCTTGATGCTAATTTGCGCTGTCTGCAGGACTTGCGGCGGGAAGAGAAGATTTTTGCCCGGGACTTGAAGAGGCGGAAGCAGGCCGTTGCGAAAAATGCGACTATTGGTTGTGAAAACTTGCCCCAACGCATTCGGGCTTTGTTGTAAGAGATTCCGTTAAAAAAAGAATTACGATGAAAAAGATAGCTGTATATGACCCTCCGATGTGTTGTTCGACCGGTGTTTGCGGTCCTGAGGTGGATCCTGTTCTTCCCCGCATTGCCGGAATGCTTGCCCAGTTGGAGGGGGCGGGCGTTACGGTGGAGCGTTATAACCTCACGCAACAGCCGATGGCCTTTGTGCAGAATGCGGATGTGCGGGCGATTTTAGACCAGGAAGGGACCGAGGCTTTGCCGCTCTTTTTTGTGGATGGAGAGTGTGTTTGTCAGGGGCATTATCCGGACGCCGGAGAGCGTGCCCAATTGATCAAACGCGCTGGAGGGAAAGAGGTATGATGGGGACGATGTTATTGGAAAAAGCTCGTCCGATTGACGGTCTTTTACAGGAGGCATCCCGCTATTTTTTCTTTACCGGTAAAGGAGGCGTGGGGAAAACGTCACTGGCTTCGGCCACGGCTTTGGCTTTGGCGGAAAGCGGAAAAAAGACCCTTTTGGTGAGCACTGATCCGGCTTCCAATCTTGATGAAGTGTTGGGATTGGAATTGGGACGGGAGCCCCGGGCCGTTCCCGGAGGGACAAACTTTTTTGCCTTGAACATCAATCCCGAAGCGGCCGCCGGAGCTTACCGGGAGAAAATTGTCGGTCCCATGCGAGGGCTTTTGCCTGAAGCGGCGTTGCGGGAAATGGAAGAGCAACTGTCCGGCGCCTGCACCATGGAAATTGCGGCTTTTGACGAGTTCACTTCCTTCCTGAGTGGCGATGGGGCAAGCGATTTTGACCATATCGTTTTCGATACCGCGCCGACCGGGCATACGCTTCGCTTGATGGCGCTTTCGCAGGCCTGGACATCATTTTTCAACGAAAATAGTAGTGGAAATTCCTGTTTGGGGCCGTTGGCTGGGTTGGAAAAACAACGGGAACTGTATGCCCATGCGGTAGAGGTTTTGAAAGACCCTGTGCAAACGCGGGTGGTTCTTGTCAGCCGGGCCCAAAAGGCCGCCTTGAAAGAAGCTCGTCGCTCCTGGCGGGAGCTCGGGGCTCTGGGGATTACCAATCAGAGCCTGGCATTGAATGGTTGGTTTGAGCCCAGGGTCGAAGAGGATCATGTAGCGCAACGCTGGCAAGAGAGGCAGGAAGAGGCCCTTTGCGGGGAGTCCGAAATGCTGGAAACCTTACCTTTGTACCAAGCCCCTCTGTTGCCGGAAAACCTGATCGGCTTGGAGGTGTTGCGGGCTTTTTTCGGGGAAAATGGAAAAAGCCTTTCCATGGGAATGGAAGAGAATTCTTCGGTGGAAGAAGGGCCAAACCTGCCCGGCCTTCCGGCGCTGGCGGAACAATTGGTCGGTCAAAAGCGTGGGGTCATTCTCACCATGGGTAAAGGAGGCGTTGGCAAGACCACTCTGGCGGCGGCGCTGGGTCTTGCTCTGGCAGAGAAAGGGGTCAAGGTACGCCTTTCCACAACCGATCCCGCCGCTCATTTGGAGGAAGCCTTTGATGGGCACAAGGGATATCTGGTGATTGACCGCATCGACCCCAAGGCGGAGACCGAGGCTTATGTCGAGGAAGTGCTGGCGCAGCAGCCGAAGGATCTGGATGCCGAAAGCCGGGCCTTGCTGGAGGAGGACTTGCGGTCTCCTTGTACCGAGGAGATTGCGGTGTTTCGCGCCTTTGCCCGGACGGTAGCCCAAGGCGAGGATGGTTTTGTGGTTTTGGATACCGCACCTACCGGCCATACGCTTTTGCTTTTGGATGCAACTCAGTCGTACCACCGGGAACTCGGACGGCAAAGCCGGACGACCCGACCTTCCGAGGCGATTGAGAAATTGCTTCCCCGGTTGCGGGATCCTGACTTCACCAAGGTGGTGTTGGTCACTCTGCCGGAGGCTACGCCGGTACACGAAGCCGCCGCCTTACAGTCCGACTTGCGCCGGGCCGGCATTGAGCCCCAAGGCTGGGTCATTAACCAAAGCCTGGCCGGGGTCAAAACAGCAGAGCCCCTGCTTCAAGCAAGGGGGCGGGAGGAGGTTCGCTATCTTCGCGAGGTGGTGGAGACCCATGCGAAAAGTCCGGTTTATCGGATTCCCTGGTGCCCCGTGGACCCTTCGGGGGAAGGGTTGAAACATCTTTTTTCTCAAACCTAACGAAAACAACTATGGCTACCTATATCTATGAAACCATCCCTACCGGGGAAAATGAAACGCCCGAGGTCTTCGAAGTTCAGCAAAGCATGAATGACGAGCCTCTCACCAAACATCCCGAAACCGGAGTTCCGGTTCGTCGTGTGATTGTCGGGGGCTATGGCCCGCTGACCAAGAAATCGGAAGAATCCTCATCCGAGGATTGTGGGCCCGGCTGTTGCTGCAATTGAAAAACCGAAGGGCAGGGGGGATAGCATGACGGATGAAAAGGTTGTCCCTGTGGTCAATCTTTCCTCCTAAGCAAATCCCCCCTGCTTCTTTTCTCCTTCTGCATCTCGTCTTTTCTTTTCACTTTTATGAAAAAACACACTGTTCTTATTCTTTGCACCGGAAATTCCTGTCGCAGCCACATGGCCGAGGGGATTCTTCGTGAAGCCGCCGGAGATCTCCTGGAGGTCCACAGTGCGGGCTCAAATCCGGCCGGGTATGTTCATCCCGAAGCCATTGCGGCTTTGCGGGAAATCGGTATCGACATTTCCGGACATAGCTCCAAGCACCTGAACGAATTTCTCGATCAACAAATCGACACCGTCATTACCGTTTGTGGCAATGCTGACCAAGCCTGTCCGACCTTTCCGGGGCAGGTAAACCGTCACCACTGGGGCTTTGAAGATCCCCCCAAGGCCATGCGTCCGGGAGAATCCGAGGGGGAAGCGTTCCGCCGTATCCGCGATCAAATCCGTTTGGTTTTCGAAGCCTACGCCGCCGGTTTCCGGGAAGCAAGCAAGCGCTAGTCCAGGTGGTAATTCCCCCGCAAGTACGAGGAAAGTAGTATTTATGACAAAAGAAGAAAAGTCAGCAGGTATCAGTTTTTTTGAGAAGAACCTAACCATTTGGGTTTTCCTTTGCATGATTGCGGGAATCCTGATTGGTCGGTTTTTGCCGGCGATACCGGAGTTTCTCACGCGCTTTGAGTATGCTCAGGTTTCGATTCCTATCGCGGTTTTGATCTGGTTAATGATCTATCCGATGATGATGAAGGTTGATTTCACCAGCCTCAAGGATGTCGGTAAGGATCCGAAGGGGCTTTATGTGACCTGGGTCGTCAATTGGCTGATCAAACCGTTTACCATGTTCGGCATTGCCGCCTTCTTTTTTTATGTGGTTTTCTCGGCATTCATTCCGCCCGAGTTGGCTAAGGATTATCTCGCTGGGGCGGTGATTTTGGGAGCCGCTCCCTGTACCGCCATGGTTTTCGTCTGGAGTCATCTGACCTAAGGCAACCCGGCCTACACGGTGGTGCAGGTGGCGACCAATGATCTCATCATCCTGATTGCTTTTGTTCCCATTGTGGTCTTTTTGCTGGGCATTGGAGGGGTGAGTATTCCCTGGGATACCTTGTTCTTTTCAGTTGTGATATTTGTTGTGATTCCTCTGGCCGCAGGGATTGCGACCCGGCAGGTGGTGATCCGTAAAAAGGGCTTTGATTTTTTTCAAAATAAATTCATTCCCCTTTTCAATGACTTTACCATTGTCGGTCTATTGCTGACGCTGGTGC
>JAFIGF010000250.1 GCA_020831535.1 Opitutales bacterium | reverse complement strand
GTGTTGACCTACTGTCTGATGTCCAATCACTTCCATGTGCTGGTTAAGGTTCCCGACAAGACGAAAATCAAATTGTCGGATGAGGATCTGGTGGCGCGCTATCAGATCTTATACCAGGAGGACCGGCAGTTGCGTGAGGGGGAACGGGCGATACGCTACGAGCCCCCGTCTCCGGAGGAGGTGGCCCGGATCTTGCGGGGCGGGGATGAAGCGGCCGGGGAAATGCGCTCCAGCTTGCTGTTGCGCATGCACGATTTGTCGCAGTTTGTGAAAACCTTCAAACAGCGCTTTGCGATCTGGTTGAATGTGCATCGCAAAAGATTCGGTCCCTTGTGGAATGAACGCTTTGGCAGTGTGGTGGTGGAGCCCGGCAGCCGGGCTTTGTTGACGGTGGCCGCCTATATTGAGCTCAATCCGGTGCGTGCGGGGCTGGTGGAGGACCCGGGGGCTTACGCTTACAGTGGGTACGGAGAAGCCTGCATTCGCAAGGCGGTGCGTCCTGGTTTAGGCGAGATTATCCGGTTGTATAGCCCCAAAGTCGCCGGGCACGAAAAAGATCTGTTGGAAGCATACGGGAACTTTCTGTTGGGGCGGGGGAGTGTGCCGAAGGAGGGACAGGGTTCGGTGGGAGAGCTGACGGAGTTGTCGGAACGATTGTCAAAGCGGCCCCGGAATGAGGAGTCTCAACGTCGTCATTGGGTAGCGCCGTTGAACCGTGGACTCATTTTGGGAAGGGTGGAGTATGTGCGGGAAAAGCTGGGAGCCCTGCTCGGTGATTTGGCGAAAGAGAAATTACGACCCCCCAAAGAAAGCGTTTTTGAGGGGGTATCCAGTAGCAAAAGACGGTTTTGGAAAAAATAACAGCGTTCGTTTTAAAATCGAATGAAATGAATCGATTGAAATAGGTTGTTTCTCCTTGACTGGTTCAGGCGCGACGATTGCTATGGTGGTTTTTAACCCCCAACCAAGCTTTGCATGAAAAACCTAACCTCCTTCAGCGAACTTCCCCAAATCACCTTTGAGGGACCGAAAAGTAAAAATCCGTTGGCTTTCAAGCATTACAATGCTGATGAAGTCGTCGAAGGAAAAACCATGAAGGAGCACCTTCGCTTTTCTGTGGTTTACTGGCACACGTTTCGGAATCCTCTGGCGGATCCTTTTGGTGCGGGAACGGCTCAACGTCCCTGGGATGATGGGAGCGACTCACTTGCCAATGCGAAAAACCGGGTAAAAGAAGCCTTCACCTTTATGCAAAAGCTGGGGGTTCCTTTTTATGCGTTCCATGATCGTGACGTAGCTCCGGAAGGAAAGAATTTGGCGGAAAGTAATGCCAACCTTGACGCGGTAGCAGATGAGTTGGAAGCCCAGCAAAAAGAGACTGGCATCAAATTGCTCTGGGGAACGGCCTGCTTGTTCACTCACCCACGTTATGCGATGGGAGCCGGCACGGCTCCGAACGCAGATATTTTTGCCCACGGAGCGGCGCAGGTGAAGAAAGCCCTGGAGGTGACTCATCGCTTGAATGGGGAGGGGTACGTTTTCTGGGGTGGCCGCGAGGGCTATGCAACCCTTTTGAATACCGATATGAAGCGAGAGCTTGACCACTTGGCCAGACTCCTGCATCTGGCGGTCGAGCATAAAAAGAAAATCGGATTCAAAGGTCCTTTCTACATCGAGCCCAAACCGATGGAGCCAACCACCCACCAGTATGATTCCGATGTAGCGGCTTGTTTGAATTTCCTGCGGGAATACGATTTACTGGACTACTTCAAACTCAATATTGAGACCAATCATGCAACCCTCGCGGGACATACCATGCAGCATGAGTTGGAGGCCGCGCTCGGAGCCGATGCGCTCGGGTCGATCGATGCCAATATGGGTGATACTTTGGTGGGTTGGGATACGGACCAATTCCCGACGGATATTTATCTGACCACGCAAATCATGCTTCGGGTGCTCAAGATGGGTGGGTTTACCACCGGTGGCTTGAATTTTGATGCCAAGGTTCGCCGTGAGAGTTTTGAGCCGATCGATTTGGTTTACGCACACATTGCCGGCATGGATGCTTTTGCCCGTGGCCTCAAGATTGCCGCGGAAATCCGTGCGGACGGGCGTCTGGAGCAATTTGTCAAGGACCGCTACGCGACCTGGGATTCCGGATTTGGTGCGAAAATCGAAAAAGGCGAAGTTTCCCTCGAGGATATCGAAGCCTATGTCTTGGAGAAAGGCGAACTTACCCCAAATACCAGTGGGCGGCAAGAGTTGCTGGAAGACATCGTGAACCAGTTTATTTAAACTACAAGTTACATACCTATGAGCAGTTACCTACTCGGGATCGATATCGCGACCTCCAGCACCAAAACCCTTCTCTCCTTCTCTTGGAGGGCAATGGAAAGGTGGTCGGCTCGGCCTCCGCGGAGGGGAAACCCAAAGTCTTTATCCAGCCCTTGCGCCAAAGTTTCGGCCACGTGTAGATAAACCACGGAACTCCCAGCTAAAAATGGCGCTGGGAACGAATTTTCACCTTTCCCGGTGATAGAATAAAAATTGACTCAATGTAAAACCAAAAACCAACCATGAAAACACCCATCAAAGTCGCCGTCACAGGAGCCGCCGGTCAAATCGGTTACTCCCTCTTATTCCGTATTGCCTCCGGATCAATGTTTGGAGATGACCAGCCGGTTGAACTTCAGTTGATCGAGATCCCTCCTGCTATTGATGCTCTGAAAGGGGTTGTGATGGAGTTGGAAGATTGTGCTTTTCCCCTTTTGAAGAAAATCACCCCGACCACTGATTTGGCGGAAGGTTTTTCCGGGGTCCATTGGGCGCTGCTTGTCGGAAGCGTTCCCCGCAAGGCGGGAATGGAGCGGAAGGATTTGCTGAATATCAATGGTAAGATCTTTACAGGGCAAGGCGAGGCGATTGCGAAAAATGCTGATCCTGACGTGAAAGTCGTGGTGGTGGGAAATCCCTGCAATACCAATTGCCTCATTGCGATGAACAATGGCAAGTCGGTTCCGAGCCGAAACTGGTTTGCCATGACGATGCTCGACGAAAACCGTGCGAAGACTCAGATTGCGCAAAAAGCCGGAGTTGATGTCAATACGGTGACCAATTTGGCGGTATGGGGAAATCATTCCTCGACCATGTTCCCCGATTTTACCAACACTTTGGTGGGAGGGAAGCCGGCCGGTGAGGTCATTTCCGACGAGAGTTGGTTCAAGGAGACGTTTCTTCCCACGGTGCAGCAGCGCGGAGCGGCGATTATCAAGGCAAGAGGAGCTTCCTCGGCGGCTTCTGCGGCGAACGCGGTTGTCGATACCGTTCGCAATCTCATCACGCCCACGCCAGCGGGAGACTTTTTCAGTGTTGCGGTTTGTTCTGATGGAAGTTATGGGGTTCCCGAAGGCTTGATTTCTTCCTTCCCGGTTCGTTCGGACGGGGAAAACTGGTCTATTGTTCAGGATGTTCCGCTCAGCGACTTTGCCCGTGAGAAAATCGATGGTTCGGTGAAAGAGCTTTCCGAGGAAAGGGAGATGGTTTCCTCATTGCTCGGGTAAAGTATTAAATAAAATCTTCCATGAAAAGGCCGGACTCTTATGTCCGGCCTTTTTTTGCTTATGCAGGGGGCGTGCGAAAAGAGGTCAAGTTTTAAACAACCAGGTTATTCATTTATTGACAGAATAGGCCAAAAAAAACCCGGCGGGAGCCGGGTTTGGGAGAGAGATTTAGGGAAAGCTCAGTTGCTGGCGGCGGCTTCGATCGGGTCTACGTGGACCCGGCGGTGGGCCTTGTCGAAGCGAACGGTACCGTCAGTCAGGGCGAACAAGGTGAAGTCGCGGCCGCAGCCGACGTTGTCACCCGGATGGGTTTTGGTGCCCCGTTGGCGGATGATGATGTTGCCGGCGATGACTTTTTCGCCACCGAATTTTTTGACGCCTAGGCGTTTGCTTATGCTATCCCGGCCGTTGCGGGAAGTTCCTTGTCCTTTTTTATGGGCCATTGTGAAACAGGTTTGAAGGTTTTCGAGAGGGTTTAGGCAGAAATCGAATCGATCTTGATGACGGAAATTTCTTGGCGATGTCCACGTTTGCGTCGGTAGCCCTTACGCTTTTTCTTTTTGAAAATAATGACTTTCTTATCGCGTTTGTTTTCGATCACAGAAGCTTTGACGACGGCGCCTTCCACGAGAGGGGAGCCGACTTTGGTTTCTGCTCCTTCGCCGATGCTTAGGACATCGGTGATTTCAACGGTAGATCCAGCCTCCGTTCCCGGGAAACGGTTTACGGTAAGGGTGTCGCCTTCGGAAACAATAAATTGTCGGCCTTGTGTTTTGATGGTCGCTTTCATAGGAAAAACGCTTAGAAAAACAAACTTGAGGGGGTTTGGCAAGACCAGAGTTCAGATTTCTTTGTTTGAATTTTTATATGGCCAGAAAAGCTCAATTGGACTTCCGTGCATGCTGTATTGAAATGTCGGGAACTATTTTCATCTTTTCCCTTCTCTTATAGTTTCATTTGTCATAATAGTCCCTTTGCATGCCTTGGTATTTCTATTTAGCTTTTAAACAGCTTTTCCCTTCCGGACGGATTTTATCTTTTTTCACGGTCGTTTCGGTGATGGGGGTTATGCTGGGGGTGGCCTTGCTCCTAATTGTGCAGACGGTGATGAACGGCTTCAGTCATGAGCTTCGCAGCAAAATTGTCGAGGCCACCGGGCATATCAACGTGGTAACTTCTGGGATGCTCATGGATTACGATGATCTGGTGGAAGAGCTAAATGATTGGCCAGGGGTACGTTGGTCGGTACCGATCGCTCAAGGGCAGGTTTTGATGAATTTTAAAAATCGCCCAATGGTCCCTAACGTTCATGCAGTGGACGTGAACGTTGTTGAAGAAATGGAGTATCTGGAGCGGTTTCTCCTGATGGGGGCCAAAAGTGAGGATTTGTTTGATGACAGTGTTTTTATTAGTCGGGGACTGGCACGTTCCCTAGATTTACGTCCGGGGGATGTGGTGGATGTCTATTCGCCAATGTTACTGGAAAGGCTTGAGCGAAATGAAATTATCTTACCCCGTGAATTAGAGGTTGCGGGGATTTTCTCAACGGACTGGCATGAGATTGATGAGGCCACTATAATCGTAACTCTTCGGATGATGCAGGACCTTTACGGAATGGGCGACGGAGCTCATTCCATAAGTCTTCGCTTGGAGGATAATCTTGACAGTTTTTCGGTGGCGAGAGAAATGGAACGAACCCTTTTTGCGGAGCGCGATTTGCGGGCGGTTTCCTGGCAGGAGCAGAACGAATCCTTTTTGTGGATTTTGAATTTGGAAAAAAATGTAATGCTTTTCCTTTTACTTTTTATTGTGGTCGTCGCTGCTTTTTCGATTGCCAGTTCGTTGCTCATAAATGTTATCCGTAAAACCCGGGAGATTGGCTTGCTAGGATCCTTAGGGGGGCGACCCTGGGAAATTGGGGTCACTTTTTGTTTTCAGGGGTTTTTTCTGGGGGTAACGGGAACGGCCGCAGGTTTGGCGATGGGGGCTCTGATCATCACTTTCCGGAACCAAATTATCGGTCTTTTTGCCCGCTTTACCGGGGCCGAGGACAGTTTGCAGCAATATTATCATTTTACCTTTGTACCTGCGCGCTACGAGTTTTCCGATTTTGTAATCATTGGAGTAAGTGCAGTTATCATTTCCACCTTGGCGGGTTTTATACCTGCTTTGCGGGCAGCTCGTCTAAGGCCAGTGGAGGCTTTTCGTCATGGATGATTTAAGAACCGAAAAACAAGTTGTCCTTCGGGTGGAGGATCTACGAAAAACCTATCCGAGTGGAGAAGCCACCATTCCGGTTCTCAAGGGCGTGAATCTTATTGTACGGGGTGGTGAATCGGTCAGCATTCAAGGTGAAAGTGGTTCTGGCAAAACGACTTTAGTGCATTTAGCGGCAGGTCTCGACTTGGCCGACTCCGGTGCGATTTACTGGGAAGAAACAGATATTACCAAAATGCGCAAAGGCTCCTTGCCGCGTCGGCGAGGGGCCTTTCTGGGAATGGTGTTTCAGTCCTTTCATCTTGCTCCCGAATTGACTGCTTTGGAGAATATTCTGTTGGCGGCCAGGTTGGTGGGGCGTTCGGTGAGGACGGTGAAAGAGCGGGCAGAGAATTTATTGGAACGGGTGGGTCTGGCGGAGCGAGGGCATCATGTTCCCGCGCAGCTTTCCGGGGGAGAGCAGCAGCGGGTTGCTTTGGCTCGGGCCTTGATCAATCGTCCCCGAATGGTTTTGGCTGATGAGCCGACAGGAAATCTAGATGAACGAACGGGGGACCGGATTTTGGAGTTGCTATTGGAAAATTGTCGGGAGGAGGGGACATCCTTGCTGTTGGTGACACACAACAAGGTCCATGCGGGGCGTACAGATCGTCAGTTGTTTTTGCATTATGGGCAAATGCAGCCTGAGTTCGCGTAAAGGTGGAACGATTCGGAGGGAGTACAGTCATTGAGTAGACTGTGCAAATTCCCTTGGGCCATTGCTATTGCTATGCTTACCAAAAAGGATAAACCCTATACTTCCCCGTTGGATGCGGTGGCAATGAGCCATCATTTATTGGAAGCGATCCTTGAAGAAGGAGACATTGCGGTTGATGCAACGGCGGGCAATGGGTTGGACACGATCTTTCTCGCAAAATTGGTAGGCGAGGCGGGGCAGGTTTGGGCTTTTGACCGACAGGAGGAGGCTCTGCACAAGGCGGAGGCGAATCTGGTTATTGAAGCCATGCGCTCCCGCACCACCTTAGTGTGCAAGGATCACTCTCGTTTTGCGGAAGAAGTCCCCGAGGATAAGAAGGGGCGGGTAGGGGCATTTCTTTTTAATTTAGGCTATTTGCCCGGAGGGAACAAAGAAGTGACAACCACGGAAGCTACGACCCTGGCTGCGTTTCGCCAAGCTTTGGAATGGATTCGCCTGGGTGGGGTGGTTGTCGTGGTTCTCTATCCTGGTCACCCCGAAGGAGCGCGTGAGAAAGAGGTGTTGTTGAAAGAAGTCTCGGCTTTGCCGGTAAAAAGCTGGCAATGTCTGCATGCTTGTTCAACGCTTTCGCACCGGAAAAATCCCCCGGAAGTGTTGGCATTACGGCGAAGAAAATAATTTTTTCTTGCCAAAAACGGCGAAAGAATTTTGAATGATTTCTTTGATGGTGCGGTAGCCAAGTGGTAAGGCCGAGCTCTGCAAAAGCTCCATTCGCCGGTTCGATTCCGGCCCGCACCTCCATTTTCCCCTCCACAAGAACCCATCATCGTGGTCGTTATCCCTTGCTTGGGAAAGGTTTCCGTTGTCTCGGAATAAAAGCCGTCAATGCAATAAAAGACCTGAAAATTTGAAGGGGTAGGTGTCAATGATTTAAAAGGCCTGGTTTTTTTTAGGGGTGTTTTTGGGTTTGAATTGGGCGGGGAAAGGGCTTAGCACTGTAAGGCTTCATGTTTGCCAAAGAGATTAGTAAAGCCTATCAACCGAAAGAGGTCGAGGAACGATGGTATCGGGCCTGGACGGAGGATCAGTTGTTTCATGGAAAACCGGATGCCGGGCGCGAGCCTTTTAGCGTGGTGATTCCCCCGCCGAATGTGACCGGGGTACTGACGATGGGGCATGTTTTGAACAACACCCTGCAGGATGTTCTGGTGCGCCGGGCGCGGCAGGAGGGAAAAGAGGCGATGTGGTTGCCGGGAACGGATCATGCGGGGATTGCCACGCAAACCCGGGTGGAACGGACGTTGCGGGAGCAGGAGGGGAAGACCCGGCACGATTTGGGACGGGAGGCTTTTCTGGAAAAAGTTTGGGCCTGGAAGGAAAAGCATGGGGGGATCATCATCGACCAGCTCAAAAAACTCGGCTGTTCCTGTGATTGGGAGCGGGAGGTTTTCACGATGGATGAGGAATACAGTCAGGCGGTGCAAGAAGCCTTCGTGCGTCTGTTCAAGGCCGGACACATCTACCGCGGCAAACGAATGGTCAACTGGTGCCCGGTGAGTTTGACGGCGCTGTCCGATGAGGAGGTGATCATGAAGGAGCAATCCAGCCTTCTGTATCATATGAAATACGAGATCGACGGTCGTCCGGGCGAGTATGTGGAGATTTCCACGACCCGGCCCGAGACCTTGATGGGAGATACCGCGGTGGCGGTCCATCCGGAGGATGACCGGTATCGGCATTTAATTGGCGGGCATGTGTGGAGGCCCTTTCCGCGGGCCAAAATACCGGTCGTGGCGGACGATTACATTGACCGTGAGTTTGGCACCGGAGTTTTGAAAGTAACCCCCGCTCACGATAAGGCGGACTTTGAGATCGGGCAGCGGCATGACCTCGAGGTGATTGATGTTTTCAATCCGGATGGGACTTTGAATGAAAAGGCCGGGGAGGAATTTGCCGGGATGGATCGTTTTGCGGCGAGGAAGAAGGCGGCAGAGAAACTCCGGGAGATGGGGTTATTGGTCAAGGAGGAGCCTTACCAGAACAATGTTGGTTTTTCCGAGCGGGCCGATGTTCCGATCGAGCCGCGCCTTTCCGAGCAGTGGTTTCTGAAATACCCCAGGGTGGAGGAAGCCAAGCAAGTGGTGCGGGACGGCTTGATCAAGTTCCATCCCGAGCGTTGGGTCAAAACCTACCTGCACTGGTTGGAAAACATTCAGGACTGGTGCATCAGCCG
>JAFIGF010000249.1 GCA_020831535.1 Opitutales bacterium | reverse complement strand
CATCAGTCATTTCCAGAAAGTAGGATTCCACCCGCTGGCCCTCTTCGGCGCAGGAATCAGCGACGTGTTGTCCCTCTTAAGGATTGCGACCGAAGATACAGACAATGGCGCCTTCCCGGGCAAAGGATCGGGTGATGCCTTCACCGATGCCCTTGGCACCACCGGTAACAATAACAACTTTATTTTCGAGATGGAGTTTCATGAGGAAGTGGGGTGACAGGTTGGTTCGGTTGGGGAGAAGGATTTATAGCCAAGGACAAATTCCTGGTGGCCAAGTGACTCTGATGCGGTGGGGCTTCTGCCGACGGCCTTGCTGATACAATGGACAATCTCCTCGCCGATCTCATCAAGGGTTGCGCGACCCTCCAGAATGCGGCCCGCATCCACATCCATATCCTCCGGCAGGGCGCGATAGGTTTCGGGATTGGCGCAGACCTTGATCACGGGGGAAATCGCTGATCCAACGACGGAGCCGCGACCGGTGGCGAATAAAATCAGATGGGAGCCGCAGGCGATGAGTTCGGCGATTTCGGCATTGTCGTTGATATTGGGAAATCCATAACGCGGCTCGCCATCCGGAACGACATCCAGCAAATAGAGGCCGCCACCGGGAGGAATATCCCCGGGCTTAATCAATCCACTAATGGGAGAAGAACCACTTTTTGAATACGCACCCATGCTTTTTTCCTCCTGGGTGGTCAATCCGCCATCGGCGTTGCCGGGAGCGAAGCTACCGTGGCCCATAATGGTGTAGTAGCGGGCTGCTTTCTCCACTGATGAGGTCAGAACCGTGGCCAGTTCCGAAGTCGCCGCGCGGGCGGCCATAATCTGTTCGCAGCCGATCAGCTCACCGGTTTCCTCGAAAATACAGGTGGCGCCCTCCTGTACCAAATGATCGAAGGCGCGTCCGATTCCCGGGTTGGCGGTCATGCCGCTGGTCCCGTCACTTCCGCCGCAAACGGTGCCCACGCACAACTCGGAAAGGGCCATGGGGGTGCGGGGTTGGCGGGCCATTTCGGCGAGGATCGCCTCCACCCGTTCGCGTCCGGAGGCAATGGTGGAGCGGGTGCCGCCGCTGCTTTGAATGACCAATAACTCGCAGGGTCTTCCGGTTTGTCGAATGCTTTCGCGGAGACCATTACGGTTAAACCCTTCGCACCCGAGGGAGACCAGTAAAACGCCACCAACATTGGGGTGGGTGCAGAGCGATTTCATCATCCGAAAGGAATAGTCATTCGGATAGCAGCCGCTGAATCCGATCAGATGGGCTCCCTGCTCCCGGTAGGGGGTTTGGATTTCGCGGGCGACGTGATGGGCGCACTCGACAAGGTAGGCGACCACGAGGGTGTTGCGGATGCCCTTGCGTCCGTCGGAACGGAGCCAACTGTTGGCAAAAAGTGTTTTCATGGGGTTGAGTGGAATTCGCGCCCCGCTTCCAGGGTGTAGGTGGGCAGGTAGTCGCTTTGCATGTTGTGCAGATGGACGTGTTCGCCGATGGCGATGTCTTGTGCTGCGGAGCCGATGGGGACGCCGTATTTGAGAATCTTTTCTCCCCGGGGGATAGGTTGACAGGCAATCTTGTGGCCGAGACCCAGGTCGTGGGAAAGGAGGATTGCGGCATCGCCCAGGCGAATCATATCTCCGGCGGAACGACTACGGGCAAGGACCACTACATTGTCCTGGGGGTCGAGATAAATGAAATCCGGCGTCATGATTAAAACTTTCGGTATTTGAGGTAGGCCTCCACGGGGTCGATCCCTTCGAGGATGGCAGTGCGTACTTTGTTTTCCGTTCGCAATACCTCCTCGACTTTTTCGGTGACCTCTTCGATGTGTTCCTGAGGAATCACCAGAGCGCCATCCCGGTCCGCCATCAGGTAATCACCCGTGCGAATGGTGACTCCGTCGATTACCACGGGCTCGCCGAAACGATCCGGAACCCAGCGTCCGACCACGTCCCGGGGGGTGAAGTAGCGGGACCAAACCCGCAATCCCGTTTCCAGAATGCGGACCGAGTCGCGGCAACCTCCGTCGCAAAGATAGCCGCGAACCCCTTTGTGGACAAAGGTCTCGGCGCTCAACTCTCCCATGTGGGCCAGGGTATCGTCGTTGGGTTGACAAATCACCACCGATCCCGAAGGGGCCTTGGACAACATCCGCGTCCATTCCAGCAGCGTGGTATGGCCGTCCACCGTGTGATCGGCATAACCGCTGAAGGTGAAAATCGGCCCAGCCAGGGGGCGGTTTGGATCAAGCGGACGAATGGTCCGGGGAAGAATCTGATCCGGAAGGCCCATGGATCGCAAGGTGTCGTACACCGCGCCGGAATAGCATTTTTCGAGACGGTCGCCGTAGTTGAGGGAGGTTGTTGTGGATAGTGTCATAATGGTAGAAATTCAATTTAGAAGGGAACCATGGGAGGTTCATTCCCAGCAGGTTGGTATGGTAACAACTCAGATGTATGAAGGGTGATGAATCTCAATCAATGGCTGGTGGTTGATGCAGGGGAAGGGTCTTTGGTTTTCCAACCTTCCGGGAGTTTGACATCGTTGGCGCGGTGGGCGGGAGTGACCTCCAACGTGGTCAGGATTCCATTGTGTAGCGTCGCTTCGACAACGGTTTTTTGAGGGGCATGTAAACGGAAGTGCACGTTCCAGTTCCGGGGCCAGGCAGGGAAAAGGTGGATGGTTTCGCCGTCGGACTGGAGTAGCATCGTCTGGGTTCCCATGAGAATATTGGAGCCATGATCCTGGTCGGGGATCCAGTCAAAGTTGGGTCCCCAAAAGGCCGGAAACCGTCCGGCGGTGGGGGATTTTACAAATTGTCCCAAGGCCTTGGTCGCCTCCTCGGTCAGACCTAATAGGGCGGCCTGTTGGATATGCTGGTGCCAGCCAAAGGAGTCGTGATGGGTTCTTTGCTGAAAGGCCCGGCGGGCGCGGTTGTGCGGATCGTGACGGGCGGTAAAGAGGCGGAAGGGAAAGACGGCATAGAGTTCGGGGTTCTCCATGTTTTGCGGTTCTCCCTCGGCGCTCTCGACTGGTCGCAGAACCGGATTCCCCTCATTGTCCAGGCCCTCGGGCAGGGCGGGCAATTCGGAGAGGAAGGTGTTCCAGGTCTCTTTCTCCTTCTGTCCCACCATGTCATCCGGCAGTTGTAAGACTCTTTCCAATACGGCCCGAAGCCCCGCGATATCGGGGGCCGGGTTGGTTGATGTATGCCACATTTCAATACATTGAGCCGGGTAGAGAACCCGTTTCCCGTGGGCATTCTTTTGCGGGAAATGGGCGGAGAAAAAGGTCAGGATCTCACGGATAAACGGGAGGGCGCATTGTTGGAGAAAGGTCGAATGGCCGGTATAATCTGCATAGTCCAGAAGTAAAAAGGAAAATTCCAGACCGGGCGTCCAATAGCGTCGGATATAAACATTATCGACATCTCCGGGATCCTTGCCTTCCCGCTCCCAGCCGTAGTGTTGTCCTAAATAGGTTCCCCAGAGGGTCTGCACCTC
>JAFIGF010000260.1 GCA_020831535.1 Opitutales bacterium | reverse complement strand
GTCAACAGTTATGCTGTAGGGAGATCGGGTAGGTCAGCAGCCGGTACCGTAAGCCCGGGTTCGCTGACACGACAGGGGTTGAAGTTGTAGAGGATTATGGGTCATCTCAGGGCACGGTGCCGGTTTCCTGCACCGTCTTGTTGGCTCTAGTAGTGGTAGCGAATTTGAGCAATGTGAATTCCGCCATCATCAACCCTATAAACCAAGCGATGTTCTTCATTGATTCTTCGAGACCAGAATCCGGAAAGTGAATGTCTTAGGGGCTCCGGCTTTCCAATTCCTTCATACTGATTACGCTCGATGTCTTTTATAAGTTCATTAACCTTCTTAAGCATTCGCTTGTCGTTCTTCTGCCAGTGCAGGTAATCCTCCCATGCCCTATCAGAGAATATTTTCTTCATTCTATTAAGGTTTTTTCTAATCCTTTTCCTTCTTCTAATTGCTGGATCGATTCTAGAAGTCTTCGAGCATTTTTCGGACTACGTAGAAGATATGTGGTCTCCTTCATCGATTCATAGTCTTCCAACGACATCATAACAACTGAGTCGATACCTTTCTTGGTGATAATTACGGGGTCGTGGTTGCGACATACCTCGGTTATGGTATGGGCAAGATTTTCTCTCGCGTTAGAATAAGTTATTGCATTCATGTTGTCCAGGATATTGGACAATAACGATAGGTCAAGAGAATTTTTGCCAACGTCGAGGTCAGGAGCCGGTACCGGAAGCCGGGGTACGCTGACACAACAAGGGTTGAAGTTGTAAGGGATTATTGGTCATCTCGGGGCACGGTACCGGTTTCCTGCACCGTCTTGTTCTGCGTTATGGAGTGAAGGTCTCAAAGTCAGAAATATCAAGCCCAAACCTACCAACTGCAGCCACTACTTTCGCCAAAATTACGGGATAGCCATGATGGCTCAGCCAATGCTTCACAAGATCAATCTCTGCGGAACCTGTGCGCGCCCCAAAAATGACTCTCTTCAGCATCGTTGCCGGAAACTCTGCGGTAGATGCTGCTACACCCTTCCGGAACACCCTGAATTCCTCCTCGTGTCTCCAGCCATCAAACTTTGTGAACATCAGGCTCTTAATGAGTTGGGGCCTCCCGTAGAGTCTGTGATAATTCAGTTCAGGTAAGGTAGGGAGATATTCAATGTCGCCCATGATGATCTTACGTTCATAGATATTTGCTGGATCGGCGAGATTCCCGAATGGAACACCGCAAGGTATCTCATCATCAGAAAACTCCAGTTCAATGGCGATGCCATTGTGGTCGTCAGCGTAGTATGCGAACATCGGAATCGAATCGGGCCGCTTCGCTAGACATAAAACACTCGATTCCTCATAGATCGTCCGTCGTGTGCCTAGGCCAATGTCGCTAAACTCTGGATGAGTGGACCATAACCTCTCAGCCTTCACTACGGTCAACTGATTGCGCCGAGAAGGACATTTAGCGATCAACGCGTCAATATAGCTAACCCAATCATCGTCAGTGGAATCGTTCGTGTGAAGACGAAGATTGCAATCAAAAGGATCATTGAACGAGGTTGGTGTTGCGTAGAAAAGACGGCGTGATTCGATGAGGGATTGGGTTAATCCGTGCGGAACGGCACCCGACCTATCTGCGTACAACGGGCGGTATTTGAAGTAACTGTGTTTGGGATAGCTCATTATATTTTGCAGAACGTCGAGGTCAGGAGCCGGTACCGGAAGTCATCGTTCGATTGGTTGTGGGTTGATTGAATTTAAGTGAAAGATTAGTCATCTCGGGGCACGGTACCGGTTTCCTGCACCGTCTTGTTGGGCCTTCTGGTGGTTCAGCCAGCTCTAGTTTCGCGAATATTTAATCCTTTATATAGACTTTGGTGGACATAAACGGATCCTGTTGTCGGCGTCATCAAATCTGAATCTTCGCATCGAAACCTTGCGGTTCCAGCGTTTCCTAGGCGGACCCCAATAACTGATGCATCAAATAACCTGTTCATCAATTCTCTTGCTCCAAACTCTTGTGTGAGTTTGTTAGCTTTCTCTTCTAATAATTTGATAAAGTCATCGACGGAATCGTATCTATGTTGAGTTTGTCGTAAAGATTCAAGTAATTCACCAAATTCTGGGAATATCCTTCGATACTCTTGTTTTAAATCATCAACTTTCCAGTTACTGTATCGCTCTTCGGCATCTCGTATTATGTTTTTTGAAATTTCGGTTGCATTCCTCGAAGAGCGTTTCTGGCATTCTTGCAAAAACTGAATTACTTCTCGTGGTCGGAGAAAAGTCCTTTTCACTAAATAATTAAAAGGAGAAATACTTCCACGCATATCTCCCTTTTCAAATATTTCGTCGATAGAGATTTTTTCCGGGAGCCGTGCTGTAATCATCTCTCGCAGGAGATCTGGAGTCCATGTGATTTCTTCTTCAATCGCACGGTGCTTGTCTTTATCGTCAAATTGAAGCCCTTGATAAATATCAGATCGAACGAAAGTTACTACGTGTATTCCAATTCCATTACTTTCAGAATATTTGTCGTTGATTTCTTTGGTAGCTTTGAGCAGACCGATCATAAGGCTTTTAGCTACTTCTGAACCGTCCCACGAGTCATCCAATCGGTCTGTTGCAACAATGATCCCTAAGTCGGTACACACTTCGTAGATAGCGTCAAGTAATAGGTCAATTATTTGGGGTGTTATTATCTGCTCTTGCTTGTCTTTCTCAAACCCGATTCCAAAGCCGAATGCTTCAAGGTTAAAAGCTCCTAGTCCCTTTAATAAGCGTCTCGCGGTATTTGTAGGAGTCGGTGCGTTATCTGCTCCAAAATTGGATGTTACAAAACCGCGAATTTTGTGGAATGCCTTTAATGCATTTTTATCAAATCGTTTCTCATCGAATTCGAGTAGTGCAGCAGCTGCATCCACAGCAATAGTAAATTTCCATGCATTAGTGTGGGCCTGTTCAGGAAGTAGTCCTTGCTCGCTGTAATCGCGTAGTGCACCCCAAGCATATTGATCGGGTGTCATTAAGCTTACTTTCGCTGACTCGCCATAATGAGCATCAGCAAGTCTAGGAAGCTGAAGGAAGATCGAAGATTTTCCTGATCCTTTGCGTCCAAGAAAATGTGCGCTTCGAAAACTAAGTGCTTCGGCAACTTGGGGGGTATCTATAAAGTAGTTAGCCAATCGTCGATCTGCTTCTGCGTCTACCGTCCCAAGATCTAAATCCTTGACTGTGATGCCTTTTTCCTTTAAATTCATGTTAGTATTATGGTTGATGTATATAATATTTGCCCAACGTCGAGGTCAGGAGCCGGTACCGGAAGCCGGGGTATGCTGACACGACAAGGGTTGAAGTTGTAGGGGATTATTGGTCATCACAGGGCACGGTACCGGTTTCCTGCACCGTCTTGTTGGGCTGTGGAATGATTGGTCTGTGGTGAGGGGCCAATCTGGATCGGACTTCTTCTTCTTACAGAGCATGCAAGTGAAGATAGTAATCTCGGAGGCTTGGGCAAATTAAAATTCTCTTCTTTGAATGCTGACCGCGTCAGGTTGGGCTTCCAACTCGGTGACTTTCGGACGGATCCAGCGAAATATGAAAAGGTAAGCAACACAGGATGCTATTCCGGCGACCGTTCCGGAAGCACCATACGCAATCTTTGCGGATGTATCCCCTCCGCCAAAATCTGAAAACACGAAGTTCACCAGCATGTAGAGAAATCCAATAACGCCGCCAACGACTCCTCCCGAAACGAGGGAAATTCTATGGAGATAGTTCCGAATAAAAAAAGAAGCAGGGAAAAGCGCCACGACATGGACAAAAATGATTATTAGCGCTGCGAAAATCAATATTATCGGGAACTCAGCAAATCGACCAAAACTCGAGGGTGAAAACACTGCGAAATACCCTTGTAAAATCACTGATCCGACAAAGGATCCAACTAGCACCGAAACCGAAAATGCAGGTAACCAGGCTTTGAGAAAAATGAGTGCCGGAATTCTTCCTGGGGTTTTTTTCATTTTTTTGCCCAACGTCGAGGTCAGGAGCCGGTACCGGAAGCCATGGTTCGCTGACACGACAAGGGTTGAAGTTGTAAGGGATTATTGGTCATCACGGGGCACGGTACCGGTTTCCTGCACCGTCTTGTTCGCCTTCGCTCTCGTAGAAATAGACAGCTTCATCTTTCACAGAGGGTTTAAACTGACCAATTTGAGGATCGAAGAGAAATATTGCGACAATTACCCGTTGCGAAAATGCATCGGACTCATTGTCATGATTTATTCTGTAGATGCCTGATAGCAAGAGATCTCGATATCCATTATCATTAATGTCGATAAAATCATGCTTCAGCAGAAATCCTTCGAAATTACTTTGGCCTCTAGGTGCAGAGTATGTGCGAATTGAAATACCACCAATTTCGGTTATGCCCTTTCCCTTGGCCTTAATTGTGAATGAATATGGCAATTCAAATTCGTCACTAATTGCCACTGTTCCATGCAGCTTATCATTGGGATCCATTTGCATTATGCGAAATGGGTCAAGAACTATTGCATCACTTCCATGGGAGTGAAAAGCAACGAGCAGAAAAAATGAAAACAAGGAATAAGATTTCATTATTGTTTGGCGAACGTCGAGGTCAGGAGCCGGTACTGAAAGCCCGGGTTTGCTGACACGACAAGGGTTGAAGTGGTAGGGG
This sequence comes from Opitutales bacterium, assembly GCA_020831535.1. Taxonomy (GTDB): domain Bacteria; phylum Verrucomicrobiota; class Verrucomicrobiia; order Opitutales; family T3Sed10-336; genus JAIUMY01. The sequence continues at coordinate 704 of JAFIGF010000260.1, read as the reverse complement.
ATTATGGGTCATCACAGGGCACGGTACCGGTTTCCTGCACCGTCTTGTTCGCATGGGTAGGGCTGGTCTGTGATCGATTGGAGTAGGGAGGGCAAATTCATCTTCTTCGTCTCGTTGGGCAGAAATCGTGATAGGTTTGGGATAGGGTGGCAATCGAAGGAGAGAACTCGGTGATTCCTAAATCTTGCCCGAAGTGATCGAGTCGCATTTGATACAGCCGATTGGTTAGCTTCCTTTTATCCATGTATTTAAATACCAACCTAGCAAAACACCAAATGATATCTTCCCTAAATCCCATACTCCGATCGCCAAGCCTTGGAATATCGTTTTCGTTAGTTTCGGCTGAGAATCTTCAATTAAAAGGGTTCGTCCGGCATCCAAAATCTCACTGATTACGTATCGGTCTAATTCTTCTCCACGTTGAGTGTCTCCCAGCCCGATTAATCCTTCGTCTACCATTTCTCGAATTTCCTTTTCCTTCAATCCAAAATCGCGCAGGGTAGGATGCACTTGTTGAGCGTGCAATTCTTGCAAATTTTTGAGGGCCTTTAGCGTCTGTGTTTTTTTCATTGTTAAGGTAGACTAAGTGTGCTGGATCGAAATGTTTTTTGATTCATTTTCGGGCGAACGTCGAGGTCAGGAGCCGGTACTGGAAGCCGGGGTTCGCTGACACGCCAAGGGTTGAAGTTGTAGGGGATTATGGG
>JAFIGF010000237.1 GCA_020831535.1 Opitutales bacterium | reverse complement strand
AGAGGCACCGATGGCACCCAAAAGGGAAAAGATGCCGTACCCCGGTCACTAAGGCAAAGATTTTCGCCACAAGTTTCCTTTTGCCGGGTTCGGTGCGGGCCTCGCCCGGGCAAACAAACCAAGGACAGAGACGGAGACTGTTTCCCATAAGGAGCAAGGACACCTGTCCTTGGGGAGCCGATCAGGCGACCTGATTGGTGGGAGAGTTTTTCGAATAGGCACCATCCCTCCCATTCTCAAGGACAGGAATGTCCTTGCTCCTTATCCATCCCTCCCATTCTCAAAGACAGAACGGAGGCGGAGCCGGAGATGGCGAAGCAATGTCCTTGCTCCTTATCGACAACATTACACATCGCCAACACTGATCGTACAACTCGGCTCAAGGACAAGACGGAGGCGGAGCCGGAGATGGCGAAGCAATCACCGCTGGGCGGGACACGTGTCCTTGCTCCTTATTTACTTCTCCGCTCTCACCCTTTGCCTCCTCCGTGGAGGAGGCGGAGGCTGTTCAGGCAGACGATGACGGTGCTTCCCTCGTGGGCCAGGACCCCTACCGGAAGGGGAACCAAGGCGCCCATGGCCATAATACCGACAATAACGACGGTGCCGAGGGCGATGGTCAAATTCTGGCGGATAATGCGGCGGGCTTTCCGGCTGAGACGCCAGGCCACCCCAAGATTTTCCAAACGATCCTGCATGAGCACAAAATCGCATTGCTCCAAAGCCGCATCGCTGCCGCGGGCGCCCATTCCGACCGAAATAAAGGCCGCCGCCAAACTGGGGGCATCGTTCACTCCATCGCCAACCATCGCCACCTTGCGTCCCTCATGGGTCAACGCTTTGACCTTTTCCACCTTGTCCTCCGGCAACAAGCCTCCGAAAACTTTGGCCAACCCGATTTCCTTGGCGTAGGCCTCCGCCGTTTCCGGATGGTCTCCGGTTAACATCACCGGATCAACCCCATCCCGCTGAAAGGCTTCCAACATGGGTTTGGTCTCCGGTCGCAATTGGTCCCGCAAGAGCAACCGCCCTACCCGTTTGCCCCAAAGAACCCACACCTCGGAAATTCCGGCTGGAGGCGCATCGACTCCCTGCATCGCCTCACCCCAGCCACTTTCCTCAAAAATATGACGTCGCCCGACGAGGCAATCCTGACCCTCTACCCGGCCCTTGATCCCGACGCCGTGCCAGGCGCTGAACCCTTCCACGGGAAGTCCCACAATCCCCTGCGCCTCCACATAGTCCACAATCGCCCGGGCGAGAGGGTGGCGGGAATGTTTTTCCAGCGAATAAGCCGCCTGAAGCAAAGCCTTTTCGTCATTGGCGGGAAAGGCCTCCACCCCGATGATTTCAAAATCGCCGGTAGTCAGGGTGCCGGTTTTATCAAAACAAATGGTGTCCACCTCGGCAAAGTTCTCAATGGCGGCCCCGCCCCGAAAGAGGATCCCCCGCTTGGCCCCGAAGGCGATGGCGGCAAGGATCGCCGAGGGGATCGAAATGACCAAAGCGCAGGGGCTAGCCACCACCAACAAGGTCATAGCTAGGTAAAACGCCGACCGCTCCCCAGCTTCCGCAGCGATAAAAGGCTCGTATCCGAGAACCAACCACCACACGAAAAACATTACCGCCACCAAACCGATCACCCCGACCGTATAGCCCGCCCCGAATTTATCGGTAAACCGCTGGCTGGGGGCACGAAACGCCTGGGCGTTTTTGATCAGCCGAATGATCTTTTCGAGCGCACTCTCGGTCGCGGGCTTGGTCACCACCGCCACCACCGAACCGGTCAGGTTGACTGTTCCGCCAAAAACCTCGGCCTCCTTTTCCTTGCGCACCGGAATGGCCTCGCCGGTCAAAGTCGATTCATCCGCTTCGGTTTCGCCCTCGACAATTTGCCCGTCCACCGGAAACAAATCGCCCGGACGCACCCGAATACGGTCCCCGACTTGCAGTCGGGCGACCTCGATCCACTGTTCGCCTTCCTCCCCGGCCAGCAAAGCCTGACGCGGTTGCAAGTGGAAGAGACTGCGAATTTCCTTTTGCGTTCGCGCCTCCGCATAGGCCTCCATGGCCCCGGCAGCGGAGAAGAGAAAGAGCAATAGAACCGCCTCGCCATAGGCCCCGATAAGGCTCGCCCCAATGGCCACGGCCAGCATGAGAAAGTGAATATCCACTTTTTTCTCCTTGGCCTTTTCCACCGTATCAATGGTCGCATCCCACGCCCCCGCAACCAAAGCAATCATATACAGAACGAAAGAAACCGCAAAAGGAACGGCCTCCACCCAGGTCAACAACCACCCGCTCAAGCCCGCAACCGCACAGATCCCCGACAGCGTCCCGAGAAACTTCCATTCCTCTCCCCACCAACCGGTTTCCTCCTTTTCCGGCCAGGAAAATTCCCGCCACTGCCAGAGTTTAGGCGCGGTAGGGCACGTCGGTTTACTCAGTTCCGCGCCTTCCCCGCGGGATTCCAAAGAAATCCCTCCGGGAGGCGAAGGGTCCTGCTGAAACTCGGGCGGCCGGGACTTCTGTCGCTTCTCGGCCGCAGCAATCACCGCCTGCAAGTCCGCCTCCAGCTTCTTCTCATCCACCTCCCCCATGGTGGCCAGGGAAAGAGCTTTCTCCTTTTCGTTGAAACGAATCGCCTCCACCCCCTGCTCCCTATGCAAAAACTCCGCCAAGACCTGCACCCAAAAAGGTTCTCCCTTTCCGCTTTTCTTTTCGTTTTTCTCTGATTCCTGCGATGACATACTCCGACCTTAGCCAAACTACCGGAAAAATCGAATACAACTTCCTTAATTTTCTTTAATTCAACGCTTTAGGAATAGGACTCAGTCTCTTTAAAAAAGGGCTCCCATCTGAGCAAAGGGCCGGAAGCCTGTTCTTCTTCACGATACGAATACCGGTTGGTGAGTGGAAAAGCCAAAATAAAATCGTTGTCTTCGGTGTCTTTGCCTTTTGCAATGGGATCTTAATCTCCGCCCGAAACCCTTCGACCAAACAATCCCCATGAAAGAACAAACCTCCCCCTACGGAAAACTGATCATCGGCTCCTCTTCGGAGTTATTTGCCAAGGCCGTCGAAATAGCCAACGAGACCGCCACCCATTCCCCGCGCGAAGAGATTTCGTGGGCTCTGCATGGAGGGTCGACTCCCTTGGATTTTTATAAGTTCATCCGGGAAAACGAATCGCTTTCTCCTGAGTTTCTAAAAACCGCACGCTGGTTTACCAGTGACGAGAGGTTCGTACCCGTAAACAGCGACGAGAGCAATTTCGGCAATCTCGATCGTAATTTATTGAGTCATTACAATGTCCATGAAGACCACAAGTTCCCCTGGCCCACCGATCTGCAACCAGAGCCTGCGGCGCTCATGTATGGTGATCTTCTGGAGAATTTGCAAGGCCCGCACGGGTGTTTTGATTTATGCTTCCTGGGTATGGGCGACGACGGCCACACCGCCTCCCTTTTTCCCAACAGCCCCATTCTGCAGAAAAATCCGAAGCAATACTTTGCCTCCGTCGAAGTTCCGGGGAAGGGTCACCGCCTAACCATTACGCCGAACGGTCTGAAAGACTGCGGACGCATCGTGGTGATGGTTTGCGGAGAAAACAAAGCCATCACCCTGAGCGCGGTGCTGAGCGGCTTGGCACAACCTTCTGTTTATCCCATCCAGACCCTCGCCCACGTCGCCATGAAAACCACCTGGCTCGTTGACGAAGCCGCCGCGGCAAAGCTGTAGGCGTATAGGTTGGCGGGGACTTTATCTCCCTGGAGGGACGAGTTCCACCTCGTCTGTCGAGTGGTCCGTTTGGCGTTTGCCGCAGAAGGCCATTTTCATCGATAAAAGAACGTCTCATCCTTACTGGGCCTTCGCTTGCGAAGTGCCGCCCTGGGGGATCCACGCTCCTGCCAAAGGTTGCGCAGGCCACCGGAGAAATATAATGCCCTCCTGGACAATCCTATGTTCTCACCGCGACGGCATCGCGCAAGCGCGAGCCCTACAAAAGGAGAACCTCGCTGCAGCTTCGCGCTCCAATCCATCAAAAACCGCTATTCAACCTCCACAGGCTTGCAGAACCTTTTCAAAAGGACGATTGGACAGGGTGCCGAAGAGTGGGTTTCCCCGTAAACCCCGCACGGCGGAAACGGCGGGCGAGGTGATCCCACAAAGAAAACGAGCCTGTTGTCGGGGACGAGCCAGGGCGGTCGGGTTTTCCTGGACCAACTCCGAGAAACGGGAGGGAATTTCCACCTCGAGGGACTCATCGGCGGGTTGCCCTTTTGCCGGAGGATCACCCAGGCATAGGCCACAGTGACCACAGGGCTCGATGGTTTCACCAAAATAGGCCAATAGCTTTGCGGTGAGACAGGTTTCACTGGCGGCGTAGTCCAGAATGCGGTCGATTCGCTCGATTTCACGGCGCTCGTGCTCGGCAAATATCCCGCCAAGACGATCGGCCAAGGCTTCCAGATCGGGCTGTTCCTCGAGACGGCGGTAGCGCAAGCGGTACCCCGCCATTTGCAAATCGACCAGCCCCTTGGTTTCAAGACTTTGCAAGGCGCGGAGAACAACCCCACGATCCTGGCCGGTTTGGGCCTGCGCGGCTTCCATATCCAAAGTGATCCATTTCTGCGCTTTGCGGCAGCACCGAAAGAGGGTTTGGAGAAAGTTCTTCTGGGCATCCGGATAGTGGGACAACATCTCCTTCGATGAACATTTGGGGGCAAAGCGAATGTCGGCGTAATACGGACCTTCGGCACGAATCACGCCCAGCAGTTCCAAGCGGGTCAGCAAGGTATTGACCACTAAATTCCGGATATCAAACCGGCGGGAAATCTCATGCACCGACAAATCAATGGCCGGATCCCCTTGCAAAAGCTCCTTCACCAAATCCCGCAAATTTTCCGGGTCGGGGGTGTCGCCATAGACAAAATTTTCCAGCACGATTCTATCCTGAGCGCAGGCCAAAAGCTCACAAACGGAACGCTCCCCATCGCGACCGGCCCGACCGATTTCCTGCATGTAACTCTCGTATCCCTTGGGCAGATGGTAATGGTAAATATACCGGATATCGGCCTTGTCGATGCCCATCCCGAAGGCGATGGTCGCACAGATAATCGGCACTTCTCCCGCCATGAAGGCTTCCTGGGTTCGTTGGCGGACCTCCGACTTTAAACCCGCGTGATAGGGTTTGGCCTGAAACCCCGCCTCGGTCAAACGGTCGGCCACGTCCTCCGCCTGCTTTTGCAAAGTGACATAGACAATGGTGGGGCCCGGAGGACGGGCCCGCAATCGTTCCAGCAAGAGGCCTGGCCGTTCCTTATCGGTACAAGCCGTGACCCGAAGCTCAAGGTTGGGACGATAGAACCCGGTATTCACCACATCCCCCTCGGCAATCTTGAAGGCGGCGGCCATATCGGTGGCTACTTGGGGGGTCGCCGTCGCGGTCAAGGCGAGCACCCGTTCCACCTGCAATTCCTCCACCGCACGGGCCAGTTTCAAATAATCGGGCCGGAAGTTGTGCCCCCAAGACGAGATACAATGGGCCTCATCCACCGCCAACAAACTGATACGACAGGTGCGGATGAGATTGAGAAAGCGTTCGTTGGACAAACGCTCCGGAGCCACAAAGAGAAGTTTTAATTGGTTGCCGCGAATCGCTTCGAGAACAGCGCGGTATTCCTCCTCGTCCAAACTGGAGTCCAATCGTTCGGCGGCCACCCCGCGCTTACGCAGCGCATCGATCTGATCCTTCATCAAAGCCAGCAGGGGCGAAACCACAAGGGTCAGACCAGGCAGTAACAGGGCGGGCAATTGGTAGCACAGGCTTTTCCCGGAGCCGGTGGGAAAAATCGCCGCCGCCGACCGGCCCGCCAGCAAGGTATCGATCACTTGCTCCTGCCCAGGACGGAAGGAGGAAAAGCCAAAAGTCCGGGACAAAAGTTCGGCGGGAGAAGAAAGGTCGGAGGGATTGTTTTCGGTGGAGGAATTCATGGGAATAAATAGACTTTACGGCAGTGGCAAAAGGAAACGTTCTATTCTATAGCAAGAAAAATACCGGCTCCCCGCAACCCTGCAAAAAGAGAATCGTCCCGGTAAAAATCTTGCCTCATCTGGTAAATCCGTGGGTACATTGAAGCCAAATGTGGAGGCTAGCCTTTCGTTCCGGTCTCGCTCTGCGAGACGGATGGGAGAGAGCCGTCCCGAGGTTTTAACCGACTTCGTGAACAAAAGCAAAGGTGAGGCGAAGTCGGTTAAATACGAACCGGACCTTTGTAGCACGTTATTTGCCGCCACTGCGTGATGAAAAACGAACCAATCTCGAAGCCCGTAGGTTACCACCCACGGCTACCGTCTGACCGCCCCTCCGGGGCTAAGTGAGAAGCAGCCCACATTAGGACTGTGCGAATCGAAACTGTAGGAGGGGGTTTACCCCCCCGACCCCGACTGTAAGGAGGAGGTTTACTCCCGTCCCCGACCAATCGTTCCGCCGGGACCCTGCAAACCTAAACCGCTTACGTTGCTCGAAAACAAGTGGCGCCACCAGCGGAGCTGGAATATACGATTAAGAGACTCGCGGGGGTGGAGCACTCCGCGCAGGGACCCAAGGTCCCCGCTTGGGGCAAAAAAGCGAACGGGGGCCTTGTGCCCCTGTGCGCAATACTTCGGCAAACGGAAATGTCGCCACTATTCAACAGCGAGCGGGGACTTCATGTCCCTGCTCGCAACACTCCGGAGGCCTCGGAAACACCCTAGTCTCACATTAGTCGCTGCCACCAGCGGAGCTGGAATATGCGATTAAGAGACTCGCGGGGCCGGAGTGTTCCGCCCACCCCCCAAAACCGGCCCGACCGGGTGGGGGGGGAAGGTTAAGGTGCAGGCGTGGAGCACTCCGCCCA
>JAFIGF010000152.1 GCA_020831535.1 Opitutales bacterium | reverse complement strand
ACTTGGGGGGTGACTTGGGGGGTGACTTCCTTCTCCTCGTTTGCATAGACCGGTTCGATGGCGGGGAAGGTCATGCGGAGGAAGTTTTCGGTGAAGTGGAAGCAGCTCTCGGGGTAGAACCGGGTGATGCGGGGGATGCCGGAGCCGAGGTGTTCGACCAGTTCAAGGTCCTTGAAGACGCGCATCAGTTCCTTGTTGCGGGGGATGGAATATCCCTCGAAGAATTCGGCCCGGCTCATGCCTTCGGGAAGGGAACCGGCGGAGGTGATTTCAAGCCGGTCGGCGAAGATTTCAAATTTGGGCGGGATTTCGAGGGTGTAGTCGTTGTGGACGATGGCATTGATGACGGCCTCGCGGATGGCGATGGGCTGCCAGAGGCGTTGTTCGCGGCGTTCCTTGGCGGTGATGGTGGTGGCGGTGCGGTTTTCGAGGTCGAGCTTATTGAGGACGTTCTTGGTTGCTTTGATGAGCGAGCAGTAGCCGTATTCGTTGCTTTCGGTGAGGTCCACGCGATCTTTGCCCCGGTATTTGGCGACCTTGATGGAGAGGTTGTTTTCGTCGGCGAGAAGATAGGCGGCGTAGTTGAGCGAGCCGTCTTCGGTGAGGAGTTCGAGATTGGTTTTGAACCGCTGGTTGAGGCGTTTGCCTTGTTCCTCGTAATAGATGCGGAGTTGTTCGAAGTTGAGGGCTTGGCGGTGGGATTTGATCTTGCCGATGGAGTTGCGGGTGCGGGAGGCGAAGAGCTTCTCGATCAGGGGCGCGGGCATGGGCTCGGCGGCGGTACCGACGCGGAGAAAGCAACCCTTTTCCGTCATCCCGAATTTCTTTTTAAAATAGGGTTTCTCGCTCCCGCTGGCGACGATGATTTTGATGCAGGTAACGCCGTCGCTCTCTTCCGCCAGAACATCGAACAAGCCCATGGCGGAGGGGGTGATGTTGTTTTTGATGCGGTCTTTGATTTTGAGCATATCGCCATCCGCATCGGGCACACCCAAGCGGGCACCGGTCTTGTCGATACCGATGAAAATCAGGCCGCCCTCGGGAGTGTTGAGGAAGGCGATCACTTCCTTCTCCAGGTCGAGGTCGGGCGTGAGTTCACGCTTGTATTCGATGCGGTGGGTTTCCATGGGTCAATTAGTTGGCATCCTCTTTTCCCTCTTCGCGCCTTCGCGTCTTCGCATGAGACCTTTCCTCTTAGTCATTGGGATTCCCTTGCTTTGGAGGTTGATTCACGCGAAGTCGCGAAGACGCGAAGTTTTTGTGATTGTTCACAATGCGTCTGCAACCTTCTTTAAAGGTGGGGTTGCCGAAGTTGAGGAGGAGGCCAAGGGGAAACTTTAGCAGACGCAGGTAGGTGAGGGTTTGCTTGGAGTGGACGGGGGCAAGTTTTTCCACTGATTTGAGTTCAATAAGAAAGCAATCGTTGACGATTAGGTCCGCACGGAAACCTTCATCGAAGGTTATTCCCAAAAGATGGATCGGCACAGGGACTTGGCGTTTGACTTTCAACCCGGCATTCTCGAGCAGGCGTGCCAAGGTAACTTCATATACGGTTTCCAACAATCCCGGACCTGCTTCCAGGTGAAGTCGATACCCAGCATCAACGACGATAGAGGAAATCGCTTCGGGATCCAGACTTCGCGCCTTCGCGTCTTCGCGTGAGTCTTTCATTGTTTTCCCTCCTTTCCGTCCAAATGCAATTCTTTCAGGTAATCCTTAATTTGGGCCTGCACTTCAACGAGTTTGGCCTCGGTCTCCTGGATCTCCTGGGAAACCTGAGCCAGATCCACTTCGGGTTCGGGTTCAAAGGTATCGACGTAGCGGGGGATGTTGAGGTTGTAGTCGTTTTCGGCGATTTCCGCAGCGGTGGCCGCATAGCTGTATTTTTCGAGGGTCGCAAAGCGCTCGTAGGTGCCGACGATTTTGGCGATGTTGGCTTCGGAGAGGCGGTTCTGCTTGGTCCCGGAATCGAACTCGCGGGAGGCATCGATGAAGAGGACTTCTTTGCGTTCACGTCCTTTGCGGAAGAGGAGGATGGCGGCGGGAATGCCGGTGCCGAAGAAGAGTTTTTCGGGGAGGCCGATCACCGCTTCAAGCAGGTTTTCCTGGATCATGCTTTCACGGATCTTGCCCTCGGAACTGCCGCGAAATAGAACGCCGTGGGGGACCACGACCCCGACGCGTCCGCCGTCATCGACAGCGGTTTCCACCATGTGGGTGATGAAGGCCCAGTCGGCCTTCGATTTGGGCGGGATGCCGCGATGGTAGCGGGCAAAGCGGTCGTTTTGGGCGTCCTCGGCCCCCCATTTGTCGAGGGAGAAGGGGGGATTGGCGACGACCACATTGAACTGCTGGAGGGTGTCGTTTTCGAGCAACTTGGGGTTGTTGAGGGTGTCGCCCCATTCGATGGTGGCGTTGTCGATCCCATGCAGGAACATATTCATTTTGGCCAGCGCGAGGGTTCCGCCATTGATTTCCTGGCCATAGACCGCGAAGTTGCCATCGGGCACCTGCTCGGCGGCATTGATGAGGAGGCCGCCGGAGCCACAGGTGGGGTCGCAAATGCGATCTCCGGAGGTGGGTTGGACCAGCTTGGCCAGGAGTAGGGCGACCTCGTCGGGGGTGTAAAACTCGCCGCCTTTTTTACCCGCATCGCTGGCGAAATGGGAAATGAGGTACAGGTAGCAATTGCCAATGATGTCCACCGAGCCGATGCGGGAGGGCCGCAGGTCGAGGCGTGGGTCGTTGAAATCCTCGAGAAGATTCTTGAGGCGGCGGTTGCGGTCGCGGGTTTCCCCGAGGCTGTGCTGATTGTTGAAATCGATATTGCGGAAAACGCCGGCGAGTTTCTTTTTGTTCGCATCTTCAAGGGCTTCGAGGGCCTTGTTGATCTGCTCGCCAATGTCGTCCTTGTTCCGCTTGGCGTGGAGGTCGTAGAAGCTGCAACCGGCGGGAATGACGAAGCGTTCGCGCTGCAGGCGGCGCCGGATCATCGCTTCATCGTCCCCAAACTGATTTTTCAGCGCATCGTACCGGTCACGATGGAGATCGCTGAGGTATTTGACGAAAAGCATGACGAGAATGTAATCCTTGTATTGGGAAGGATCGATGGTTCCGCGAAAGGTGTCGCAAGCGCGCCAGACGATATTGTTGATCTCCTTTTGGAGGCTGCTGTAGTTGCCGTTGGTAATTGCCATAACGAGGGAAAGATGGGGATGAGTTTACGTTTGATGCGTTAAAGAATTCAACAACAGGGAGAATTGTTGTTTCCGGAGGGATGAAAGCTGTTGGGAAAGTTTTTGCTCCTCGGCGATCGCTCTGGCCAAGGCCACCAATGTTCGTTGTTGGGCCATTGGTGGAACAGGGATGCGCAGGCTGCCCAGGTCATCCACTTTGAGATGTTGCACAGTGGCCCCTTTGGCCAGGGATTTGAGGTGGTCCTGGACGGCAGGGGTGTTGATGAAGGAGGCGACATATTCGGGGGTCAATCCGCAATCCGCCCGGAGGCGGACGATGTAGAACATGCTTTGAGCAGTGGTCGGACCGGGAAGGGTGTGTACCACGCCTGCATTAAAACGGACGCCCCGACAGAGAACCACGATGTCGCCAGGGGCGATATTGGTTTTTGGGGGTTCGTTGGTGGTACCCATGGGCATCAGATCGGAAGAGAGGCACCCTTCCGGTGAAAGGTCTCTGGACTGTAAGACGAAGTGTCTGCTCTTCACATCCTCTCGTACGGCCCTGCGGAAGGACTGCCCCAGGGAAATCTTTCCGCAGAAAGCGAGTTGAATCGGTTGTGGAGTAGTAATGTTCATGCAGTATTCTGTCTTGTTCTTTTAAAATTACGCCATTTTGCGAACTTTGTCAACCTTTTATTATGCGCAAGTCGGGATACTGTATTATGGACTTGGGGTTTGGAGCTTTGACGTCGGTGTAGGGGAATTAAAGGGCCTGGGCTGGTGGGATTGCGCCGTTGGCGCTATGGAAACACCTTGATATTTTCAGAAGAAGCCTTTACGAACCTTGTGGATTATCAGAACGGCATCGTATCTATTCACGGATGCTTGGGGCCAGGAAATCCTGATAAAAGATAGGGCATACCTATGAGAAATATAATTTTATCTTCTATACTATCGCTTTTTCTCGGGGTTTGTATCGTTTTGGGGATCGCAAAGATTCGTCATAATGAAGAAGCCCCTCAGGCTGATAAAGAAAATGAATGTTTTGTTTTTTCATTGAGTCCGAAAGCGAAATTCTGGGATGCTGCAGAGGAAGTGGCAAATTCACTTAATGAGCAAGGGTGTGACAGGCAGTTTGTACTTATAAATGGGGTTTCTTTCTCTCTTCCGCCGTTTTCGTTCTATGAAAAAAGAGGGAGGGGTCTGTACATGGGCAATGACGAAAACCAGGTTGAGTTTTATTTGAAAGAAGGGTTTTCCTATAATTATAAGAAAATCGCAGAAAACCAAGGCGACTATGCGAAGGTTTTTGTGGGAGATGAGGTTTTACTTCATGAAGTGACACTCTTGCGATACATACTTCATGAACATGCGGTAGATGCAGATTTTCTCAGGAAAGAAGAAGGGAGTGGAATCAAAATACGAATATCCAAACAGCCAATAAAACAAGAATAACAAAAAGCACAGACAAAGGGAATGAGAGTATGGTATGCCCCGGCGCCCCGCTTCGTAACAGACTCTGTGGTCTCTGTTTTCTCCTGTTCAAAAAACCGGGGATGTGGAACATTTACCTTTTGACGGGGCTTTCCGTTTGACCAAGAAACAAAACCACCCCAGTCTGAAAATCTAAACGGAACCAGACCTGAGTTTTACCAACAGACGGGAGATCCCCTTGCATTTACTGAAGTTGAATTAGGCGAATTAGGGTGTGGGGCACGAACAGATTTCTTCTCTCCAATGATACCGCAGGCCGAGCAGCACCAAAAAAGGGGAAAGAATGTTATATTGATTCTGGCAGATGATCTCGGCTTTGGAGACATAGGGTGTTTTGGTAATACCATTGTCCAGACGCCGAATATTGATGCCTTGGCAAAAACCGGCGTTTGCCTGACCCAGCACTATGCTGAAGCCCCAATCTGTGCTCCATCCAGGGCCGGATTGCTCACCGGCCGATACCATCACCGGTGTGGGGCGGTGGATGTGGCATCCAACCGGGGATACGATAGGATAGCCTTGCCGGAGCGGACGATAGCAGATTATTTCAAGGATCATAATTATGTCACCGGAATGGCAGGGAAATGGCATAATGGACAGCATGATCTCGCTTATCATCCAAGATCCCGGGGGTTCGACGAGTTTGTTGGTTTCCTGAATGGAGGTATGGACTATTGGGATTGGAACTTAGAGCAGAACGGGCAGCATTTAGCTGCAGATGGAAGATACCTCACCGATGTTTTCACTCAGGCAGGTGAGGAATTTATTAAGAAGCACCGGGAGCGTCCTTTTTTCCTGTATTTAGCTTACAATGCTCCTCATAGACCAATGCAGGCACCTGCGGAGGTCGTTCAGAAATACCTTGCGAACAAAGGGCTGACCCCCAATGTGGCGACTCTGTATGCCATGGTGGAAATCCTGGATTCAGGAATCGGTCGAATCTGTGATTTACTACGCAGACTTATGATTGATGATGACACTATCGTTTTGCTTACCAGTGACAATGGGCCACTTCTGGCAGGAGATTTTCTTCGATGCAACGGGCCTTTCCGCGGGAATAAGACTGATGTTTTGGAGGGTGGAATTCGAGTTCCAGCCATCTTGCGAGTCCCGGGATTTTCAACCGCCGGAACAGAATTCAGTGAGATGGTCAGCGGCGTAGATTGGTTGCCTACCCTGATGGAATTGGCTGGCGTGGGTTCGTTCTCACCTCATCTTCCGCTGGACGGAATAAGTATTGCTGACGCTTTGAGCGGTCAGACGTGTTCTATCTCCCGTCAGAGGTATTGGCAATTTAATCGCTATGAGCCAGTGCCTCGTTGCAACGGAGCGATGCGAGACGGTCCATGGAAGCTTTGTTTCCCGTGGCGCACAGGATGCAACTGGAAAGGGGAAGAGGATAATTTTTGGTATCAGAAAGGCTGCCTAGAGCCACATAGGGTCATGCCGGTGAATTCGGCTGCCGTACCTCGGCCTACCCTCGGGGATCCACTCTATCCCAGTTTGTTTCACATCGAAAACGACCCTTCTGAAAGTAACGATCTTTCCAGATTTGAGAGTCGGCGTGTGCGCGAGATGATAAAATGCTGGGATTTCTGGTGGGAGACCACCATGCAGGAATACCGCGCCGCGCGAGCATGTAATATTCGTGCTTGATCTCTGCAGCTTGAGTTATTCTTGTTTATTCGTTGTTTGATAAATAGGCAGTGAACGAATCTGTTTGGTGATAAAAAAACCGAAAGCAATAATGCAGAAAGATTTAAATGAAATCAGGGGAGATATAAAAGGTCGATTATTGGATTCTTCTAATGGGTGGAAATTATCCAGGCCGCCGATTCACCGTCTTGCTGGGCAAACTTTGTTTTGCTTTTGTTGTTTTGGAGACAGAGCTTATTGTGCTTTGTGTGCAGTTGCCATCCGAGCCTTGTTAAAAAGCAATCCCTGGGTGGAAAATCTACTTGTCATCACGAATGAGAAAACTCAGCCACAGCTTGAAGAGGCCTTATCAGACATTCTCCGGGGTTCGCGAAATTTTTTCATCCATACCATCTTTGCTGAAAACATTATAGATTACACGGGAGCCCGATTTCATGTGCATCGGCTTCCACTCCCGTCGCATTTGGCTCATGTGGTTTACATGGATATTGATTGTGTGGTTTGGGGGGACTTGAGCGCATTGATACGTGCCACGTTCAATACGCATCCGATCTATGCGCTCGAACAGCTTGTTCAGGGGGATGGCACCGTCGAGTATGCAGAGCAACGACCGGGATTGGGTAAGCATCTTTTCGCAGAGGATTCCAATCCCCTTAGAGAATTGAACGCTGGGTTTAACACGGGTGTTTTGGTTTTTTCGATGGATCTGGCCCGGCGCTATTTTGATAGGGTGTTGCGAACACTGTACGCGTATTTTTCATCTGATTCAGCGAAAGGGCCTCTCCATGAGCAGGCGTGTGCAAACTACATACTGCTTTCCCTCAATGCAGTCGATGTTGAGTATTTGAAAAAATGGGTTTCGCTCGTGCGGCCCAATGACCAGCTTCCAGCATCTTTGCGCCAACTGCTTCCGGTGGTTCATTTTCTTGGAGGTGAAATGGGGTTTGCGCAGCAGAAGTTGAAGCGTTTGCAGGCTTTTGTAAATCATCATCAACTCAGCTAGCCCCCTCTTTCCTATGCATTTTGATTTAGTGGTAATCGGAGCACATCAGGCGAAAAAAATTCAGCAGAGTATTGAGTGTGCCAAAGGAATGGTTCTGTTGGTGGAGCCTCATCCGGAACACGCCGCGTTTTTGCGGAAAAAATTCCTGAATAACAAGAGGATTCTGGTTGCGGAGCAAGCCATCACACACGATGCGTCTAAGCAGGTGGATTTTTATATTCTGAAACCTGAGGCGACAGCGGTTGTTCCTTGGGCCTCACAGATTGGGTCTCTCGATCAGTGTCATGCGGAAAAGTGTAACTCGGAATTGCTGTCTTATGTGGATAAGATCACCGTAACTGCTTCCTCTATCAAAGGGCTGTATGAGAAATACCATGTCAGCTCTGTTCATATACTATTGCTCGATACAGAAGGAAGTGATTGTAAAATCATTATGTCGCCCGACTTCTTTACTCTGAGACCCCGGGAGGTTGTTTTTGAATTCAAACACTCCGATGGTACTTGGAATATTGGTCTTAACCTCGCACGTGCTATCGAAAAAATGGTTCAGTCTGGATATTCGATTCGCAGTATGCCCAGAGATGCGGAAAACTTTTATTGCAAAGATACCAAAGAGGAGGAGGCAGATATTATTGGCCAAGCCTTGGGCCCATCGCTGATGACGCAAGCTCATGATCTTCGGCACCAAGGATACACTCTCCAGCCTGTGCCACGGCTCGTTAAAAATGCGGCTTTCGTTTTGGAAATGGACCAACGCCAAATACCGGGAGATATCGTTGAAATCGGCCTGGGAAAAGGGGGTGGGCTGGTTTTTTTACAACTTGCCAACCGGGCTTGTGGAACTGAGCACTTACGGAAGACATATGGAATCGATAGTTTTGATGCCATGCCCGCACTGACCGAGCCGGACATCGAGAACATTAAATACGGCCACTTGGATCCGCGGAAGTGGGAAGGAGTGAATGTTTCGTCTTCAAAAGATGCAGTACAGGCGCTCGCTTCAGAATACGAAATCCAAGATCATGAATTAATTATCGTTGAAGGGACTGTTGAGGCAAGATTGGAGGAAATGGCAAAATCCATTTCCCATGTGGCCGTTCTTCGACTGGATGTAGATTGGTATCAGGCTACTCTGCATTCATTGCGAATTTTGTATCCAAAGTTATCTGACGGAGGTGTTTGTATCATTGATGACTATGGTGCTTTTGGGGGATGCCGTAAGGCAATTCAAGATTATTTTTCAGAAATTGACCGGTCGATGCCGGAGATCACTGTTTTTGATAAGTGCATGGCCTATTTTTATAAGGAACCACCATCCATGGAAGGCTCCAGAAGCTACCCGAAAATCAACAGTGGTGAATCAACTTCTTCACCGTACAAATGTATCGCTCGATACAACTTTCTTTCACGGTTTATTCCATGGCACGGAAAAGTATTGGAAATTGGGGTTTTCAAGGGTGATTTTGCATCTTTTTTATTGAAGTCCAGCCCTGCGAAACTGTATCTCTGTGATCCTTGGTTCAAATACACCGAATACTGGAAATGGTCGGATTCCAAGTCATCGACTCCCATGACGAAAGATGCTTTGAAAAATATACGGATGACCTATCGGGACGAGATTGAACGGGGTCAGATCATTCCTGTAGTTGACTATTCGATGAACTTTCTTCCGAATTGCGAGGACAACTATTTTGATTTTGTTTACTTGGATGCCAAGCACACTTACGACAGTGTAAAAGCAGAATTATCTCTTTTAAGCAAAAAGCTCAAACCCGGTGGCTTTGTGGCTGGAGATGACTTTCATTCTGACTCAAGACATTCTTTTCATGGAGTCTATCGTGCAGTAATGGAGCTGGTCGACGACAATACTTACCGGTTTATCGATAGTTCGGAGAATCAATTCATTTTGCAAAAACCTTATATGGATTATCGGAGTCGGGTCTCGGGTTGAGAGGGGCTCCGTTGGCTTCGGGCAGGTAGCGGTACGAATGGGGGGATTGGCACAGGCGTTCCCGTGAGAGCAAAACTACGGCCTTTTCCTCTCTGCGATCTCTGTTCCCTCCTTTTCAAAAAATCGATGGTGGGGGAGGGGAACCGCCTGAACCATCTTCGCCCTTCAGGCTTCGCCGAGTCAAGAGGCGGGACCTCAATGGGGAATGAGGTTTTTGGGGAAAACGCTAAAACGCTGAAAAGCTAAAAAGCTGAAATGGGGAGTGTCCGCCTTGGCTGAAGCTCCGGCGTGATCTTCGTTTCTAGTGTTTTGTACCCCGGATCGCAGGCTAAAGCCAGCGCTACTGAAAACAGCCGTCTTCCGTTCTCCGACCTCCGTTTCTTACCGAGGTAGCACCGCCATCCTGGCGGGCTTGACGTGATCGGGGACATAGGCTGGAAGCCCGTGCGACTTTTACGGGTTGGCGGTGTTCGGTCGGGCGATGAATCAGCCCGACTACGGTTGCTGGCTCGTTGGGGTGGTGAGGATGCGGTGTCGCGTTCGGTGATTTACCGACGGGAGCAACCGCCGTTCCCGGCACCCTTTCCGCAGAGCGGCGGGCGGGCTGTTTGTTTCCTAGCCCCGGCGGGGCGAATCGGAAGGTAGCCGTGGGTGGCAACCCACGGGATTGGTGCAGGATCCGAAGCATTATCGCTACTGTGGTTATGCGGAGGCGATGGCAGGAAATGAGCTTTTGGTTAGCGGTTGGCTTGGATGGCTTCCCAGCGTTTTTCGAGAGCGAAGCCGGTGGCCCGGTGATCGGTTGCCTTGAGATTGGCGATGGCGATGGGGATGATGCGTTCAAGGATACGACCTTCTTGTTCGAGGAAGTGGTGCCAGGTTTTGGAAGAGAGGCTGAGCATCTCTTCGATGACCAATGCTTGTCCATCCAAGGGGCGAGAGGTTTCTCCACTGGATACTGCATTTCGAATAAAATCCGATAAGAAAGGGAAAATGAAAGAGTCTTCCTCACGGAGAGCCCTTTGTGTCAGACGAACGATTTCCGGAGTTGATATTTCGTCGGTGGAATGGATATGAAGGGTATGGCCAAGGCGAATGCCGGAGAAATATTTAAGGTAATCATGGGGTTCGCCTTTCCGGGCGGCTCTTTGTAGATGAGAATACCCTTCATTGTTATGCTCGGGTTTTTGCACGAAGCTTAAACGATGAAAGGTCTGTAGGGTCAGGTTGATTGAGGGGGTCACCCGGGCTTGGCCAAAGCGCAAACTCAGGCCGGCCAAATTCCGTCGGTATGGTGGAAAATCCGTTTCACCCAACTCCAGGATGAAGTCAAAATCCCCTGCGACCCGGAGTCCTTGAAAAACTTTACTCTTTTCGTAAGGGAATTCTGTATCGGAACGCAGGGAAAGTTCAAGGTTTCCGGAAGAGACCGGTTGAGCTTTTTCGCCAATGGGGAAGATGAATGTATTTTGGAGATCGAGGATTTCGCCATTCAAACGGACTTCACGAGCCTGGTGGGAAAAGTTTCCGGGACCCTTGGTCCCAACGAACCAACCGACCCAGAGCTCTTCGAATTGGAGGAGTCCTTTTAGTTTACCTCGTTGGACAACATGCCAATTTTCCCCATCGAAAGAGTATGCTCCGGTGATGTCGTTTCCCTCCCGGCTCAGCCGGAGGTGGGTAGGCCACCGGCTTAATCTCTCCTGATGCATCCATCCCCGGAGCCGCTCGTGATGATGTTCCCGTGAGGTCAGAAGACTCAATAGATGGTGGTGCCAAGGATCTTCCGGGTTGCGCAAGGCCTGATCCCAGGCTTTTCCGAGTTGTTTTTCAAAGTCTCCAGTGAGAAGGAGCAGGTCAACCATCCGGTGGTGACCGGGACATCTCATGGGAAGATCTCCTTTTTGGTAAAATCCTCCCCGGACCCACCGATGGGTCAGTGCCTTGAAATCCTGTATATGTTCTTCGTTCCACTCTTCCGGGGAACCCAAGGTCCGGCGGAGGGTGTTATTCGTTGAAGTAAAACGGCGGGGTTCGGGAGGTGTTTGGCATTCCTCAAGCGCCTGTTTTAAGCGTTCGATGGGGGAGGGGGAATCGGATTCATTTGTTTGGGCGATTAAGTCAGCGGCCCGAAAACACATCACAAGAGCCCCAAAGAGAGCGAGGGCTTTGAGCATAGAGTGGAATGAAGGCATGCGTGCGGATGAGGAAACCATTTTTAGTAATGACGTATGGAATGACTTATTTCTTGGAATAGAATCCATTTTCTCCAAGGATTTGGGGAATTTCTGCGTCCATACTTCTGTGTTAAGTTTCATTGTGCCAAAAGTCCAACCTCTCTTTCATTGCTCCTTCGGACGAATGGGTGGGTTGTTTTTGATGGTTGTGGCCTTTGCGACAGTAGCTTGGGGAAAGGAGGAAGACCCTTATGCGGTGGCTCTTTACTATTCGTCGGGGAGTGCGGATATGGCCGTTTTGCTGGAAATTCAACTATCGCAGGAAGGGGTGGTGATTCAGGACCGGAGAGAGATGGAAGCTCGTTGGTTTGAGCAAGCCATTCTCGGAGATGCTGCGGAAACGGCAATCCCCGCTCAAGTCGATGCCTTGCTATTTCTTGAACGTTGGCAAGGCAGGGCTGAGGATTCGTGGATGGTCCGGCTGGTGAAAAGCCCTTCCGGGAGCCTTCTGGAAATACGTTCCTTGCCTTGGTCGCCAGCAAGTCCTGAGCAGGCCGATGCGTTATTATCAAATATAGAAGATGCCCTCTATCGAACGAAAATGTCAGAAGTGGACCAAAGGGTCCTTTCGATTCTTCCCTTTCGTATCGAAGAAGGGCAACGCATTTCCGGACATTGGGCTGAGCGGTTCCCTTCGATGTTGGCCAATGCACTGACCCGAGAGCCTGCG
Organism: Opitutales bacterium; assembly: GCA_020831535.1. Classification (GTDB taxonomy): domain Bacteria; phylum Verrucomicrobiota; class Verrucomicrobiia; order Opitutales; family T3Sed10-336; genus JAIUMY01. Next base: position 10,143 of record JAFIGF010000152.1, on the reverse strand, counting down.
CTAACCGTGCTGGAGCGCTGGCGGGTGGGTGATGTCGCGTGGGAAAGGGTCTTGGCCGGAGAAACCCCTATGTTTAAAGCGGATTTGGTTTTGCGAGGGACCTTCCGTAAAGGGGATGAACAAGAGCTTATTGTATTTCTAACAGTGGAAGATCCGAAAACCCAAATGGAAGTATGGGAAGATGAAATTCGGGGAAATCAAGAGGAGCCGAAAATACTGCTGGAAAAAATCGTTGAAAAGCTTCAGTCGGCAGATCTTATCGCGAAGCAGCATGGGCAAACCATCCGTGGAAGAGAAAGTGAATTGTTCCTCAGGGAAGCCATTCGGGCAGGAAGGATTCAAGACTTTTCGCGAAAAATCGAGGCGGCAGAGGCCGCGTGGTTTTTGCGGCATGAGGTTAGCCCCGAACTCCTTTATAGCCACACTAAGGCTATCCTCATTCAACACTTGGGAGAACGTTTTGGTACCCGGGGCAGCAATCTCTTAAAAAGCCTGACGGTCGAAGAGAGTCTTGAAATGGCCAGGGACTTTACTGAGATGGCGCACATGCTGCACCGCGAGTTGCCGCCCCTTATCCAACAGGAGAACGACGACCGGTTGTTGCGTAATTTGGTTTTCAATGTCTTTCGGGGAATGGGGAATGCATTGGTCGTTTTCGAAGCTCATCGAAAGCAGGGCCATTTGCAGGCCGCTGCCGCCCAAGTGGAACTTCGCGGAACGATCCGAGCCCTGTACCGGGATTTGTGGAAAAGTGCCTCTACCAATAATCATCAACTCCTTTTAACCCGGCTCGGGGAAATTCTAATCCAATACGGACGCCACTGGTTTGTGGAAAACCCTGAAGATTTCCTCCCTTTACTGTCCGGGGCATTACTTAATTACCAGGATTCCGGTTTTATGTTTAGAATCTTTAGGCTAGGATTCTCAAGAGATGAGGACTATTTAACTAGTATGTGGGCTCCACCCTTATGGGACGAAAACCGGAGCACTCCGGAAGAGCGGATACAGATTTGGAAGGATTACTGGAAAACATGGGATCATGAAGATCCGTTCATTCGTGATTTCTTGCTTCTATTTTCCCAATACCGTTCGGCCCGCCGTTCCTCAACAATGGAAGAGTATCAGGAGAAAGCGGAAGCGCTGCTTTGGAAATACCGGGAGGAACTTATTGCATTACCTAGTTACCGGAGGTTCATAAGGAGCGCGCCCCGCCCATTCAGGAATCCTTCGCAGGAAACGAGAATGAAATTTCTGGAAGCTTTTCTAAAGCGGGAAGATGCTGCGGGCTTGAGCAATATCTACTCTCTTTTTCCCGTCGCCAGGAATCTTCCGGAAGATTCCCTCCTGGATGTGTTGGGGCAGTGGGAGGAGGCCGAGGAAAGGTGGAATCATGGCCAGCATTTGACCGGATCGGATAAAATTCGCTTCCACCGATACGGCGACTCCTTGCGTATGCACGCGGGAAAGGATTTTCCGCTGCCCCCCGTGGTCATCCCCTCTTGGCGTTCATGGGCAGAGATGAAGGATGAATTGAAAGCCCAAACCGGCCTCGCCCTTGAACCTGCTTCTCCCCGCTTTATGGATGCTCGGAAAAACACTCTCTCCATGCTGTGGAAAGAGAAGGATGAAAAGTATCTGCGGTACCACCGGATTTATTTCAATTTGGCTACGGAAAGCTTTCTTCCGGGCCCTGTTTCTCCATTGCTCGTTCCTGCAAATCAATTGGAAGAGGTCATGGAAAATGGCGAAGTTCTGGTTTATCTTTTGAATGGAGGGGCCGCTTTGGTTTTCAATAAAAAGCAAGGTGATTGGCATTGGCTTGAAATTCCCCTGAAATACAATCCTCGCTATGCCTTGAAGGGAAATAAATTGCTCATGGCCTACTCCCACTTAAGGCCGTGGCATAGTCGTTACAATTTAAATGAAGATTCCGCGGTGCTCGAAATCGATCTTATCCGGGGTGATGTTGAGGTATTGGTATCCACCGGAAGAAATCCGCCACATTCCGAGTTGGATCGCCAGCAACGTTTACGCGAAGCCCAGCCCTTTTTTAGCGCTGATGGGCAGAGAGGCTTGTTTTACAACAATCACATTTATCTTTACGAGGCCGAGTCGGATGACTGGTTCTCTCCCGGTCGGGCACCTCGCAAGGGCCAAATGGCTGAGGTCAATGGGCATACGGTTTTGGTTACGGAGGACCGCGGGGCTTTCTACTGGTGGGCGAATCAGACCTCGGAGGTGAAACCTTTTTTTCCCGATTTGCCACTGCGTATTCAGCCGGAGGGAACCTGGGAGTTTCCCAGCGAAACGCAAAGCGATGAAATCGCGACGGGGTATAGTCATCAATATGCGTTCAATGATGAATGGTTTATCGTTCGTCGGGCTTTTCCGCTGGGGGATAATTGGGAATGGATTCTTAAGGTGTATCCGCGTGAGAATGACGGAATGGAACCTTTTGTGTACCGCTTGTTGGTGGAAGAATTCAACCAAGCCAACCCTCCTGGCATCGCTCGCTGGCATCTTGAAGCTTTACCGCCTTACCAGTGGTTGCATTTAACCGACGATCACTTTTATCAAAGCACCCCGGAGGGGATTGTCCGTCTCCCGCTACCCCAGCTGATCGAGCAAGAGTAGGATCTTGCCATGGCAATAAAACCCATAGCCCGGCGAGGGCTTCAATATCGTCGATCGAGCCGATGCAACAGAGGAAGCGGTCAAATAAATCGTGCGAAAGGCAGCGGGTCAGGGCCTCGTCCCAGGCTTTATTCGATTTGCAGTTCAATATCCAAGTCATTTTGCAAGCAAGCCAGGATCAGCCAAAGGCCGAATTCGCGTTACTTTTCTGGTTGATGCGAGAACGGATGAAATTGAGAATGGATATCCCATGAAACGTTATTTTATTTCTCTTTCCCATAGCCTCAAATTTCTCCCTCTTTTGAAGCTCTCTTTACTTTCTTTCAGCTATGCCGAAGCCGATGCGGAAAGCTCCACTAAAAGCCAAACCATCGGCCTGATTCCGGAAAGCGAACTTGTTCTCCGCATCGACTTAGCCGACATAAACAAAAGCTCTTTTATGCAAACCCTGGAAGAGGAAGGGAGCTTTCTGCTGGAAATAGAAACAGAAAAAGCGCATCAAGAGTTCACCGAAAGAACGGGGATGCAAGTGAATGACTTCAGCCAAAGCCTCATCTCCCTTCGGATCAGCGATGCCGATATCGAAACTATCGTCTCTTCCCGGGATCCCATGCAGACAATCATCAGAGAGGCCGAGAGTCTTTTCACTTTATCCTTGAACAACCCTCTCACCGAAAGGGCCAGGGAATCCCTGCTCGAGTGGATTAGCCGGGAAGTCAATTTCACCCTGGAAGAGCCTACCGAAAAGGAACACCGAGATGTGCCTTACACTCTCATGGCCGCTGCTCGAGAGTCTAGTCCGGACCTCCTCTACGCCCTCTTGGATGATGAGAAAATCCTCATCGCCTCCACCTCCGGAAAAGTTTTGCGAAGTGCGATTGACCGCTATCTAGACGATGCGCCAGCAACACAATTAGAGGTCGTTTCAAGTGAACTCAAGCGCATGCAAGACCAACAATTTGCCCTGACCATTACCTTTCCAGAGCAATTCCGAGCGGCCAGCAAAGCGAGCTTTGACGAGGACATGGCCGGGGAACCTTTTGCCGCCATGATGGTACGCCCTCTTTTACAATGGAACGGTCTTTCGGTAAGCTTGAAATTCGACAAGTCCTTGGAAGGCCTTTGGCTTAAAAAATTTGATACCAAGGAAGCTGCCGCCAGCGTCTCCGGCATGGTGAATCTCTATTTCAGACCGATGTTGACTTTTGAGATGCGCGAATTGGGCTTTGCTTCGGACGAAAGCCCTGGAGTCAATTTTCACGCGAAAGCCAATGAAGAAAATTTGGAGATCGGCATCACTCTTGAGGTGGAATCCATTCTTCACTTCCTGAGGCAAATGTACGCAGGCCACGTTGATGTGGAGGCAAATCTTTATAAAAGAGCCATGAAAGACAACTTGCGTCAAATCAGTGCGGCGGCGTCACAATACTTTCTTGAAACCGGGGAAAGCGAGGTGGATATCAGCGATCTTGTCGGCGAAAGCAAATACATCAGGCGAATTGAGGCGGTTGGCAACGAAGTTTATGGCACCATTTCAAACGGCGAAGTCTTTGGGGCCATTGCCCCGGACGAAAATGGCCAATTCCCCTCAGGAGAATGGATCATCCGCAAAGGCGATACATTCGCGGCGGAAGACCCTGATACCAGAGTTGGAATTTCCTATTCGCCCTAGAGAGATCTCATGCGACTTTGGCCGGAGGCGTTTTACTCCGGCAGTTCGAAGTACCTCCGCAGGCGGGTGGTATGACCCCATTGGCGGTTTCCCGGGATTTGGCGTGAGGTGATGGCGGGATATGCGGATGAAAAGGCAAGATTGGGCCAGATTTCGGAGGGTAGTTTAGGTAGGATGGAGGGGATGAGTTTGCGGACTGAGTATTTGTCGATGGAGCTGCGGTCGCCTTTGGTGGCGGCGCCGTCGCCGCTGACCAGGAGTCTGGACAATTTACGGAAGATGGAGGATGACGGGATCGGGGCGGTGGTTTTGTATTCTTTGTTTCAGGAGCAAATCGAATACGGCTCCTCGGAAGTGGATCACTTCCTTGCTTCCAATGGGGGGGCGTATGAGAACGTGCGGGGAAAGGAGGACTGGCCGGAGAGTGGGAAGGATGGCCCGGCGGAGTACTTGGAGTATTTGAGGGCGGCCAAGGAGGCTTTGGAGGTTCCGGTGATAGCCAGTTTGAATGGACGTTCGTTGTCCTCCTGGGTCTTGCTGGCGAGGAATGTGGAACAGGCCGGAGCTGATGGGTTGGAGTTGAATGTGTATTCGGTCCCCGGGGACCCGGCCCTGACGGGGGCGCAGATGGAACGCAATCTTTTCGATATCGTGCGGGCGGTGCGGTCCAATACCAAGCTGCCGCTGGTGGTGAAGATGAGTCCGTATTTTAGCAGTCCGGCCAATGTAGCCCATCGTCTGGTCGAGGAGGGGGCGGATGGCTTGGTGCTGTTCAATCGGTTTTATCAGCCGGATATTGACCTCGAGAATCTTTCGGTAGAGCCGAATATTTTGCTGAGCACCTCTCATTCCAGCCGCTTGGCCCTGCGTTGGATCGCTTTGTTGAGTGGTCGCCTGGATACTTTTTTGGCGGCTTCGGGTGGGGTTTTGACCGGTGGGGATGCGGCGAAAATGATTTTGGCTGGGGCCGATGTGACGCAGCTTTGCTCGACTCTTTTGCGCAATGGGTTGGGGGAGATCCGGAAGGTGGAGAAGGAACTTTTGGAGTGGATGGAGAAGCTCGGCTTTGCTTCGGTGGAAGCGATGCGGTCGAGTTTGAGTCAGATTCATCTTGACGAGCCGGAGCTCTTTGAGCGGGCTCAGTATATGCGGGGGTTGAAAACCTACGACCCTTTGCAGGAGTATCGGAAATTATGAAAAAATCAGTTTATCAAAAACTCGTTCTCACCTTGTTGGGGCCGGTGCCTTTTTTGTTCGGCGCGAATGCCTTAGGGGCCTCGGATGAGGCGTTATTGGAGGTTTTGCTGCGGGAGGGGGTTCTGACCACCGAGCAGGTGGAGGAAGTGCGGGCGCAGGCGACGGTGAAGGCCGAGGCCAATCGCAGCGTGGTGTCCAGCTTGCGGATACGGGGGCGGATTCAGCCGCAATTCGGCTATGTGCGGGCGCGCAATGAGGCGGGAGAAACGGACGAGTATTCGACCTTTGAGATGCGGCGCGTTCGGTTGGGGGCCGCGGGAACGATTGGCGACGACTGGAGTTTTCTGTTTGAAGCGAATGTGACCCCGGACAATGTGAATTTGCAGTTTGCGTCGTTGCGGTGGCGGGCTTTTCCGGAGGCCAACATTGTGGTGGGTTTTGACCGTCCGGTGTTTGGCCATGAGATCTATACCTCCTCGGCGTTTTTGCTGACGCCGGAACGGAGCAACTTGTCCTCGACCTTTTTACCCAGTTCGCGGATTTCGCTGACCGGTGCGCAAGTGCAGGGGGAGTGGGAGGATTTCACCTATTCGGCGGGAGTGTATAATTCTGAGATCGGCACCAATTCCGCGGGCGAGTCGTCCAGGTATTTGTTTGGCGGCCATGTGGGGGGACCTTTGCCGGATCTCGGGGAGGCGACGCAGTCGTTCCGTCTGGACTACCTGCAGAATGAGAAGGAGGATTCCAGTTTGTTGTTTGTGAACAAGGCGGCGGCGTTGTCGCATCAGCTTGAGTGGGGGGCTTTGGAGACCCGTTCCGAGGTGATGTGGGGTGAGAGTTTCGGCGGGGATTCGGTGGGAGGCTTCTACGTGATGCCCGCCTGGTCGATCACTGACGAGTGGCAGGTGGTGGCCCGTTACGAGTGGATGAAAGCCGATTTTGACGATGGGATCCGTGGACCGGGTCGTTATATTCGCCGGGTCTTTTCCGATGAGCGCCGGGGAGACCGCTTTGATGCCGTTTATGCGGGGATCAATTATTATTTGATGGGGCAGGATATGAAACTGCAATGGGGCTTGGAATGGAGTGATTTGCGGGATACCCGGACCGGCAGTGACGAGCGTTTGCACGGAGTGACGGCCATCGGCGGGGCGCGGTTGTTGTTTTAACGATTGGGCGGTCATGGAGGTTTTCCGTGCTTCACGCTTGCCAAAGTGGCTCACATTTTATGGTTTATGACTATGGCTAAGAAAAAAGTAGGAATTCTGACTGCCGGTGGATTGGCTCCTTGTCTTTCTTCTGCGGTGGGTGGTTTGATTGAGCGCTACTCGGAAATTGATCCGTCGATTGAGATCATTTGCTACACCGATGGGTACAAGGGGCTTCTCCTGGGAGAATTCCTGAACGTGGGTCCCGAGGAACGCCGGGAAGCCGGAGTTTTGCATCGTTTTGGGGGCAGTCCGATTGGGAACAGCCGGGTGAAGCTGACCAATGTCAAAGACTGTGTGAAGCGTGGTTTGGTGAAGGAGGGTGAGGATCCTCTCCAGGTGGCAGCCGAGCGCTTGAAAAGCGACGGAGTTTCGATTTTGCACACCATTGGGGGCGATGACACCAATACGACCGCGGCGGATTTGGCGTCTTTTTTAAAGGAAAATGCCTATGATCTGACGGTGGTGGGGTTGCCCAAGACTATTGACAACGATGTCATTCCGATCCGCCAGAGTCTGGGCGCCTGGACGGCGGCGGAGCAGGGCGCCAAATTTTTTGCCAATGTGGTGGCCGAGCACAATGCGAATCCCCGTATGCTCATTGTCCACGAGGTGATGGGGCGCAATTGTGGGTGGCTCACCGCGGCCACGGCGCGGGCTTATCGTCAGCAATTGGCCCATAAGAGTTTTGTCTCCGGGCTTGGCCTGGCGAAAGATCGTTTGGATGTGCATGGGATTTATTTGCCCGAAATGGAATTGAATATCGAGGAAGAGGCCCAGCGTTTGCACGGGGTGATGGACCGGTGGAACTGCGTGAACCTGTTCATCAGCGAAGGTGCCGGGGTGGATGCGATTATTGCCGAGCGCGAAGCGGCGGGTGAGGAATTGCCGCGCGATGCGTTCGGGCATGTTCGGTTGGATGCGGTGAATCCCGGGAAGTGGTTTGCCGAGCAATTTGCCCAAAAGCTCGATGCCGAAAAAGTGTTGGTGCAAAAGAGCGGGTATTTCGCCCGTTCGGCCCCCGCCAATGTGGAAGATCTGCGCCTGATCAAAGGGTGTGTGGATCTGGCGGTGGAAGTCGCCCTGCGAGGTGAATCCGGGGTCATCGGTCACGATGAGGAACAGGATTTCCAATTGCGGGCGATCGAATTCGACCGGATCAAAGGCGGCAAGGCTTTTGATTTTACGGTGGAGTGGTGCCGCGACCTGTTTGATCACATTGGCCAGCGGATGGGGAAAAAAGTGGAGACCTCACATTGAGGGATAAATCTGGCGAAGTGCGGGACTTCGACTCTGCTCAGTCCAGGGCGGGCTGAGGGAAGCAAATGCTAAAAAGCTTGGGAAATGTCGGAGTCATGCTGCACCGTCTTGTTCGGGTGGGTGTGTCTGGCCTGGGAACGTCTGATGATCTGAATCGTCATTGGTGGGGCTGAACTGAATCCGGAGGAGTAGTGAGATGAAATAAATTCTTCAGTATGGGTTGTCTGTGTCGAATTGTCGGGTTTTCGATTCCTCAAGGTGGCGACGAATGAACTCAGGGTCTCGTCTCAAGTCGATGACGGCATAGACTGTTACTCTCTCTTTGTCAGTTGTGTAAAATATCCCTTATGGGAATACCCGAGATAAGCTTCGGTAGTACTGGCGATGAACAACCCTATGTATACCCCCGATTATGCGGAGCTCTTCGATATCCGCCTTTAAGCAGGACGTAAAATAGTCGCCAAGACCTTGTTCCTGCTTTTCGTAAAATAAAAACCCTTGATTCAAATCGGCCAATGCGTCCGATGAAATCTCAATTTTTTTCATGGACGACCAATGCTTCCCTTTACTTTATCCCATTCCAAGATTTCTGCTTCTCCTGATTCGACACGAGCCGCACGCCGGTCCAAAAGGTTTTTAACTTCTGGTGTTTCGGTGGTGCCGCCGATTTCCTTCTGCATATCTTCCCACAAGTTTCTCATAGTAAGAAACTTCTTTTCTTTTGTCATGTTAGCTAGATCAGGTAGCATGTTATAGATTTTGGCAGATGAAGCGGATTAGTCAATTACTTCGATTCGACATTTTACCCGGAACGTCGAGATGTGGCACGTAGTGAGCGACGGAGGAGCGAACGGAGATTGTCCACTATCGACTGCTTATAATCCTGTCTTTCATTGCTTCGGCTTCTTCCTTGGTGCCTGGACCAGTTATCGTTGATCGCTTTCCTATTTTCGCTCGTACCACTGGCAATGATAATATCTCCCCGTCAACGATGATTGCAAGCGGTTTGGAGATTCGGTCTTTGGTGATTTCCTTCATTTTCTCCGCTCCTTCATCCGTGAGGATAATCGCAACGCCATATAAAGTCTCGGTGTTCCCTCGATGGTCAGTTAACGTACCTGAGGGCGCTACATACACCTCCTCTAAAGCAGTTGAATCCAGGAGGGCTTTGGGTGAGATGTAGACTTTCTTTTCTTCCATTCCGATTTTGTGTGTAATCTCAGAATATCCCTCGATCGGTTCAAAACTTGCGTCCCGAAATTCGATTCCTCCCCATGCAAAGTGCGTAAGAAGCAAGAAGGTAGCTAGGGTGATTATATGTTTTTTCATAACGCCAAAAGATCAAGAGCCGGTACCGCAAGCTGGGGTTTGCTGACACGACGGGGGTTGAAGTTGTAAGGGATTATGGGTCATCCTGGGGTACGGTACCGGTTTCCTGCACCGTTTGGTTGGCCTGTTTGGGTTCATCGATCAATCCAATACTCTGGCCTGCGGTGACCGTGTGCGATTGCGAGGACCCAGATGGTATTGTCCTTAATTAAATAAGCGATATAGTATGGGAAAACCGCTAGATTGACTCGGCGATAACTGCCATCTCGGAGACGTGGAATTGTTGGGTTTTCTGTAATCCAATTGATATGTATATTTACCTCGTTTCGAAACCGAATACCTAGACCTGGTTCTTCACCTTCATAATACCGTGCAGCATCTTCAAACTCCTGAGATGCCTCGGTCAGGAACACTACTTTCATCGATTAAGTGCTGCGTCAACTTTCCGAAGTGTTTCATCATAAGAACAACCTTGAGCTACTCCTTCTTCGACAGCTTGGGCGCGATTGAGGATTTCTGAATGCCAAAGCGCCTCTATCTTAGAATCATCGGAGGAATCATCCACGTCCAACAATCTCTTGGCCAGCGCAAACCGTTCGCTACGAGGAAGATGCATTGCCTGACGACTCAATTCCTGCAATGAATTGTTCATTGAGTTATGCTAGCAAAAACGTAGGCACTTGTCCACCGCATTTTTCTCTGGCATTAAGGTAGGACTCGCCGTTGCCGACGAGCCCCCTTGCAGATCCCGGCGTGCGGTTTTCCCGCACCGGGCTCCTCTGAGCGACCGCGCAGTGAATGCGGCATGACGTTGTTCATAGGTAAGAGATTTGGCATTGGTTT
>JAFIGF010000235.1 GCA_020831535.1 Opitutales bacterium | reverse complement strand
TTGTTTTGGCCCCCATTGCCGAAAATCCGCCCCGGGGGGCGCGGGGGGCCCGGCGGGGGGTGGTTGGGGGGGGGGTGGGCCTTCGGACCAGGGGCCTGTTTTCTTTGTTGGGCGGGGTCCCGAAAAAAAGAACCGGCGGGGAAGCCCGACCCCCAATCCATGGCTTGGATGAGCTCGGAAAGAGCTTTTGGAAGGAAGATAAAAGCCCTTCTGGTGGTTCTTTTTCTAATCAGTCTGCCCGGTTTTTTGGGGTTGCGTCCGGATATTCATTTGAGCCGCTTTTTAGATCCGGAAACGGACACCGGTCGGATGCTTTCTCTCATGGAGGAAGAATACGGAGGTTACACGTTATTTGAAATCACCGTGGACAGCGGTAAAGAGGGCGGGCTGCATGCTCTGGACTTCCTGCTCTGGCTGGAAGAGCGGGTGGAGGTTTTAGCCAGTTTGGATGGAGTTTCAGCCGCTTATGCCTACCCCCAGGTTCTAGGGTTGCTGCACGAAATTTGGCAGGGAGGAAGGGAAGGTTCGCGAAAGGTTCCGCAAAGTGCCATGGTTCGTCGCGTTTTTACCACAGCGCTTCAAACTCAGCAGCAATTCGCTCTCTTTGAGCTGTTGGTGGATGAGGATTGGCGAACGACTCGCGTCTATCTGCGAAGTCGTGATCAAACGGCGGCGGAATACCTGAGCCTCCTGGAAAAAGTGGAGGAGGAATTGTTGCAAAATCCTCCAGAGGGTGTGGTTATTTTCATGGAGCAGGGTCGGCAGAGAGTTTTGGAAGCAGAGCGGCGTATTACCGGTGCCCTGGTACGGAGTCTGGGGGTGAGCTTGCTCGGCATTATGTTTATTCTGTGGGTTTTATGGCGGAACCTGCCCATGGCTTTAGTGGCGGTTGGTACGGTGGCGACGCCTTTGGTTTTCCTTTTCGGGGCGATGGGGTATGCCGCCATTCCGCTGAATGTGTCCACCGTTCTGGCCGCGACGCTGATTCTCGGAGTGGCAATAGACGATGTGGTTCATTTATTTACTTCGTGGAAACGCTCTAGTGAGAAAGGTTTGACCCCATTGCAGGGACTCGCCAGAGCATGGAGTCGAAAGGGGCCGGCAATCCTGACTACGACCGGGGTCCTGGTCTTATTTTACCTGATGTTGCCCTTGAGTCGCTTCCCCCCCATACGCGATCTGGGTTGGTTGCTGGCCTTTGGGTTTATCATTGTGCTGGTCTTCGTCTGGTTGCTGCCAAGGTGTTTTCGGCTAAAACTTGGTCAGCGGTAAGATTTATCGTTCCTTTTGGTAGTCGGCGACGATGCGGGAGCGAAATCCGCCGCGGGGATTCCAGTCGGTTTCGACCTCCATCCAGCGTGGCTGGCAGGCGGCCACGAGATCGTCGAGAATCTGATTGGTAATCGCCTCGTAAAAGATTCCTTCATTTCGGTAGGCGTTGAGGTACAATTTCAGTCCTTTTAACTCCAGGCAGGTTTGGTCAGCAACATAGCGAACAGTAATTTCACCAAAGTCCGGCTGTCCGGTTTTGGGGCAGTTGGAAGTGAATTCCGGGAAAAAATGTTCGATTTCATATTCCCGCTCCGGCTTCGGGTTGGGAAAAGTTTCCAGATGCTTGGTTTTGTCCATGTTTTATCCAATGTGTCAGCTCTGCCGCCGGGGCAAGCGGAAAGATTAGTTTTTTAGGGGTTTGGTATGAAAATTGCCATTTCTGGATCTTCAGGTTTGCCAAAACGGGGTCCATCGATCAATATTGAAAAAATCTAATCTCTCTATGCTTTCTTGCCTCCGTAAAGGATTTACTCTGATTGAACTGCTCACGGTCATTGCCATTATTGGTATTTTGGCCGGGATTCTCATCCCTGCCATCACTCGGGTGCGGGTCATGGCCGGGCAATCCACCTGTGCCTCCAATATGCGACAACTGGGGATTGCAATGCACAATTACGCCAACGATAATCGGGGACGATTGCCAAGAACCTCGGCTGATGGTCCGGAGGAGTCCTGGGCCATCACCCTGCAACCTTATGTTGATGGAGATCGGCGGATTTTTGTCTCTCCGGCTGATCCTGAGTTTGATGTAAAACTTGAGGGAGATTTTGGCTTTAGTTATGTGGCCAATGATTATATTTTCGAGGTGCCTACGGACCGGTTTGGCAATCCTCTGGGGGAAGATCGTTCCGATTTGTGGAAAATGAAACAACCCAGTCTGACTCTTTTAATGGCCACCATACGCGAAGGCCGGGGTCGGGTCATTGGCGATGACCGCACCCGTAATGCCGAGGATTGGGGAGGGGATTGGAGTTCGGTGCTTTCGGATATCAGCCCGGATTGGCATCGTCAGGGAGAGCGTAGTGAAGGACGCGACAAGGGTGGGGCTAATTATCTCTTTGCCGATGGTCGAGTCGAATCGATTACCGCCCGCGAACTGCGGCAGCGGATTGAAAACGGTGAGGATTTTGCCGTTCCACCCGGTGATCGAAATCAATGAAGGGTGTCCGCATCATATCTTTACTTTGTACTTCTGCTTGGGGCCTCGGATTTCCGGTTGGACTTTCTGCCCTCGAGTTTCGGGTCCTGCTGGAAGGGCCGCTGGAGATTCAAGCCGATTGGTCTGCTTCCGAGGAGGCGTTTTCCGTTTGGGTCGACAATAACGAAATAACCTATCCTTTGGAGGAGATCATCTTTTATATCGGGTCAGCCAATCTGCTTACCATGAATGCCGCAATCGCGGGGTATTGGGGTCTGGAGGAGGGGGATGAGATTTACGAAATCCCGGATACGGATAATCCCAACAATCCCAGCGATCCCGCGGAAGTCACCGGCTTTGCTTTGTCCCGGGTGCAAGGCTTCAATCCTCCAGGGGGTATTGAGTGGAATCTCAGCTCCGATGGCTTGGAAAGACCGGTTGATGGGGAGATTTTGATGGGAGATAATGAGGTTCGGTGGGATACCCGGGATTTGCCGGGCACATCCAGCTATACGGAGGGTGGGTCTGGCAACGAATTGTTTTGGGCTTTTACCGAACCTGGTCTTTATCGGGTTCCGGTTCATTTAGTGGCGACCATTGACGATGAACTGGAGGAAGGCGGACCGTTTTATCTGAACTTCTATGTCGATCCGCCAGGCGTGGCTCTCTGGCAGCGTTGGGCGATTTATTCCCTGGGAGCGGTTTCGCCCAATGAATTGGCTGCTCTTGATCCGCTGGAAACGTTTTCCGGCAGCGGCGTCACGAACCTTCTCTCCTATGCGTTCGACATTCCCCTTGGAGCAGGAACCAATGGGTCTTTGCTGTCCCGGGCGATCGTTGTTGAGAACAACGGCGAGCAGTATCTGGGTCTTTCGTTCCGGGAGCCGGAAGGGAATCTTTTTACCACGCGAGAGGATCTGGAATGGGTGCTCGAGGGATCGACGGATTTGGAAAGCTGGGATGACCTGGTCGAAGGGGAGGAAGAGGATTTTCTGCTACTCGATGATGGGGTCGATGGGGATGGTGTGCCCCGCAAAATCGCCCGCCTGACCGAACCGGTTTCCGAAACCTCCCGACGGTTTTTGCGCCTGCGCTTCGAGTTGCAAACAAACGGGGAGTGATCTGTATGGGCGTGGCTCTGAGGACAAAAATTTGTTCGCCTAAATGGTCGGGTTATCTTGGGACAATTTGGATTTTAACGGTGAGCGTTTCCCTTTATAGTGTGAGTTCATATCCTTAAAACACCATGCCGACCTACTTGTATCAGGAAATTCTTCCCGATGGGACCACTGGCGAGATGATCGAAATTTCGCATCCCATGGATGAACGTCCGCCCAAGATCCACCCTCGCACGGGATATCCGGTTCGGCGGGTTTTTACCCCGCCGAGGCTAGGTTTGAAGCACACGCCGGGGAAATCTAAAAACCTGACTTCGGACCAAAATCTGGAAAAATCCGGATTCACCAAATTTGTTCGAGATAAAGCGACCGGGGAATACCATCGGACGGTCGGTAAAGAAGGCCCCAAATCCTTTAAAGCGCCAAGCGGCCGCGCGGAGTAAGGGGCCAGCCGGCTTGCGTGCCTTTGGTCTGAAGCACTCCGCGCAGGGACACAAGGTCCCCGCTTGGGGCAACAGCGAACGGGGCCTTTACGCCCCTGTGCGCAAATCTTCGGAAAACGGAAATGTCGTCTCTATTCGACAGCGAGCGGGGACTTCATGTCCCTGAGCGCAACACTCCCGAGGCCTCGGAAACTCCTTAGTCTCACCCGTGCGCGGCCACCAGCGGAGCTGGAATATGTGAGTTTGAGACACTCCTTGGGATCAGCTCATTTACTCAATGATTGTTATAAAATAACAAAAAATATCCCCAAATGTATAGGAATCGCTACTACCAAAAAATTAAATTTTTCTCTTGATGTGAGGGTTTTCCCTACTATTATGAGTTTCATTAATCAGCGTTAAAAGGGCGCTTGATGTTTTGGTGTAAGCCAAGCTGTTACTCATCTGTGCTTTCCTATTCAACTTCGTCTTTTTTTACCACAAATTACTTGCCTACCTCCCGACTATGAACACAAATTTGACAAATTTAAATTATCCTCTAGTGGATTTAGAGGCAAGGGCAATGTATAAACCGTGCAAATCTTAACGGATCCAAAGGAATGATAGATTCAAAAAGCAGTGAAATTTTCACCAATCGACTATTTGTTCTTTTACGCTCAAATTATATTTCTTACCTAAGGGCCGTTGCTCTAATCACGGTTCTACTTGTTTCCACCGGCTGTGCGTCGACTCGTGGCTACAAGTCGAATGCACTGGACCCTGAAGAAGACATCATTTTGACGGCCATCGGGACTTCTTTTATTGAAGATGAAGGAAGCATGTCATCATCTTCCCGCGGAAACAAGCAATGGGAAAAGTTGATTGAGGCCACTGGTAAGGGGTTCGCTTCATCGCAGGTTTCCACTGATTTTCAACGTGAACAAACCGCTTTGGAAGCGGCAAAGTACCGAGCCATGGCGGAAATAGCCGAAAAGATCTATGGGACCCGCGTTACCCGCACCAGCACAGTGAGGGACATGAGATTTGCGAGCGAGGAAATTGCGGTTGGAATGACTGCAATCATTCAAGGCAGCCATGTGGTTCACGAAAGTTTTGATCCTGAAACTGGTATCGCCGAAGTGACCATTCGGGTAGGGCTTGATGAGTCCGGGCATACGGTTTCAAAGAACGATGGTCTAAGACTGGTTCCGGCTTCATTGTCGGAGCGAAGGGCGCGAGCGGAGCAAGCCGCCCGTGTTAGGGCCGTGGCAGCACTGCGTGAACAAATCGGCAAGATTCATATCGCCGAGGAAGTGCGTGTTCGCGATCTTGTTCTCGAACAACAATATGCGCGACAGCATATTGAAGGCATTATCGAAAACGTAGAGTATTCAGAGCCCGAATGGGTGGATGACATTCAATGTAACGTGGAAGCGCGCATTGAGCTTACGGGTGCTGATTTAAAACGGTTAAAAAACACGAATAAGTAATAAACAAACAAGTAAGCCTAACTATGAAAAAGACATTACAAACGATTCTCACGATTCTCGCCATGGGGTGCATGGTATTTTTTATCACAGGATGCGTCGCTTCCAAGCATGTGCCGGGTGCCGAACGAATTGATGGAGGTAATTACCTGTTCACCTCCTCCGGCACTGCATTGATTAAAAGTCCGGGTGGACCAAAGGAAATTGCTCAAGCAAGAGTGGCTGCGATGGCGCTTGCCCGTGCGGAGTTGGTTAAAAAAATCAAAGGTGTTAGCGTCTCCGAATCTGTTTCGGTTGAAGATTTGATGATGACCAAACAAGCGGCCAGTACAACCGCCGAGGGCTGGCTCTCCCGCGCCATTATCACCATCGTCCCGGATCACCGGAATTTCGAGGAAGGTGCTGTAACCGCTGAAGGGTCCTTGGTGTTGTCGCCCAAAGACCTCGAAGATATGTTGCGATTTGTTGAGTGAGTTCCTTTTTATATAAATCATAGGGCATAATAATTTGATTATTCATCCTGACCTCTTCTTCATGCGTGATTTCCTCCTAATCCTTTCCTTTTTCAGCTCGTCGATTTTCGCCGCAGCCAATCAAGGGGTAACGGTAGAGGCCATTGGATACGCAACATTAGAGGAAAACAAAACGTTATCGGAAGCTCATCGCAAAGCCTTGCAGGACGCCAGCAGTAATGCCGTTGTCCAAGCTAAGGTTACGGTAAATGTAAACGTAAAGGTCAACGGGATGGAACTTAGCGAAAAAGGTGTGAGGACCCACGGCACTGGGTTTATCGACCAAATGACGGTAGAGGAGGCTGGCCTTATTCCCGATATGGAGCCACCTGTTTATCGCGTGCGCGTCAGCGCGCTAGTTAAACCTATGTCGACTGTTCCTGCATCTTTCACGGACTCCTTTGACGTGGACCAGGATGCTTGGAAACCGGTGATAGCTCTTACCGTGAAATCCGAAGTCTCAACCGAACGCCGGGAAATTTACACTGCGGCAATTCGCAGAGCGCTTGAGTCTTGTGGTGTAAAGGTGCTTGATGATCCGCAAAAGAATCCATCTCTGCTGGCCTCCGTTGTTATCGGTCATAGCGAACGAGACGAGGAAACTTGGACGACGGTTAATTGGAAAATGACCTTAGGAACAACCGAAAACTCCATGGATGCCGCGAACAACCGGAGTATTCATGGAAGTTGGACCCTTGATGAACAAAACCCTTCCAGTGAATGGTGGAAGCGCCTTGGCGTAATGATGGCCCAGGATTCGATGCGTCTGTGGAATACGCCAAGACTGGTAAAGCTCACCCTTGAAAACTTAAGTGCCGAACAATCGTCTCTTCTTGCTGCTGCCATAGATCAGCAAGGGCATATTTCTAATGGGATCACATTTGAGCAATCACCCATTCATACCGTTATCTTGCCCATCGTAGGAAATTCACTTAATGCGGTAGACGTATTTCTTCGACAAGCCAATCTGTTGGAGGAGTTGGAGTTGATAGACGCAACAATGGTGGAAGTTCACTATCGTCACATAAATAAAACTCACAGTTCCCAACCACAGCGGATGAAACAAGTCGGTGAACAATGGATTAACCAAGGAATTTTGGTTGTAGAATAGGAATGAAGATTTTTGAATTACATACCAATCTCGGCGGTTGCTGTCTGACTAGATAGCTGTCGTCAAGCAATGGGATTGCCATAATGGCGCCCCAAACATAAACCATACAAAAAAACTAAATATGAACAAACTACTGATTATTATTGCAAGTATCGGCATCTCCACCATGGGATTGGTCGGTTGCCAAACCTCATCAAAAGAAGCTGGAGCCGGAGCGGTCAAAGAAAATGCCTCTTATGTCTTCACCGCTTCCGCTGACGCGGTTTCTATGGATCCTGAAAACAACCATGACTGGGCCAAGGCAAAACATGCCGCCAGTGTAAATGCGAGAGCTGCTTTGCTTGAACAAGTCAAGGGTGCTCGGATCAACAGTCAGTCCACCGTTGCCGACTTGGTGCTCGAGAGCCAAAAAGCCAGCAGCATGACCCGTGGTTGGGTGTCCCGTGCGACCGTTTCTTATGATATGCCGGAACAGGATCGTCTGGGAGATCTTGAAAAACCAGCCATCATCACGGCCACTGCCAGATTGGTGGTTAATCAAAATCAGCTCGACGATTTGACAAAGTTCATTGACTGATCTTGCAGAATTAAAGCAGGAGCCGCACTGCCTTATTTGGAGTGCTTGATTTCTTCCCGGCGATCCGGTTCATTTTATACCAGTCGTCGGGAGGAAATCCTCCTTCTCTGTAAAGTAAACACCCTTATGCCTCTAGGAGCGCGTGCCGAGTAAAACGGTAATTCCCTTATTCAAAGAATAAAAAGTTTCTACCTGACGAACACGCAGTAAGGGATACTAAAGTAATCGAAATTTTAAATTTGAAGCAGAATCTCGATGGTTGCAGTCTGAAAAGACGGTATTCGTCACTCACTGGGCATGCCAGGAAGGCATCCCTAAACTATAAATAAATAAAGGATAAAAATGAACAAACTACTACTAATTATTGCTAGTCTTGGAATCTCCACAATGGGTCTGGTCGGTTGTAAAACCACCTCTCACGAAGCTGGAGCCGGAGCAGTCAAACAAAATTCATCTTATGTTTTCACCGCTACTGGTGACGGGGTTTCGTTGGATCCGGAAAACAATCATGATTGGGCCAAGGCCAAGCACGCTGCCAGTGTAAATGCAAGAGCTGCTTTGCTTGAACAAGTCAAGGGTGCTCGGATCAACAGCCAGTCGACCGTTGCCGACTTGGTGCTCGAGAGCCAAAAAGCCAGCAGCATGACCCGTGGTTGGGTGTCCCGTGCAACCATCTCGTACGAGATGCCTGAATATGATCGCTTGGGCGAACCGGAAATGGGTGGCATCGTTACCGCTACTGCCAAGTTGGTCATTGACCGCAATAAACTCGACGATTTGGCAAAATTCATTGATTGAGCATACCGAGTTGCTTGAAGTTGGAGCCGCACTATCTTTTTATTGAAGTGCTTGATTTTTTCCCGGCGATTCGGTGGCTTTTGTTCCCTGTCGCCGGGAGAAAATCCTCCTTTCTAACAGTAGCTTTATGCTCACGCTCTGACTGTTACGCGAAGTAACAGTTAGTGTCAGCCGAAGGGTTCAGATTTATTTTCTGACCTCTTCGGCTTTTTTATCACTCTCAGACTCAGATTTCCTTCTGGTTTTTCTCTGTCGACAGGCACCTATAGGCTACGGCATTAAACGTGGTCTTCACGGACAAGTGTCCGAGGGGGGATTTCCTTCATTTGCACCTGACTGCCTGTTAGTGTCCGAAATCTTTCGCAAATTGGTGTAGTCTGTCTTTGAGCTGAGGATCTGGTTTTCTGTTTTTGTATGGTTTTAGGTTTCTTGTCAACCGCCCTCCTCCGGAGGAGGGCGGCGCGGTTTCATTCAGGAGGCTTT
>JAFIGF010000259.1 GCA_020831535.1 Opitutales bacterium | reverse complement strand
GCGTCACATTTTCCGGGAACCACAAAGCCCCGCCTGCTCGCAAATAGAAAACGCATTACCCGCCCCGGCGCGCAGACGGCTTGTTCAACCATCGTTCAAGTCCGAGCTTCGTTCCTCAGCTCGGCTAGAACGTTTATTGTTTTTGGGGTATGCGAATATCAGGATAGGTCAGATGGCTTCAGTCCAGTCCGTTTAGAAATTCGTGCCAGCATACGCGGTCCTATCTCTTCTCCTCCGTGGAAAGCGAAGGTGTAATTCTCCCACCCATCACGACAAAGAATTGTGTGTGAACCTGATGCTTGCCTTTTTACATTCCATCCGATTTTCAAAAGTGCCTTATAGACCTTTCTGGCCTTTGCTGATACCCATTGGCTCATGCCGAAAGAGAAAACAGATCTTTTAACTCTGGGACGCGTTCGTTATGGTCAATCTTATCAGCTATGACTCGTAACGCCAATGCTTCGGCTCGATTAATTGCTTCTTCCCGAGTTTCTCCATATGTCATTACCCCAGGAATATCAGCTATTTCCGCAATCCAACGACCATCGTCTTCCTGTTCGATCTCGATTTTCATGCCTTAAATCTTACTCAGTATTCCGAGTTCTGTCTATCTCGAATGAGGAAAAACTAAAATGCTGAAAAGCTTGGGAAATGTCGGAGTAATCCTGCACCGTCTTGTTCGGGTGGTGGTACTCCTGTTAATTCCAGTCTAGATTAGCTTGCCACACGTATACGAGTACTTGAATCGGAGCTGTTGCGACATCGGCAATTACGGTAATGGGTAAAAAAATCATGGAAGGATAGTTCCACCACATTTCCTGCTTTCGAAGGCTACTAGGTAGAGAAGGCCGATTTATTACAAACATGTTCTCTTCCTTTGTCCCGTCTCTCCATAAAATAGGGCGCTGTCTCGTAAAAGAATAAGCTTCATAATCAACCCCACGAAATGCGTGGGGCAACATATCAAGGGTCGCTCCTCGATGCTTATTATCGTGGGGGATCAACATCCAGCCATCTTCGTCTGAGTTGGATATAGTAACCTGTAGTTGGATTGGTTTGTCGTCGTTTGATGTCTCACTCAAATCCTGACTAGCCTTTTTGATGGCTTTGCGAACAACATCAGGTTCGGCAATGATATATCGAGTTGATGGGGGACGTCGGTCTTTGCCGCGAAATAAAAAAGTTTCCGCCGGTCGTGTTCGAAGTTCTGCCTGAATTACAATGTGACCTTCTTCGGAGATTCCGTATGACTTTGCAGCTAAATGATGGGAAAATTCACCTGCTTGTATTAATCTTTCAGTCATTACACATCCTGTTGAAAAAGCCGTCATTGCAACTAAGGCTGCGGCTCGTAAAATAAATTTAGAATAAAAGAGTTGAAGCATCAGTAAAAAGGGAGGAAAGATAGGGTTCGCGAACGTCGAGGACACTGGCAGAATGGGCGCCAGCCCATTCTGTTGAGTGCTCCGATTTGTTCTCACTTTCCTGTTTCCTGGAGTTCGCCCTCCACATACTGATGAATCAAACCCGATATGAGGGCTTGATAGGGAATTCCTTTTCGCGCCGCCTTTCGCTGAATACCGATTAAGTCGTGGCTACTCAAACGAATGTTTATCCGTTTATCTTTCTTAAAGGTGTTCTCGCCTGCATCAGCAAGAAGCAGCAATAACTCGTCCGAAGGATCCTCTAGTTTGAGTCTTCCTCGATCATAGCTTTCCGACAGATGTTTTTCTTCTTCATTCATTTTTCTTCTTCTCCTTTAAATAGTCTTGGGTCGCTTTCCGGTGGGAAAATGCGGTTTTGAGGAAAATGGTTTCGCCATCCATAACATAGGGGACAAAGTATATGTAACCATCTACTGGGACCAGAAACACACGCTGGTTCGGATACTTCCGCCGGTTCGGGTGCTCTGTAGTCTTCCAAAGCCGCCCCGCCGCCAAGAGCAGGGCCAACTCCTCGAACGAGATACCCCTTTCTCTTTTCAACCACTCGTTTTTCTCTGGATCCCAGTCAAATTTCACCAGACCAATATGTGTGCCCAATAGGCACCTGTCAAATCATTTTGAACGTCGAGGTCAGGAGCCGGTACCGAAAGCTCGGGTTCGCTGACACGACAAGGGTTGAAGTTGTAGGGGATTATTGGTCATCTCAGGGCACGGTATCGGTTTCCTGCACGGTCTGGTTCTCGTGGTTGGATAGGTCTAAAATCATGAGACGAGCTTGTCGTAATCTGAGTGGCTTCCAATCCAAAACCAGATAATTGCATCACCTTCTTGAACACCTAAGGCACGGTATTTTATGCCTGCACGTACTGACCACAAACGACCAATCTTCTTGAAATGAAGTGAGGGGTGAAAAGGATCATTCTTAAGGATTTGATAATTCTCATCTGCAACCTTTCTGATAGTCAGAGGTAGACTATTGTAGGCTGCCCAAAAACGGGAAGTTGTGAGATGTCTCATATTTCCCGAGCACGACCTGAACGGAATTCAGAAAGTGCTTCATCTGCAAGGGAATCGAGCTTTCCAGCGGCGATGTCGAGCTCAATATCGGAATCCCATTGAGCCGCATCGTAGGTAGCAAACCACGAACGGAAGGTAGCTAACTCTTTCGTGGAAAGTCGCTCAACAGCCTCTTCGATTTCTTTGATACCACTCATTCTTCAAAAATGTAATCGATTTGGCGAAATGTCAATTCCCGGAACACGGTACCGGTTTCCTGCACCGTCTTGTTCTCCCGTTGGCGGTGATTCCACGGTGAGGTAGGAGCCCGGGACAGAGTTCGCAACTGCTTCGGCGATCTCAGTGCGCAGATTATTTAGGACAGGCCATCGATTTGTGGGCAATTCGATAATTGCAATGATTCGTCCCGAAAGATTCTGCTGGTATCTCAAATTCTTGTCGCAGAGAACAAAAACTTCAAAATTACCATCAAGATGGTTGAGAAGTTCCCCATTCTCCATACCTCCGAATCCTTCCCGCTGAACACTCGTGACATCGTGATCGGGAAGGAACTTTCGCAAAGGCCAAGGAACGTTTTCGTCAAAAATAATCCTCATTCCGGCTTCTTCTCAAGCATTAAAAGAAATGCTTCTGCATCCAAACGAGCGACTGACGGAAAGTATTCCAAAAACTGATCCAAAGTAAAACCGTCGTTAAGATAATCAAGGAGCGTCTGCACAGGAACCCTTGTCCCTGCAAAAACGAGGGCACCTCCCAAGACTTTGGGAGACGAAGCAATCGGAGAATGATCAAGTACCGCCATGATGTACAAAATATATACCAGTTTGGGAGCGAATGGCAAGTGGAGTTTTTAGGAGAACGTCGAGGTCAGGAGCCGGTACCGAAAGCCATCGTTCGATTGGTTGTGGGTTGATTGAATTTAAGTGAATGATTAGTCATCACGGGGCACGGTACCGGTTTCCTGCACCGTCTTGTTCGAATTAGAAGCCGAGGCCTATTGAAAAATAGAAACGATCAAGGTCATCGATATAGCCAATTGCGCCTGCTAAGGGAAACATTCCTGCAACTCCGAAACCAAGTTCTGCTTCAATACCGTATGTACTGGTTCGATTCTCGAAATTCTTAAAGTCGGAATGCGCATAAAGATAAAATAAATCTATACCCCAGTGTCCAATGCCCCCTCCAGGTGTGCTCCACGCATAGTTAATGCCAGCATCTGCCTTGAAGGTAGCTTGGGATAATCCAATCCCAAACGAGGGACCAAACGAATTGTAAGCTCCACCTCTTTGAATTGCTTCTTGTTGTATGATAATGGCCCCAATATCTATCTCAGCTCCTAGTTCCGAGTTATAAGCAAGTCTACCTTTCGGGTGAAATGTAAAGCTTCTATCTGCCTTCTCCGAGCTTTCAATAACCTCTGCATTGGTCAAAATAGGAATTGCTGGCAAGAAAAGAACAACGATTAGAAGATGAAATGGGAGTTGCGGCATAAGAATTCTTTCTCATTAAGGTAGGACTCGCCGTTGCCGACGAGCCCCCTTGCAGATCCCGGCGTGCGGTTTTCCCGCACCGGGCTCCTCTGAGCGACCGCGCAGTGAATGCGGCATGACGTTGTTCATAG
>JAFIGF010000199.1 GCA_020831535.1 Opitutales bacterium | reverse complement strand
GGGAGCCGATCAGGCGACCTGATTGGTGGGAGAGTTTTCCGAATAGGCACCATCCCTCCCATTCTCAAGGACAGGAATGACCTTGCTCCTTATAAAAGGGCTTCGCTACAATAGTAAGGGCTAAAAGCACGATCTATCTTTTAGGTTGACGCATATGCGCTCAGCGGGACACCCGTTCGCCCTCCATCGGCCACCCCTACAAGAGATACGCGGGCCACCAGAGAACCCCATACAACGCCAACTGTTGTCCGGTCATCGCGAGGGCACGGTTCGCCAGGATAACTTCACGATCAATCTTGCCGAGAATTTGCCCCAAAGGCACACTCAGGCCAAAGGCCAAAAGAGGAATCAACAGAAAAGCATTCCCCGTGGCCACTGCCAACCCAAGCGGCACCAACACCGCGAGAAAGGTCTGAAAAAGAAACTGCCCCATGGCAAACGGCTTCCCCAACAAAACCGCCAGCGTATTCTTCCGGCTGAGCCGGTCATCCTCGTGGTCACGCAGATTATTGATGACCAGAATATTCGCCGCCAAGGCGCCAATTCCGATGGAAACCGCCAGGGCCTCCGGGCTGAACCCTCCCGCCTGAACAAAATAGGTAAAATTGACCGCCACCAAACCAAAGAAAAGGAAAACAAACAAATCACCCAAACCATTATAGGCCAACGGAAATGGGCCAGCCGTATAGGCCCATCCGGAAAGAATACAAAGCACCCCCAAGGGCATCAACCACCAGCCCCCGAACCAGACCAATTGCAAGCCCACCACAAAGGCCACAGCAAAGACCAGCATGGCCGCCCGACGCATCACCTTCGGCTCGACCTTGCCACTGGCCGAGGCCCGGGTCGGCCCCCTGCGGGTCGGACGATCCGCTCCTTTCACGAAATCATAGTAGTCATTGGCAAAATTGGTCCCCACTTGCAGCAAGAGCGCAAAAAACAGACAAATCACCGCGGCGACGGGCTGCCAGACCCCGGCTCCGAGAGCAATGGCCGTTCCCGCCAGCACCGGAGCAACCGCCGCCGGAAGAGTTTTCGGGCGTGTCGCCTCGACCCAGTCGCTGACCCTCATGAGACTGCCGCCAGGGATTTTACCGAGGGCATCGGGGCGGGAGAATCGCCCAAGGCCGCATCATAGTCTTTCCACACCGGCTCGAACCCTTTTGCCCGAATCACCGCTTCGACTTCCGCCGGACTTCTTTCATCGGAAATGGCAAACTGTTCTCCGGCATGTTGCGTTTCCGCCTGACTTCGGCTGGCTTCATAGCCGCCCGGCTCGGTAACACTGCCCGCCGACATGGTGGTAATCCCCAAGGGAATCAAGGCATCGCGCAAGGCCGCAGGCTCACGGGTCGAAAGCACCAAACCGGCATGGGGCAGAAGGATCCGCAAGGCACAGAGAACCTGCACAAAGGAGCGGTCGGAGATATGGTCCCGAGGACTGAATTCACCCACGATGGGACGCATCCGCGGCAGACTGATTTGCAACTGGGCGCGCCAGCAACGGCGCTTCAGATAATCGGCGTGCGCCGCCAGAGCGAGAGTTTCATGAAGCCAATCGTAAAGCCCATACAGCGCCCCGATACCGAGCCGCCGGAAGCCCGCATCATAGGCTCGCTCGGGAGAATCCAAACGGAACGGAAAGCGTTTTTTGGGCCCCGAGGTGTGCATCTCCTTGTACGTCGCTTCGTGATACGTTTCCTGATACACAATCAGGGCCTCCGCGCCCGCATTGACCATGGGCAGATACTGGGGCGTCCTCACCGGGCCCAATTCCAGGGCAATACTGGGAATGAAGGGCCGCAGCGCCTTCACACATTCCTCCACATACCCGGAAGACACCTGCCGGGGATGCTCACCGGCCACCAGCAGAAGCGAACGAAACCCCTGCTCGGCCAGAATCTCCGCCTCCTTGACCACCCGATTCACCGGCAAGGTCAGCCGGGGAATATCCAAGTGGCGGCTGAATCCACAATACTTGCAAATATTGACGCACTCATTGGAGAGATAAAGCGGCGCAAAGAGCCGAATCGTTTTGCCGAAATACTGCTCCGTGATTTTTTTACTCAGCGCCGCCATCGGCTCCAGATACTCGCGCGCGGCCAATGGGGATAACAGGGCAGCGAATTCTTCCAAATTGCGGATATGCCCGCGGGACAGAATAGCTTCAATTTCCCCAGCTGTCGTATTCTCACGGGCTTTGGTCACCCATTCGGAGAGTGGCAACTGAGGGAAATATTCGGAGAAAGTTTGGTAACCGGATAATGACATAAAGGAGAGAAAACTTGTTTTACCCTACCATCAGGGGGTTTCTTTGTCAGCCCCAGGCAGGAGGAAAGTTTATTGGTCCAGGAAGGCCGTCAGTGGACTGGTCGGAGACGCTTTGCTTTTGGTTTCGGTGGCGGCTCCCCCGAGCAAATAAGCCTGCCGACCGGCCTCCACCGCCGAGGCAAAGGCCCGGGCCATGGACAAAGGTTCTTTGGCCACCGCAATGGCGGTGTTCACCAAGACCGCATCGGCCCCAATCTCCATCGCGGCCGCCGCATGAGAAGGCAGTCCCAAACCGGCATCCACCACCACCGGCACCTGGGCTTGCTCGATGATGATCTCGATCTGGGCCTTGGTTTCCAGCCCGCGGTTGCTCCCAATCGGAGCCCCCAAAGGCATAACCGCCGCAACCCCGACTTCCTGCAAACGCACCGCCAAGACCGGGTCGGCATTGATGTAGGGTAAGACCGTAAAGCCCTCCTCGCACAGCACTTTAGCCGCTTGATAGGTTTCCAGAGGATCCGGGAGAAGATAGTTTGGGTCCGGATGTATTTCCAGCTTGATCCAATCCGGCAACCCCGCCGCCCTCGCCAAACGGGCCAGGCGAATGGCCTCCTCCGCATTCATCGCCCCGGCGGTATTGGCCATGACCAAATACTTGTCGGACTCAAGAAATTCCAAAATGCTGGCAAAACGGTCTTTATTGCCCGAAAGGTCCGCCCGCTTCAGCGCCACCGTAACCAAGGACGTCCCACACCCGCCCAAAGTATCGCGCATCACCTCCAGAGAAGAAAATTTCCCTGTGCCAACAAACATACGGGAGTCCAACTCCCGATCACCAATCCGTAAAGCATCGTTACTTACCATAGAATCAATGTTTAAATAAACGGCTGCGCAAGCAAACAAAAACGACGACTTTTGCCTCCTTGAAAAAGTCTCGTTTTTTGAACAGGAAAAAACAGAGACTTCCCCACCAATCCATCGCTCCTCTACTCCATTCCTCCACCTTTTCGGCGTTTCAGCATTTTTCCCTTCGCCCTCACCTTTCTTTCCCCAACAACGCTTCAAAACGCCCTTCCGAGACCTCCCATTTTTGCCAGGTTTCTTCCTGCGGAAGATCCGGCCATTCGGTACCGGTGGCAAAAATTTGCGCTTCGGCGGGAAGTAGATCCCAAAAACGCCGCCGCCTTTGAGGGTCCAACTCCCCCAGAATATCATCGGCCAAGAGGATGGGTTCCTCCTGCAGTACCTCCTTGAAAAGACGACACTGCGCCAATCCCAGAGCCAGCACCAGTCCTCTTTGCTGGCCCTCCGAAGCCTGGGCCCGGGCGTCGTTCTCGTCCAACCAAAAAGTCCAGTCATCCCGATGCGGACCGCTGCCAGTCCCCCCGCGAAAATGGTCCCGCTCCCGCTCCGCCGATAAACGCTCCCGCCAAGCCCCGGGATCGGTTTGCCGGGTTCCGGGAAGATAACGCAAGACTCCCTCCTCGTGGCCACCCGTCAGTCGATAATAAAAGGACTCCACCAAACCGGTCAGACGGGCCAGTCCCTCCTCCCGCAGTTTCCGCAGTTTCTGCCCTTTCTCCACCAGCAAATTTTCAAACGGGGCAAACAAGGCCTCTACAAAGGGCGGCTTGCGCAAAAGCTTGTTCCGGGCCTGCAACGCTTCCTGGTAATCCCTGAGAATTTGCAGATACTCCGGGCTGGTGGTGCCCAGGGTCATGTCCAACCACCGCCGACGCAAGCTCGGTGCCCCCCGCAGAATCTGCAAATCCTGCGAGGAAAAAACGACCACCGGAAAATGTCCGATAATCTCCCCCAATCGCGGGATTCTTCGGTCATCCCACCGCAATTCCCGCCCACCGGATCGTAAGCGAATCTCCAGTTGCGAGCTTTCACCCCGGTCCGAGGCAAAAAAATACAAAAGCCCCGTCTCCCCGGCCCCGGTTCGCATCAAATGATGGTAATCCGCAGTCCGAAAAGAACGCATCGCGGTGGCGTAAGCAATCGCCTCAAGAAGATTGGTTTTGCCCTGACCGTTCGGTCCTTGCAAAAAAATCCGATTCCCTGCAAAGCGCAAACGGGCCAAGGGGATGTTTCGGTATTCCTGAAGATGGAGAGCTTCCAGACGCACGACCGAAGACTATACCTTCCCGGAACCCTTTGGCGACGTTTTCCTTGAACCACGGCCCCCGGAAGAGCCGCTTTTCTTTTTTGCCGGGGATCCTTTTTGGCGGTAGCTGCTGCGTTTGCCCGTCGGGCCCACACTCCCGTCTTCCTTCAACGCCCGAATCTGATCCCGGATCAAGGCCGCCCGCTCGAATTCCAAGGCGCGGGAAGCCTCAAGCATTTCCTCGTTCAGCTCGGCGATGATTTTCTCACGGTCCTCCCCGACTCCAAGGGCCTCCGCCACCAGCGGCGATTGCTCCTCCGACACCTTACCGGGATCGTGCAAACTGGCCTGCAAACCGCGTTTCACTCCACGGGGAGTGATCCCGTGCTCTTTATTATAGGCCAATTGGCGCGCCCGCCGGGCATTCACCACTTCCAACGTCCGCCGAATGGAATCGGTTTGCCTGTCGGCATAGAAAAGCACCCGTCCCTTCTCATGCCGGGCCGCCCGGCCGGACGTTTGAATCAAACTGGTCTCACTGCGCAAAAACCCTTCCTTATCGGCATCCAGAATGGCCACCAAGGCCACCTCGGGCAAATCCAATCCTTCCCGCAACAGGTTGACCCCTACCAACACATCAAAATCCCCCCGCCGCAGATTCCGCAAGATCTCCACCCGCTCAATCGCATCGATATCGGAATGCAGATACTCCACGCGAATATCCCCTTCCCGCAAATAATCGCTCAGGTCCTCGGAAGTCCGCTTGGTCAGGGTCGTAACCAGCACCCTTTCGCCCTGCTCCACAGCCAACCGAATTTCCCCCATCAAATCCTCCACCTGCCCTTTGATGGGACGAATCTCAATCTCCGGATCCAGCAACCCGGTCGGGCGTATCACCTGCTCGGCAATCACCGCCGAATGTTCATGCTCGAAAGCCGCCGGGGTCGCGGAAACATATAAGGTCTGCTTGGTCACCGAGTGAAATTCCTCAAAGTTCAAAGGCCGGTTGTCCAGCGCCGAAGGTAGGCGAAAGCCATGACCGACCAGGGTTTGCTTGCGCGACCGGTCCCCCGCGTACATCCCCCGGATCTGCGGTACGGTGACATGGCTTTCATCAATAAAGGTCAGGAAATCATCAGGGAAAAAATCGATCAAACACCAGGGACGATCCCCTTCCCGTCGTCCGGACATATGCCGCGAATAGTTTTCAATCCCATTGCAGAATCCCATCTCCCGCAGCATCTCGAGATCATATTCCGTGCGCATGCGGATACGCTGGGCTTCCAACAAACGTCCTTCCTTCTCGAAGGCCGATACCTGCTGATCCAATTCCGCCCGGATTTTCTCCACCGCCGTCTCCAACTTCCTCTTCGGAGTAATATACTGGTTTGCCGGATACAGGGAAAATTCACGCAAATCGCGGATTTTTTCACCGGACAGGGGGTCAAATTCGGTGAGCGCTTCGATTTCGTCACCGAAAAACTCCACCCGCAAGCCCGTTTCGGTATAGGCCGGGCAAACATCAACCACATCTCCCCGCACCCGGAAGCGACCGCGCTTGAGATCGTAGTCGTTTCGCTCGTAGAGATTCCCCACCAGCTTCTGCAAAAACTCTTCCCGCGGCAGTTCCCCGCCGACCGCCAGCGGAATCATCATTTCGCGGAAATCTTCCGGCGAACCAAGACCATAAATACAGGATACGCTGGCCACCACAATGACATCCCGCCGACTGATCAACGCACTGGTCGCGGCTATGCGGAGACGTTCGATCTCTTCGTTGATGGAAGAATCCTTCTCGATGTAGGTATCGGTTTGCGGAACATAGGCCTCGGGTTGGTAGTAATCGTAGTAACTGACAAAATACTCCACCGCGTTTTCGGGAAAAAAGCTCTTGAGTTCGGAATACAACTGCGCCGCCAGGGTTTTGTTGTGGGACATCACCAGCGTAGGCCGCTGCAGTTCCTGAATAACATTGGCCATGGTAAACGTTTTCCCCGAACCGGTTACACCGAGAAGGGTCTGGTGACGGTTCCCCTCACGAAAAGATTTGGTGAGGGTTTCAATCGCCGACCCCTGGTCACCCTGGGGTTCATAGTCCGAATGAAGACGAAATTGCATACTCCCAGTATGGCCAAATTCCCGCACAGGTAAATCCGGAAGGCCGCTTTGTTCAAGATAATGCACGAACCACAAACGGCCGCTCTGCGGACGAGGCCAATCGAGAAGCTCAGACCAGGTTGGACTCGTCCCTCCAGACCTTCAGCGAGGTTTCCCTTTTAGGTTTCCTTGACACTTAAAGAAACAGAGATGTAACCTTAGCGGAATTTTAGCTAATATTACAAACACGTGACGCCCCGTTATAAAAACAAAGCTATGCCTCCTCTATCCACCCTCCCACAAGCTTCTCGCCGAAACTTTTTGAAAAATGCCTTGGCCACCGGAGTGGTCTTGAGTGTAGCCCCCGCTTCGCTGGCCAAAGGATCCCCGGAGCCCGAGCCCGAAGCCGAACCCAGACCGGAGGGACTGGTCGACCGCTTTGCGGTGATTGGGGACACGCATTATCCCCGCAAGACGTTCCACGGCACCCGACATGTGGGCGTGGATCATCGCGAACGATCCCTACGTCCCGAGCCTTCGGAGATCGAGGACCGAATGGACCTCCTCAACGATGCTATTGCCCGCGAGAAACGAGGAAAGGGATTGGATTTTCTGGTTCATATTGGGGATATTGTCCATTCGAGCGGAACCAAAGAAGACCATCGGTGGTTCCAGAACGAAATCCTAGCGGCCCACGGAATCCCTTCTTATGTCTGTTATGGCAACCATGACCGTCTGGAGGAAGAAGACTGGCAGGACGTGTATGGCCAAGGCCGTAATCATGCCTTCTCGCGAAATGGTTTTGGTTATATTATCCTGAATTCCTCCGACACCGAGGGAGCTCGACAGCTCTGTATCGGACAGGATTTTCTGCAGGAGCACCTAAAGGCCTTTCGCGACTTAAAAGGAGTCTTTCTGATCACCCACATTCCCCGTTTTCAAACAGGATTCCGAGGAGATGAACGTCTCGGTCCCAGCTATGGTTCCGATTCTCCGCAGTGTGACGAAATAATGGCGATGTTGGAAGAAAGCCCGAATCTGATCTGCTGTGTTTCCGGGCACTTTCACGAACACAATGGTATTATCCACAACCGAGGAATCCCCACCGTCTTCACCAATCACTTCGGGCACTACGGGGTCAACCAATATGGACTTAGGATATTCGAAGTGTATGACGATGGGGCGGTCTTTGCCCGCTTGGAAGGGTTTGAAGGAAAACGCGCCGGAAAGGGGTGGCAATACCATTACCGGCACAGTCACCTCTATCGCTTGGGCTAACCCTCACTCGCGCTGAAAAGGAACCCGGTCGAACAGGGATCGCCTCCCCTACTCAACTCATAATCGAAAACTCTAACTTGCAACCTTCTCTCTGTAACTAGAGGAAAATTTTTCTTTCGTAGGAAGACAACCGGTGCCGGAACTCACGGATACGACGGGTCTCCGAGCGAACGGCAAAATAGAAAATCAAAGCGACCCAGCAGAGATTGGTAAATCCGATAAGGATTGCCAGAATCATCAAGTTGACTAACGAGGCCGCCCAGAAAAGAAGGAGAATGGAAAAAAGCACCAGTAGAGGCGGCGTGATACAAAGCGGGGCCATCGTTTGCCGTGGTCCTTTGTTTCTGGTCACCCAAAACATGACCGACACCCCAATCAGCGAAACCCCGATCCATCCAAAGAAATTCTGCAAAGGCACCCCGTAATAAAATCCACCAGTTTCCCAGACCCAATAGTCGCGGACCAGAAAGGCCACCGGTTCAAGTGTCAAATCCACCAGAGTTGCGGCCAAGGGAACAAAAACAAAAAGCGCTAAAGCATTAAAGCTTTCCACTGTGGAAATCCGGAACAAAGCATAGTCCAGAGCCATAAAAAGCGATCCGAGGATGATCCACCAGGCCAAGGGAATCATTAAGGGAATCGTTTGCCAAAGCAGCGGGCCGAAATTTTCCGTGTAATGAAAATTCCCAAAAAGAATGCCCGTACGAACCCCGACAAACTCGGCACTGGCAGAGATCAGGACAACCCACAAAAAGGCCAGAAACGCGGTCTGCCCCCCATAAAAACGAACCCAGGAAAAGAAAACCACCGCCGCTCCCGAGGTCATATAAATGACATCTCCCCACACCCCGAAAACGGTATTCAGACTAAAAGCAACGATAAATAAACCAACGGTGCTCCAAATCAGGAAGAAAGCCAGCAGCAGGAAATAGGATTGACGCCACATAGTAGGACCTCATTCATTCGCTTTTCAGCGCCCAGCGCAACCCTTTTTCGATTTCCGGGTGATGGAACTCGAACCCATTTTCCAACAATACCTTGGGCGCCACCTTGGCTCCGCCGAGCAACATCTCATCGGCCATCTCCCCAAAGGCTGTCCGCAAGGCAAAGGCCGGTGCGGGAAAGAAGGTGGGACGATGCAGAAGACGACCCAGGATTTTGGTAAAACTCTCATTCCGTACCGGCTCGGGCGAAACTGCGTTGACCGGACCGGAGAGGGTTTCCTTTTCCAATACAAAAAGAAAAATCCGAATCAAATCATCCACACTCACCCAAGGCATGAATTGCTTTCCGGTTCCCAACTTCCCCCCGAGACCTTTGCGGAAAATCGGCAAAACCTTCTCTAAAAGTCCGCCCGATGGTGACAGCACGGGCCCAATCCGCACCTTGACCACCCGAGTGTTTTTCCCCTCCGCCTGGTCTGCCGCCCGCTCCCAGGCCCGGCACAAATCGGCCAAATAGCCCTCGCCCGGCGAAGAAGCTTCATCGACCTGCTCCTCTTCCCGATTCCCATAAAGGCCCGTAGCCGAGGCGCTGACAAAAACCTGTGGAGGCGTGGAAAGCTCCCGGCAACGGGAGGCCAACAAAGCGGTGGGGGTTTCCCGGCTCGTCCAAATCCTGCGTTTTTTCTCTTTGCTCCAGCGCCCCTCCGCGATGTTTTCGCCCGCGAGATGGATCACTCCATAAAGGTCTTCCAGCGCCGCAGAATCAACCTCCCCCTCCTCCGGATCCCAGGCAAACTCACCGGCTTCTTCAGGTTCCCGCCGTACCAAGCGTCGGACCTCGTAGCCTTTTTCGCCAAGTGCTTTTACCAACTGGCTTCCCACCAATCCCGAGGAACCGGTGACGAGGATGATTTTCTCGTTTTTCATAAGGCAAATCTAACGCAAAAAACGAAGTCGGCAATCGCAAGATTTTACTTTGGAGGCTCCAAAGCCAAATCACTTTTCCGGGGCCAGGAAGAGATGACCGCATTGATGAGGGTCGCCAGAGGAATCGCGAAAAACAGCCCCCAGAACCCCCAAATCCCACCAAAGAAAATCAAAGCAACCAAAATTGCCAGCGGATGCAAATGCACCACTCTCGAGAAGAGCAGCGGGAAAAGCACATTGCCGTCGAGGATTTGAATAATAAGGTACGCGGAAAGGACGTAGATAAAATCCGGCCCCATCCCAAACTGGAACCAAGCCACCAAAGCGATGGGGAAAGTCACCACCGTCGCCCCGATATAGGGGATCAAAACCGACAGCCCCGTCAACACCCCGAACAAAATGGCAAAATCCAACCCCAGTAACAGAAAGGCGATGGTCGCCACGGTCCCCACAATGAGAACCTCCCAGAATTTCCCCCGGATAAAGTTCGCAATCTGGCGATTCGTATCGCCCCAAACTTTTTGCGCCAACGTTCTTTCCTTGGGCAAAAACCCACTCAACCAGGAAAGGATCTTGTCTTTGTCTTTGATGAAAAAGAAAACCATCAACGGCACCAACACCATGTAGATGATAAAGGTAAAGCCATGCCGCAGGATACTGAGCATGATCCCAAAAAACCGATTGGTCAGCTCATTCTGGTAGGAGCGTATGTTTTGCAACAACTGGGCAATCGTGGCCTCGTCCACATAATCGGGGTATTCCTCCGGCAGTTTTTCCAAAAATTCCTCCGCCCCCCGCACGTAATCCGGCAAATCCGAAAGCAGGGTTCCGGTTTGTGCAATCAGCACCGGGACCAAGGCAAAGAATGTAGCCAAAAGACTGATCACGAAAACAAAATATACCGCCAAAACCGCCAACCAGCGTGAGACCCGACGCTTTTCAATGAAAGAAACCGGCCCCTCCAAAAGATAAGCCAGAATGACCGCCACAATGACCGCCGCCATCAAACGACCCATCAAAATTATGCCTAGAAACAACGCCAGCAAAATCCCCACCAGGATAATTTCCTGCCGGTGCCGCCGGTAGAAATCCTTGTAATACTCAAAAAGAGCTATCGTTGGTGGTGGTGAAGAGTCGTTCATCGGGCTAACAAAAGCATATCCCTGAAAAGTAAAATTGAAAAACTAACATTCTTCGTGCCAATGACAACCTTATTGCGAGAACGTCCGAAGATTAGACAAATCACTGGCAGTGGAAAGGTTTTTTCCTAAAGAACCAAGGCAAAAATAGTAGAGGTGAACTTTTGAGTACCACCATCGCATTGCAACCACCGCTACATATTCGGTGATTCCGCATATCCCGATTTTCTTCCTGCGCGAGTGTTTTTCCTCATATCATCATAAAAAATAAGATTAATTGACGGTTTCTGCTTGTCTCGGAGCATTAATAACAATTTTATAGTAGCAATCTTTTCTTTTTTTCAAATGAACAGCCCTAAAAATTCTCCTTACCTTGCTCTCGAGAAATGGGCTCTTTTTCTTTTAAGACCAGACTGTCCCTCACTTCCAGCAGTCGGACAACGCAAGAACCCAAGCCCTGACTTATCCTTTCAACAACCGCGGGCTCATCAAGCCATGAAGATAAAAAAAAGAAAGTGCCGGAGCACTTTCTTTCACTTGTCGCGATAAATTTCACTTGTTTAAACGGATGAAAAGATCGCTGTTTCTGATTTTCGAAACTCCATAAAAACCGCACAACAACATGAACGCAAGAAAAAAAACAACCTATACGCTGGGGCTTGACCTCGGCTCTCAATCAATTGGCTGGGCAATTTGCCCCTGCGATGAAAACGGGAAAATCGTGAGCACTGAAGATCTCGGCGTTCGTATATTTGATGATGGACGGGAGGCTAAGAGCCACGAGCCTTTGGCGGTTGGCCGCCGCTTGGCCAAACAAACCGCTCGCCGAAGAAAGCGTGCCTTCATGCGAAGGCAGGCCTTGTTCAATTTTCTCCGTGGCGAGAACCTGCTCCCTGCTGATCCGCAGGACTCACGCAAACTTGCCGAATGCGATCCCTATGCTTTGCGGGCCAAGGCAACAAAAATAAAAATTGAAAGGCACGAAATTGGACGGGTTTTGTTGCATATCAATAAAAGAAGAGGTTTTAAATCTTCCCGCAAGGAAGCTCAGTCCGAAGATAAAGAAGTGCAGGGAATGAAAAAAGGCATTGCCAACCTGCAAGCTAAAACCAAAAACCAAACTTTAGGCGAAATCCTCCACGACAAACGACAGAAAAACTGGCGAAAACCTGTCCGCTTTCGCCCACAAACCTCGGGCTCGACAAACCATTGGGAAATTTACCCGGAAAGATCCATGTATGAAGAGGAAATTCGGGCCATTTTCAAAAAGCAGGCGGAGTTCTATCCTGATTTGAATGAAGAAAAATTGAAGAAAGCTCTTCATATTATCATCAATCAGCGTCCGCTGAAAAAGCCCAAGGTGGGCTCCTGCCGCTTTCTCACCGATGAAAGTCGTGCTCCCCTCGCCTTACCAAGTCAGCAAAGATTCAGGATTTTTCAGGAAATCAACAATTTGGAATTGCGCCAGAATCTGTCTTTTCGCTTCCTCACCAAAGAAGAGCGCAAGCTTATCGCAGAACAGCTTCTAATAACGGCCAAGGAAACCAACCTTCTTAATAAAAAAGGGGAACTGACCTTCAGTAAGATAAAAACGAAAATCCTCAAAGATTCCTCGGCTTTTCTGAACTTGGAGGAAATGGGCCGGAAGAATTTACAGGGCGATTTAGCCGCTCAGGCCCTTAGTAAGGATGAATGTTTTGGTAAAAAATGGTTCGATTTATCACTGGAAGACCAAGATCGAATTGTTCTGAAACTCATTGGCGCCGAAGATAAAGAATTGCAGGATGAAGACGATGCCGTCCATGCCTGGCTGGTTTCGGAATGGGGTTTAAATGACAATCATGCTCAAGCTTGCTTAAACGCTAAGTTGCCCGACGGCTATGGACGCCTGGGGCGGACTGCACTCGGAAAAATACTTCCATACCTGGAGAAAGGCTTCATCTACAGCGAGGCCGTGGCAGAATCGGGATTAAAAGACCCGTTAGCCAATATCAAAAACCGGAGTGAATTACCCTACTACGGAGAAATTCTGGAAAACTATACCATGCCTCATCCTTCCCATGGCAAGCATGGGGTTCCCGACATTCCCGAAGTCAAATTTGGTCGAATCCCCAACCCCACCGTTCATATTGGCTTAAACCAGCTTCGTCGGGTCGTAAACGCGATCATTCACAAATATGGACCACCGGAAGTCATCCGTATCGAATTGGCTAGGGATTTTGCTTTCAGCGCGGAACAGACCAATAAACTCAAGAAAAAACAGACCGAAAACAGAAAGCGCAACGAAATCGCCCGTGAGGCCGTGGAAAAAGCCGGACATGATGCCAGCAAGCGCGAAAACATCGTTCGCTATAAACTTTGGGAAGAATTGCACTCAGATCCGTTGCAGAGATTCTGCCCTTTCAGCGGAAAAATTATATCCATAGAGAATCTCTTTTCGTCCGAAATTGAG